>JADJEE010000001.1:3143805-3458186 GCA_016709225.1 Deltaproteobacteria bacterium | reverse complement strand
TCGACGTCGCACTCGATTGGCCACGTCCGCTTGAACTGCGCGCCGGAGTGCTGCCACGGGAAAACGCTCGGTCGCCGCAGGCCACGTGTCGTAACTCGCGAGGGTGGTAGCCGCACCACCGGCCATCAGCACATCAAGCCAGCCACTCGGTGCGGCGATCCATGCGACGTCGCTGAACTTCCGAGACGCGTCGGCGGCCTTCAGCTTCTCCTCGCGGGTACCGGTGATGCGCTTGTAGCTGCTCGCCGCGGGTGTCGTGCGGTCCGGCGTGGTGGCGAGCACCATGCTCCCGACGCACACCGGGATGGTGATGCAGAAGACGTTGTCGGTGATGCGCGTGCCGCGCTGGTCGCCTTCGAGGTCGAAGATGAAGACACGCTCGGCGTCGCGTCGCATCTCCTCGCGCATGCCAGAGAAGCCGGGACCGCGAAGGTAAGACGACGCCGTGATGAACGAGACGATGCCCGGCGCCTTGTAGCGATCGAAGACGCGCCACATCGCCCAGCGCCAGAAGTAGACGTAGAGGTTGTAGATGTTCTTGAGGTCGCCACCGCGACCGGCATTGCGTGTGGGCTCCGAAAAGTCCTCGAGCAGCGCGCGCCACCGCGCCAGCCGTCCCAGCCGCCGCGCACCCAGCCGCCTTTGTGGTTGCCGGCGTTTTCGGCGGGCTCGCGCTCGTAGGGCGGGTTGCCGATGATAACCGAGATCGCAGCTTCCTTCTTCACGCGCTCGGCTTCCTTTGCCTCCTCGGCCACGTGCTCCCGATGAACGAGAGCTGCGGAGGGCGTGTGCATCTCGAGCGTGTTGGTGAGGAACACGCAGGCGGTCGTTCTTGGTGAACGTGAAGCCCCGGTCTCCTGCAGCGCGAGACCGAGGCGCAGGTGGCTCACGATGTAGGGCGCCATCATCAACTCGAAGCCGTTGATGCGCGGCAGCAAGTCCTTGCGGACGTAGCTCACCCACGCCTTCCGTACCGCCTCGTCGTCGAGCCCCTGCTTTTTGAACTCGACCTGCATCGTCTCGTGGATCACCTCAATGACACGCAGGAGGAACGTGCCCGTGCCGAGCGCCGGGTCGAGCACCTGGACGAAGGGCGCCTTCGGGTCCACGCCATCGGGCACCGCGAGCTTCTTCGCCTTGGCGAAGGCGGCCCACGTCGTCGTGTCCGCAAGGCCGAGCGGGAGGCCGAAGTCGTTCTGAAGCGAGGCGTGCGCGGTCCGCACGATGTAAGAGACCACCTCGTCTGGCGTGTAGTAGACGCCCTGGTCCTTTCGGACTTGCGGGTCGTAGGCGTCGAGGAAGTCCTCGTAGAAGTGGATCGACGGGTCGCGCTTCTCGTCCTGGAAGACCTGCGCGACCCTGGTGCGCGCGAGCAGGCTCGTGATGTCGTCGAGCAGCCAGGTGAGGTTCTTGTCGAAGTTGTAGTTCACCAACTTGTTGAACAGGTCCTTCAGGAAGGCGCTGGTCTCGGGAAGTAAGTCCTTGAGGTTCTTGCGCGTGAAAAGCGGGCTCTCGCCGCTCGAGATCCAACGTGCGGCCAGCATGCCGTAGGTGATGGTCTGCGCGTAGGCGTCGGCGAACTTCGCGACCGTCAGCGTGGCGAGCGCAGCGTTGAACGTGTCGAAGAGCTTCTTGAGCGGGCCCTTGTTGTTGCCGGCCTCGATTTCCTTCTCGAGCTCCTCGACGGCGAGGGCCTTCAAATGCTGGGCGCGCCATGCGAGCTCCTCGGCGAGCTGCTTGGGCTTCTCGATGGCGCTTTTGCTGACGACGAAGAAGCGCGACAGGAGTTGGACGACGCCGCCCTCGCCGTCGAACTGAGTCCGCTTCGGGCCTCGCGTGAGCCGACCACGAAGCGGTGTCCCGCCCTGCCAGAGCTCCAACTCCGGCTCGGCGCTGTCGGGGTAGATGACGAGGACGTTGTGGAAATGGTTGTTGTTCGCGAGCGCTGCGCGCAGCGGCTCGACCTTCGCCTTGGTCGACGCGACGTACACGATGAAGCCGAGGAGCCGCTCGTTGCGGTCGTAGATGCGAACGCCCTGGAGCGGGTTCTTGAAGCCTGGCTTCTGCGACTCGACGGGATCGGCGCCGATGCCGTGGTTCACGGGTAGCTCGATCATGTCGAGGCGCCGGTTCTGGTTCGCGCTCTTGCGGTGGATGCCGAACGAGCCCGCGATCTCGTCGAGCACGTCGCGGAGCTTCTTGCGCAACTCCTCTTCGGCGATCCCGAGCAGGCTCCCCTGCGTGCAGACCGCGAGGAGGTCCTTGATCTTCTTGCGCTCGGCGCCCGTGATGAAGGCGTCCTGCCACTTGGCGCCGCTCGCGAGCTTCTCGAAGTGACGGCTGAAGAGCTGGTCGAGGTGCTCCTCAGCCAAGGGCCGATCCCAGTCGCGCACCTCTTCACGGAGAGTGAACACCTCTAGCGCCGTCGTGGTGGTGCTCTTGGTGCCGAAGCAGACGAGCTGGCGGCCAGATGTGGATGCGCGGTCGTCGACGATGGAGACGACGCAGAGGGTCTCGGTCTGCGCGCCCTTGCCGGGCGGACGCCGTGCGCTTCTTCTCGAAGCCCTCGAGGACGTCCTGAACGATGCGGTGGAGCGCGTCTTCGAGCTGATCGGTCTGCCGGAAGAACGGGTCGGCCAGCAGCTCGCGCCCCTTCTTGTCGAGCTCGAAGAGCACGATGTGGAACGGGCGCTCGTTGGTCTTCGGCCAGTAGATGCCGGCGTTCGGCAGGAACTTGCTGGTCGTCTGGTCGCCGCGGACGATCTCGTCACGGGGCTGCGCCTCACCGTGCGCGAAGACCTCCTCGAGGAGGAGCTGAGCGAAGCGCGTATCGGCGGGCGGCGGAACCGAGGGCGTGGTGGTGTCGTCGTTGCCGAAGACATCGTCTGCGCTGAACGAAGCGGCCGAAGTCGACTTCGACGCCTTCTTCGGCTTGGGCGCAACACCATCGAGAATGCGGCTAACGAACTCTTCCTTCTTCATGCTTCCTCACTCGGTCTCACGGGCGCAGCCTCGTCGAGAACACGAAGCTGAAGGAGTCGAAATCCACTGACGGCGATGGCGCGCCGATCGGGCTCCGCGCCAAGGAAGCCCGCCGAGATGGCCGACGCACCTTGCAGGAGGGGGCGGCGCATGTCGCCGAGCTCTTCCAGGGCGGGGTCTTCGTCGACAAGGCGCCGCGAGGCCGCGAGGAGGTCCTCGGCGGCGATGGGGCGCGAGGCGTCCTCGGAGAACGGAAGGCCGGTGCGCGTCGCCGCCGGGAAGGTCTTGCTGTCGAGTGCGAGCCAGAAGTTGAGCAGCGAGTCCGCGGGCTTCGCCGTCGTCCACAGCCAGTGCGGAACACCGTCAACGAGGCGCGGTTGGAGCTGCCGCGTGTAGACGGTGGTTTCGCCGCCCTTACGGCCAAGCTGCGCCCACGCGAGGATGCGGTCGTCTTGGCGCCCGCCGACCTCACGGAGCCAGCCGTTCCACGCGGCGAGCCACTCGGCGTCGATGCCGCGCTCGCTCATGAGGCGGCGAAGGCGTTGTTGGTAGCCCGCGATCTGCTCGATGGCGCGGTCGCCCTGCCAGGCGTTGAGGGCCGAGATGCCCCGGAAGCGGTAGTCGGCCATCCAGTCGGCCTCGGCGCCGGTGCCTTGTTCGAGGCCCAGGGTGAAGTCGATGGCGAGCGTCTTGTTGGCGATGCGCTCGCGGAGCTGCAGCTCGGCCTCAAGCTCGTTGGGCAAGAGCAGGTTCACGGTGACGGGCGCGGTGCGTGGGTGCTCGTGCCACCAGTAGCGCGGCGGCGCGACTCCGAGGTCGCGGGCGAGCCCTTCGAGGTCGGGGAAGCTCGTGGCCTCCTCGATCGCGGGGTTCAGACGGCGATCGATACGGCCGGCGCGCTGGATCATCCGCACCGGGTTCCAGTGTACGTCGTAGTTGATGAGCAGTGCGGCGTCCTGGAGGTTCACGCCCTCCGCGAGCACGTCGGTAGCGAAGAGGACGTCGGTGGGCTGCTCGCAGCGCCTGCGTCCAGCCGTTGGTCCACAGCGCATCGAGCTGCTGCTGTTCGAAGGCCGAAGCGCCGGGCAAGCGCGGGCGCGACGGACCGAGCGGTAGAACGGCGCGAAGGCGTGGATGACCGCGTCGCGGTCTTCGGTCTCGCCGCTGACGACGGCGCTGCGGTCTACGAGGGCGAGAACGTCCTCGTGGCGAACCGCGCGCCCGACGTCGGCACCGAGCAGCCCCGTGACGATTGCCCACTCCTGACGCGAGAGCGCGTGCGCCGCTCGCAGCACCGAGTCGACGTAGGCCAGGGTGTCGGTGAACTGCGAGAAGACGATGACCTTCTGGCCGTCGGCCCGCGCGCGCAACAGGCGCGCCACCAGGCGCCGCAGCTTGCCGTCGGTGACGATGCGCATCGCCCAGGCGGCCGAGTTGGGCCAGTCGACCTCCTGGCCGCCGTTGATGAAGCGCTGCGGCCAGTCCTTCTGGGCGAAGCGGCCGAAGACGATGTCGGCGAGGCCGGGCGCGTACGCGAGCAGCGTGGCCAGATCGCGCGTGAGGTGCTCGCGCAGGTTCCACAGACGATTGAGCTGCTCCTTGCGCTCAGACGACTTGTCGTCGTCTCGTCCGAAGAGGTCGAGCTGGGGCGGCGGCGGGTCGTCGGAGTCGGCGGCGGAGCACGCGCGCTGTGGGCACCGCTCCACCGCTCGAGCAGATCGTTGCCGCGCGCCCTCGCCTTGCCGCCGGTAAGCAGCGTGTCGATGCGCTCACGCTCGACGGGGCTCACCGTCGACGAGGTCCGCCAGCTCGGCGGCGAGATCCTTCTCGCGCTTCTTGTCGCCGACCTCGTGGCACAGCTTAGCAAGCTGCTTGAGCCGATGCGCGTGCAGCGCCAGCAGTCGAAGCAGGGTGATGAGGAACGCGACCGGCGAAGACTCAAGGCGCTTGAGCACCAACACGCGCTGCAGGCCGACGACCGACGAGACCTCGCCCGCGTCGCGGATGCCGTCGCGAACGTCGGCCCACATGTAGACCTTGAGCGAGAGCGGGGGCGTCTCCGCGTCGGTGGCTTCGCGCTGGGTCTCGAAGAGCGGCAGGAAGCGCGCGAGCACGTCGCGGGTGTCGTCGTAGACGTCCTCGTAGACGAGCTTCTCGGGCGTGGCCGCGTCGGGCCGGAACAGGAGCCGTGCGTTCGAGCCCTGCTCGCGCTCGATCTGCTTGCAGAGCGCGCGCGAGCGCTGGACCACAATGCGGTCGAGCAGCTCGCCCGCGATGCGCGCAGGCACTTCTGCCGGAGGCTGGCCGCTCTGGATGGCGGCGCGCACGGCGGTTTGCTGCGCGGTGAGCCGTTTCTCCTGCTCCCTGAGGTAGTCGCCCACGCGCGGCACTTGCACGCCGAACTGCACGTCGTCACGGAAGTCGGGCGCGTACGCGAACTTGGCGGTAGCGTCGCCGTGGATGAGGAGCGCCGCGACGTCCGCCGCGCCCTTGCCTTGATGGTCTTCGTGACGCGCTCCTCGACGTCCTTGAACACGCGCGTGCGGTACTTATCGGGCGTGAGGTTGTCGTTGAAGAAGAGCGGCTTGCCGAACATCAGCGCCGCCTGCTGGCGCAGGTCTTCGAGGCTGTTGTTCACGGGCGTCGCGGTGAGCAGCAGCACCTTGCGGCGCAGGTCTTTGCGCGGCTGGAGGCGCAGGAGGTCACGCAGCACCGTGGTGCGGCGCGCGCCGACCGAGCGGAAGTTGTGCGCCTCGTCGACCACGACGAGGTCCGACAGGAGCAGGTGCTCCATGTCGCTCATGCCCGCGCGGCCGCGCGTGAGGACGTCGCTCGACGGCACGATGCGCGAGAGCTTCGAGTGCGAGATGACGCGGATGGTGGCGAGCGGAACGCCGTGCGCAGCGAGAGGCGCGATGGCCTCGCGCTGCCAGGTGCTCACCACCGAGTTGGGCGAAAGCACCGTGATTCGGAACGGGTCGTCGGTCGCCGAGCGCTTCGCGTCCGCGAGCTGGTCACGCCACTGGTTCGCGTAGTGAACGGCGACGGTGGTGGCGACGTAGGTCTTTCCGAGGCCGACGCCGTCGCAGAGCATCGCGCCGCGGTGGGCGTCGAGCTGGGCGACGAGGCGCTGCGCGGCCTGACGCTGATAGGCGGCGGCCTGGTAACGCTCTGTCGCGGCGTGCAGCGTGCGCTGCTGGCCGACCATGCGCCCGATGTGATCGAGGAACACGAGCCACGCCTTCTCGCGCGGGTTGCACTCATCGAGCGACGAGACGCGGCGCACGGGGCGGGCGAAGTGGGCGTCGACGAAGGCGCGCGCTTCGCGGTCCCACTGCCGATGCGGCGTCGGCGAGAGCGAGGCCTGCGTGTCCCAATGGCCCCATTCATCGCCCGGGCGAACGTGGCCGAGCGCGAGGTGCGCACAGAGGTGGAGCAGCATCTCGGCGAACAGTGAGGTGGGCTGCTCGAGGTCGACGGCGACGACGACGCGATCGCTCTCCGGGACGAGGCGCGCGATGGCGTTGGCTTCGGGCTGGACCACGAAGGTGCCCTCGGGACCGTCGGTCCTGTCGACGATGGCCCAGGCGAACGGGATGTCGAAGTGCGCGGCGAGGTGGGCATGCAGCTCGGTCAGCGCCTCGCGCGGGCTGCGCGTGAGCACGTCGTAGTGCTCCCACCAGCCGGGCTCGGGCGCGCGCGGCTTCGATGGCTGGCGCGAGCCCGTTGACCCACAGGGCGACCGCGCCCTCCGAGCTTGCGGTGCTCCAGACGGCGTCGCGGAGCGTGCTGCGGACCGGCTGGGCGGCGTCGTTCGACTTCGTCGTGTTCCAGGAGAGCGGATGGTCGCCGGTGAGCTCTGCCTCCTTGAAGCCACCGCACCGGACCGCGAGCCCGACGAACGCGTGCGCGGCGTCGAGCGCGAGGCCCTCGGCAGTCGTCGGGAGCGCGAGCGCGGTGATGGGGGCGACGACGTCGGCGTCGGACTGGAGCCATAGGCGAGAGGTGGCGGGGCCGCTCGTGAACGGCGCGGGATAGCGACGGGAACCCGGTTCGGAGCGCTGGAGAGCGAGCTCGATGGCGATCGCGTGCTCGCCGGGTCGGAGCGCGAAGCGGAGCTTGTTGATGGCGGCGCGCGCGAGCCTATCCGCGATCTCTTCGGCGGTGAGGTCTTCGCGGGGCGCGCCCGTGGTCAGCGTTGCGGTGACCTTGGTGCTCGCGCCAAAGAGCAGACTCGTGAGCGCGCGGAGATACCGAGAGGCCTCGGCCGCCGACCCGAAACGCAGACGCACGTCGAACCGTTCGGCGCGCGCGATTTCACGCAGCGCGCTCGTCGGCTCGAGTCGTCGTTCATTCGTGGTCAGCGTTGCCCCCGTCATCGCTTGCTCTGCTGGCCTCCTCCGTCGTCTTCCTGGGCGCCTCCCGCCCGAACCCACTCGTCGACCTCGGACAGCTTGAACTTCCAGAGCCGGCCGATGCGGTGAGCCGGGAGCTTCCGTGACTCGATCCACCGGTACACCGAGTCCTTCGCCACCCCGAGGTGCTTGGCGACGTCTTCAACCGAGGCCCAAGGCTCTGTCGTCGTCATCGCTGCGCTCCGGGCAGAGGAGGACCACTGTGCACCTGAGCACGGTACCCAGATCTGGTTCCCCAACAAGAGTCGAGAAGAGTCGAGAAGGCCGTAGGTGCTGGTGGTCCGGCTGGCGACTGGCAGCTTCGCGGTCCCCGCGCCACCTCGGGGAGGGGCTTTGCGCCAAGAACTTCGGTGTTTCCGGGGGCTCATGTACCTTGCCCAGAGGGCGCGGTCCGTAGATACTGAACGCGCGAACAGTATCATGGCGAAGACGCGACCGACATCCAAGGGCTCGACCCATCGCTTCGGCGGCGACTGGACCGACGCCAAGCTCGACGTCCTCGCCAAGTACCTGAAAAGCTACACGACGGCGCTGGAGGGCAAGCCGACGCCTGAGCAGCCGTTCCGCAAGGCGTACATCGATGCGTTCGCGGGCACCGGCACGCGCACCGCGCGCGAGCCCGAGTCGAGCGGTGCCTCCGAGACCTTGCTCTTCCCCGACCTCGCCGAGGCGGCCCCGCAGAAGCTGCTCGACGGATCGGCGAAGCTCGCGCTGCAGGTGGAGCCGCGCTTCGACAAGTACATCTTCATCGAGCGCAGCCCCGAGCGCTGCCAGCAGCTCGAAGGACTCAAGACCGAGTTCCCCGCGCTCAAGGACGACATCGACGTTCGCCAGGGCGAAGCGAACGAAGTCATCCAGAAGCTCTGCGCCGACCCCTCGAAGTGGAAGTCGCGGCGCGCGGTGCTCTTCCTCGACCCCTACGGCATGCAGGTCGAGTGGCAGACCATCGAGGCGGTCGCTGCGACGAAGGCGATCGACCTGTGGCTCCTCGTGCCGCTCGGCATGGGCATGAACCGCCTCGCGCCGAAGTCTGGCAAGCTGCCGGAGTCGTGGCGACAGCGCATGAACGCCTTCCTCGGCACGGCCGACTGGTACGACGAGTTCTACAAGGTCGAGACGAAGCCCACGCTGTTCGGCGATCACCAGGTGCAGGTGAAGGCGTCGATGGACGTGATGGCGCGCTACTTCAACAACCGCCTGAAGCAGGTGTTCGCGGGCGTCGCCGAGGAGCCGGGCGTGCTCTGGAACTCGTCGAAGAACCCGCTGTACATGTTCTGCTTCGCGGTAGGCAACGAGCGTGGCAAGGACATCGCGCTGCGCATCGCGAACCATCTACTCAAGACGATCATCAAGGAGGTGCGCTGATGGCGCTCGGCTCCGGCATCGAGTGGACCGAGTCCACCTGGAACCCCGTCACGGGGTGCAACAAGATCAGCCCCGGCTGCAAGTACTGCTACGCGGAGCGCATGGCGGAACGCCTGCAGGCGATGGGGCAGCCGAACTACAAGAACGGCTTCAAGCTCACGCTGCAGCCGCAGATGCTGGAGCTGCCGCTCCAGTGGAAGAAGCCGCAGACGATCTTCGTGAACTCGATGAGCGACCTGTTCCACAAGGACGTGCCGCTCGAGTACATCCAGCGCGTCTTCGATGTCATGCGCCGCGCGCACTGGCATCGCTTCCAGGTGCTCACCAAGCGCGCCGACAGGCTCGCCGAGCTGAGCCCCGAGATCGCCTGGCCCGAGAACGTGTGGATGGGCGTGAGCGTCGAGAACGCGAACTACGTCGATCGCATTGACGACCTGCGCACGACGGGCGCGGCGGTGAAGTTCCTCTCGCTCGAGCCGCTCCTCGGTCCGCTGCCGAAGCTGAAGCTCAAGGGCATCGACTGGGTGATCGTCGGCGGCGAGTCGGGTCCGTGCGCGCGCCCGATGGCTCCCGAGTGGGCGACGGACATCCGCGACCAGTGCGCGAAGGCGGGCGTCGCCTTCTTCTTCAAGCAGTGGGGCGGCAAGAACAAGAAGAAGGCCGGCCGCGTCCTCGAGGGCAAGACCTACGACGCGATGCCCGAGACAGCGCCGACGGTTCCCGTCGCGCGCGTGTCGCGAGCTGCCGGACGCTCCCTGGCCGTCGTGGGCTGACGCGGCCAGACGCGCGCCCTACGCGACCAGCTTCGCCCACGCCGCCCGCTGCTCGGCCCACGTCCCCGCGTGGGCCACCGCCCGGAGGGTCCGCTCGGCCATCGGCTCGGCGCCGTCCACGGCTTCGAGGGCCAGGACGGCGGCTTGGAGATCGGGCGCCAGGAGCAACAGGTCGAGGAGCTGGGTCACCCGCGCTCGCGTCAGCCCCAGCTTCCGCGCCACGTCGGCCCGGTCGGCGATGGCGCCCCGGTCGATGGCGGCCTGCAGGTGGTGCGCGAGCGCGAGCTGTTGGGCGACCTTTGCGGGCCGTCGGACGGGCTCGGGCTTGGGGGGCGGCGGCGTCTCGGCAAGCGTGATGCTCCGGCTCTTGTGGCGGAAGAGCGGCTTCTCGATGACGCGGAAGGCGTCGCCCTCGGCGTCCGTGTTCTTCCTCGCGCTCGCCTCGCTGCTCTCGGCGTCTCTCACGCCGCCTCCTTCGCGCTCGTGACGGCGTCGAAGTTCACCAGCTCGAGGCGGCACATCCCGGTCTCCTCGTCGACGCTGACCTTGGCGACGAGCGCGCGCAGCAGGCGCCCCTGGTTCTCGGGAGTCATCCCGCCCCACACCCTCCCGAAGTTGCGGAGCGCGCCGACGAACCACTCACGCTGGCTCTCGACGAGCTCGAGGTCGAGGGCATCGTCCTCGATCGCCGCGCAGCCGGCGCTCGGCGTCGTCGAGCCGGGCAGCCTCGGCGCGGAGCTTCGCTTCGACGAGCTCGCGTGCGCGGCCCTCGAGCCGCACCACCTCGTCGGTGAGCTTCGCGGTGGTGGCGGAGGCCTCGGCGATCTGCGCCGACAGCGCCTTGCGTACCTCTACAAAGGTCGAGCGCTCCTTCGCGACGCGCGCCGAGAGCTTGTTCTGAATGCGCTCGGCCAGCGTGCCGTCGGCGGTCGCCTCCGTGAGGCGCTCCACGACGAAGTCCTCGAGGGCGCGCGCGGGCAGCGGCCGCGCGGAGCACCTGTCCGTGCCGTACTTGTCGCGTGTCGAACACCTGTAGAATCTGTACGTCTTCCCGCTCTTCTTCGTCGTCGATCCCGGGCACATCGCCTCGTCACAGCCCCCGCATCGCAGGAGCCCGCGCAGCACGTACTCGGGGTTCGTGCCGGTGACGCGCAGCTCGCCGCCCACCGTGCCGAGGAGCCGCTGCGCCTGGCGGTAGGTCACGTCGTCGATGAGCGGAGGATGCTCGCCGTCGAACAAGTCGTCGCCGTACATCATGCGTCCGGCGTAGAGCGGGCTCCGCAGCACGCGCGCGATGCCGTCCTTGCTCCAGAGCGGGCCGCCCTTGCGGCCGCGCTTCGAAGAGCGCGGCAGGAGCCCGCGCTTGTTCAGCTCGCGGGCGACGACGGCCATCTGGCGGTGCGCGAGGAACAGCGCGAAGGCCTCCCGCACGATGTGGGCCTCGGCGTCGTTCACGACGAGCTTCTTGTCCTTCGCCGAGTAGCCGAAGGGCACGGGTCCGCCCGTCCACTTCCCCTTGCGGCGCGCACCGGCGATCTTGTCGCGCGTCCGCTCGCTGATCATTTCGCGCTCAAATTCCGCGAAACTCATCAACATGTTCATCGTCAGCCGCCCCATCGCGTCGGCCGTCGAGAAGTTCTGCGTGATGGAGACGAAGGACGCGCCCGCGCTGCTCAGGCGCTCCATCACCTTCACGAAGTCGAGCAGCGAGCGCGAGAGGCGGTCGACCTTGTAGACGACGATGACGTCGACCTTGCCGGCCTCGACGTCGGCCATGAGGCGCGTGAACGCAGGGCGGTCGATGTTCGCGCCCGTGAAGCCGCCGTCGTCGTAGCGCTCGTCGACGAGCGTCCAGCCCTGCTGCCGCTCGATGTACGCGAGGCACGACTCGCGCTGGGCGTCGAGGGAGTTGAACTCCTGCTCGAGCCCCATCGTCGTCGACTTGCGCGTGTAGATCGCGCAGCGCTTCGCCTCCGGCGCCGGCGCGCTCGCTCGCTGGCGCTGCTTGCTCATCGCGGCTCCTTCGACGGAGCCGGCGTGTGCTCGCCCTCGTCGGGCTGCTCGGCGTCACGCTCGACGACGGCGAGCAGCCGCTCGAGGTTCGTGTTGAGCCGCGCCAGCTCCCGCACGAGCGACGGCATCGTCGACTCGTAGAAGCGGTGGCCCATCTGCGTGCGGAAGAACTCGCTCATGCCGCGGACTCCTCGCGCGCCGACTCGCCGCGCTTCTTGAGCCCGAAGAAGAGGAACCCGTTCCAGCGCGTGCCGGCGATCTCCGTCGCGATCGCCGAGAGCGACTTGTACCGCCGCCCTTCGTACTCGAAGCCCTCCGCGCAGACCGTCACCTCGTAGGCCTTGCCGTCGAAGACGCGGCGCAGGACCGTGCCCGCGGGGGGGACGCGCGGGTCGCGCGGCTCGGTGGCCTGCACCACCTGCAGCGCCTCCATCGGCGTGGCCGCGTCGCTCGCTCCCTGGCCCTGGCTCTGACGCATGCGCCAGCGCTCGGGCATCTGGTCACCGAGCTGGTGGATGCGCGCGAGCGCGCCCTGCGAGAGCCCGCCCTCGGCGAGTTCCTGGATGCGCCAGGCGAGGCGCTTCTTCAGGTAGTCCTTGTTCCGCGAACGCGTCGGTTCGCCGTACAGCTCGCGCCACCTCTCGGCGAGCTGGCCGACGGTCATCGCCTCGAGCGCCGCGAGCTGAGTGGGGACGTCGTCGAGCTCGCGCATCGCGGTGCGGGCTCTGGCGGTCGTCTTGTTGGTCATCGTGCCTCCGTCGTTCGCGCGCGCACCGTGCTCGCGCGTCGTCGGCATGACGGCTTCTTCCCCGGTAGAAGACAAGGCGAGAGCCGGAGAGAGCAGAGAGGTCACGACGTACCTCCGTGCGCGGCAGCGCGTCGGCTGCGCTGCTCCTTGCGCCACATGTCGAGGAGCGTCTCGGCGAGGACGTCAGCCGCCTCGTCGAGACGACGCTCGACCTCGGCGCGGCGCACCTCGGCGCTCACCGTGGCTGCGGCCGCGCTGGGCCGCGTCTTCGGGATCGTCGCTTCCACAGGTGGGAAACGCGGTCCCGCGCGCCGAAACGGGACAGGAGATCGTCACCGACCTGCACGTCCCCATTGACCGGGGAGGCTCTGTTTAGTATTTAGGCAACAGAACATCGCGCCCTGCTTCCGGGGGGCGCTCAGCGAGGAAACGTGAAGGAACGGTTTGGAGAACGCATTCGGCGCCTGAGGACCGAGCAGAAGCTCGGGCTCCGCGAGTTTGCCACGAAGGTCGGCATCTCGCCCACGTACCTGTCGCGCATCGAGACCTCGAGGAGAAGGCGCCGCCCGCCGAGGACGTCATCCGCAAGATGGCCGCCCAGCTCTCCGACAGCTTCGACGAGCTGATGACGCTCGCCGGGCGCGTGTCCGAGGAGTCGCTCAACGTCATCAAGGCCGACTCGGGGATGCCGGAGTTCCTGCGCACCGTCGGCGAGCGGAAGCTGTCGGCGGAAGACCTCATGAAGCTCCTGCCCAACGAGCCGAAGAAGGGGAAGCGCTGATGACCTTCAAGGTCCCCTTCCGCTCCGACGCGCAGATCGAGAGCGCGGTTCAGGAGCTGCTGCGCCAGTACGCCAAGGCGAAGGGTGAGCCGCCGCGACCGCCGATCCCCGTCGACGCGATCGCCGAGAGCGTCCTCGGGCTCACGCTCGAGATGGGGGACCTGCGCAAGAAGCTCGGCAAGCCCGATGTGCTTGGTGCGACGTGGCTCGACGACGCGCTGGTCGTCATCGACTCGTCGCTCGAGGGGAACGAGGGCCGCTACTGCTTCACCCTCGGCCACGAGGTCGGCCACTGGCAGCTCCACCGCCCGCTCCGCGAGATGGACAAGGTCACGTTCCCGCTGTTCTCACGCGAGCCCGGCGCCAAGGCGACGGCCGCCATCGTCTGCCGCGACGGGCAGCGCGATTCGGCTGAGATCCAGGCGGACAAGTTCGCGGCGCTGCTGCTCATGCCGGCGAGCGACGTGCGGGCGGCGGTGAAGCAGGTGACCGGCGAGCCTCTCGCCATCGACAACTTCGTCGCCCGCAAGAAGGCCGGCGAGCGCATCGCCGAGCTGCGCGACTTCGCCGCCGAGGTGATCGCGAAGGGCGGCTTCACCAACGTGTCGAACCAGGCGATGCAGATCCGCCTGGAGGCGCTGAAGCTCGTCGTCGACGGCGCCCAAGGACGCCTTTTCTGATGTGGGGGAGCGGTTTCGTTCGCTCTCGATGTCCCCTGTTTAGGCAACAGTCATCAACCTGGAGAACGCATGGCAAACCGCGAATGGAACCCGAAGTCCTTCTTCCGCCACCTCACGCCTGACGCCCTCGATGTCGTCGGCGATGCCGAGCCTGGGCGTTTCTTTGAGCTTGCGCCCGGCGACCACGCCGAGGTCACGCAGCAGACGGACCTCACCGGCGTGATGCTGGTGCGCGCGCTTTGCGGTTGCGCGTGCCCGCGTCGACCCCCTCCGGGGCTCGCGTGGGAGGCCAGCATCATCGTCGATGGCACCAAGCTCGCATCCATGCGCGGCAAGCCCGGCCGCGAGCGTCTCGTCACCGACCTCGCCGCGAACGTCTCGAAGCTCTCGGGCCTGCATACCGCTGGGGTGCGGCTCGAGCTGGTGACCGCGTGAGGAGCCCGGCATGAGCACCCTCGAGCTACCCGCGCTCTACGTCGACTCGGTGGCGCTCGTGGTGACGACGCCGAGGCTCGTGCTCGTGAACCGTGACCCGAGCCCCGGCGAGAGCGGCGTGCCCATCGACGCGACCATCGCCCTCGAGCTGGTCGACACCGGGCCGGACGGCGTGGAGCGCTCGACCGCGCGCGTGTGGATCGACGGCGTCCTCGCGTTCGACGGCAGCGCCGTGCCCGAGCTCGCCCCGGCCTTCGCGGGTCCGCTGGCCAGCGTCACGCAGACCACCGACACGCTGCGCGTCGTGCTGCATCCGGTGGTTCCGCTCGCGAGCCTGGCCACGGTCCACGTGCGCGTGCTCGCTCAGACCGTGGGCGGCGCGGCCTCGCTCGACGAGGTGTACTCGTTCGTCGTCGAGGACCGGACTGCGCCGCGTGTCGTCGGCGCACAGGCGCTCGCGCAGAAGACCGTGCGCGTGGGATTCGACGAGTCGGTGCTGGTCCCGAGCGGGGCTAGCTTCCACCTCACGCCGAAGGGCGCGCCGGCCGTCTCAGTCGCCGTCGCCGGTGTGAACGTCGAGGGGAGTGTCGTCCTCCTCACGCTCGACACCGAGATGACGCCCGACGTGCTTCACGAGGTCGTGGCCGTCGGCGTGACGGATCTCTTCGGCAACGCCGTCCTCGGCCCCTACGACCGCGCGAGCTTCACCGGCTTCCGTCCCGCGCGCCCGGAGCGGCGCCGCTTCGATCTGTGGCGCATGCTGCCGAAGCACAACCGACGCGACGACCACACCGGCGACTTGTTCCGATTCGTCGCGTGCCTGCAGGAGGTGACGGACCTCCTGCTCGCCGACGTCGATCGCTGGCCCGATATCTTCGACCTCGAGCGCGCGCCCGAGGCCTTCGTCGACCTCATCCTGCGCGACCTCGGCAACCCGTTCCCGTTCGAGCTCGACGCGATGGGCAAGCGGCGGCTCGCGTCGGTGCTCGTCGAGATGTACCGGCAGAAGGGCACGGCCAAGGGCATCCAGAACGCGATCCGCTTCTTCCTCGGCATCGACATCTCGGCCATCACGCCCTTCAACGCCGACACGCTCTACCTCGGCGAGTCGCTGCTGGGCGTCGACTGGGTGCTCGGCCCCTCCGACCGCTTCGCGCGCTACGCTTTCAACGTCGAGGTCGCGCGCATCCTCACCGACCGTGAGCGCCAGCAGCTCCGCGCCATCGTCGAGTACCTGAAGCCCGCGCACACGCACTTCGTAGACCTCGTCGAGCCGCTGCCGCCGGTGCTCCCGAACCACTGGGAGCTGGGCCTCAGCGACCTGGGCGAGACCACGGACCTGCACTGAGCGGCCTGACCCCAGGCTTCCGACGTCTCGGCCCAGCCAGCGCGGCCGCGCGCTCGAACCGCCCGCCTCCTTGTGCGCCCGCTCCGGCGCCTTGTGAACGCATCATGCCCCCTGACCGAGCGTGATCCCACCGCCAGGGCTCCCCTGCCGCCTCTCGCCAGTCCCCTCTACTTCATCTTCTGGCGTGGGCCCCGCGGTGCCAGGCCCCAGACCCTCTCTGCGCCCCGGACCAGACCAGGGTTAGCCATTGCCCCGAGGCGAGGCCCGCGTCGCAGCCCGCCAGCCCCGCCGGGGCCCCCCGCCAGGAACCGTAGCCCCCGCACCGCCTGCCGGCGGTCCGCCCACCCACCTGCTGTCCCCGACTCGGCTCCTGGCCGGCTTTGCCTCCCCGGAGGGCCCCGTGCCCGCCGAGGCAAGGACATGGCCGATCGCGTCGACTTCTACTTCCGCCAGCGCGTCACCGAGGCCGAGCTCGACCTCGCGTTCGCGTTGCTCGAGAAGGCGGACCGGGACCTCGCCGCCGACCTGAACATCTACGGCATCGTCTCGGGCGCCGTCCCCGCGCCGCATTCGCCGGTGCCGGACCTGACGGTGGACCTCACCGCGCCCGGGCGGGCCTACGACAACCTCGGTCAGCGCATGTTCTTCGGCACCGGCCAGACCGTGGACTGCGCCGTCGACCTCGTGGGCATCCCGACCGATGTCGCCACGGTCGGCAACGAGCGGTGGCTGGGCATCTTCCTGCGCTTCAAGCGCCAGCTCTCCGACCCGCGCACGGACGGCAACTCCCAGCAGGTGTTCTTCCGGCGCGACGAGTCGTTCGAGCTCGTGGTGCGGCAGGCACCCGAGGGGGCCATCGGCGTCGCGCCGAAGCCCGCGCTGCAGGCCGACGAGCTGCTCCTCTGCGACGTGCGTCGCCGCCCCGGGCAGACGCAGATCCTCGTCGCCGACCTCGACACCTCGCGCCGGCAGGCGTTCATCTTCGCGCAGGGCACCTCGGTGGCCGTGACCACCGGGACGTGGAGCATCCTCCAGCCGCTCGCCGCGACGGTCCAGGCCGCGTTCGACGAGGCCGACGCCGAGCTGCGCGACCACTTCACGGCGGTCGCGCGGCGCCATGCGGCGACCGCGATCGACTACGCGCCACACGGGTTCGTGGGCGCGGGCAACGTGCAGGCCGCCGTCGACGAGCTGATCGACGACCTCGCGACCGGAGCGGTGGGCAGCTCCGGTGCCTCGCGCGTCGGCGTGGATGCGGCGGCGGGCGCTCCCAACGCGCTCCCTGCGGGCTCCGTGAAGAGCCAGCTCGCGCAGCTCCTCGGCTTCCTGAACACGCACGTGAGCGCGCCGACCGGTGCGCACAACGCAGCGGCCATCGCGGCGACGCCCCACAACAACATCGCCGGCACGAACGTCCAGGCGCAGCTCCAGGAGATCGTGACGGACCTCGTCGCGACCGGGGCAGCGTCGCCGGGCGCGGGGCTCGTCGGCGTCGATGCGATCGCGGGCGCGCCCACGGCGATCGCGGCGGGCACGCTGCGCGCCGCCCTCGTGACGCTGCTCGGCGGGCTCAACAGCCACGTGAACCAGGCGAGCGGCGCGCACGCCGCGAGCGCGGTCTCGGTCGCCGATGCGGGCGCGAACCTCAACGCCGCGAATGTCGAGGCCGCGCTCGCCGAGATCCTCGACGCCTTCGAGGATGACCACTTCAAGGGCAACGAGGCGAACGCCGGCCAGCACCGCACCATCCACATCCCGCCGCTCGGCGGGACGAAGGCGCTGATCCTCGACGCGAACGCGTCCGGCACCGCCTCGACGCGCCTTCGCATCTACTCGGACACCGCCTCCATCTGGTTCACGCTGAACGCCTCGTGGGACGGGACCCAGTGGGTGCGTGACGCGTCCGGCACCTTCTGCGGGGCGTTTCGCTTCGCCCGCAACGAGATCGAGTTCCTCCACGAGGACTCATTCGCTGCGACCTTCACCACCTGGACGCGCACCTGGCGCCTGCCGATGAGCAGCACCGTCAACTCCGCGTTCGAGCTGACGGGGACGGTGCGCGAGGTCGGCCGCGTCGGGATGGAGTGGTCCAACGCCGACAGCGCGACGCGCACGCTCGCCGGTGGTGGCGCCGTCACGTTCCGCAACCGATTCCCGGCGACGCCGTCGTCGATCACGTTCAGCGCGCTGAACACGAGCAGCGGGTTCTCAGGCAGCCCCGACGTACGCTTCGCCGACCGCGATGGCTTCGGCTTCTTCTCGTACCAGTCGCTGGGGGCAGCAGCGACCGCGTACTGGTTCGGCTCGTACACCGCCATCGCGTGAGGAGCACATGGCAATTCAGGAGATCACCGACACCGAGCTCGTTCAGCGCTGCGCAGGGTGCGACCGCGAGAACCGCGTTGCGCTCGCGAACCTCGCGGTCGGTGTCGAACGCGACGACCAGGTCGAGGACGGAGTCGTTCCTCTGCCTGAGTGTCCCACCTGCCGCTCGCGAGAGTTTCTGGTGCGCTCGCCTGCGAGCGAGCAGGCGCACCCGTCGCAGGGCAGCTCCGGGCACCTCCACCGGCTCATGGTCGACGAGCTGCACTCGCAGCTCGTGAAGAAGGGGCGTGTCGTCGAACGTCTCGTGGGCAAGGCCGAGCAGATCGTCACCAAGCCCATCGCCACTGAGGTCAGGGCCCGCTTCTTCGACAAGGGGCTGAAGCTGCCGGCGCGGGCTGTCGAGGAACTGCAAGGGAAGGAGCCCGGCCAGTGAGCGGCGGCTTCATCGTCGGCGGCAAGACCACGTGCCCGGTCGAGGGCCTCTCGATCCGCACGTTCGCCGAAGACGGCGTCCATCGGTTTCCCTCGAAGGGCAAACGAGCTCGCGCGGTCGAGCTCGTCATCCACGAGACCGTCACGCGCAGCGTCGACTCGACCATCGCGGTCTTGAAGAAGCGCGGGCTCAGCGTCCACCTCGTGATGGGCGCGGACGGCGCGCTCACGCAGCACGGCGACCTCGCGACGGACATCCTCTGGCACGCGAGCCAGCACAACGGCGCGTCGTTCGGCGTCGAGGTCGTGAACCCGTACTACCCGAGCTACCTGAAGCCGGGCCTGCCGTGGGACCGCGTCATCAAGGCGCCGTGGGCGCACAAGGGTGAGTACGTCCTGCCGACACCCGCGCAGGCGGAAGCGGTCGCCGCGCTCGTGCGCTGGACGACGAGCGCGCCGTCGGCGGGCATCGCGGTGCCGCGCGCGTGGCCGGGGCTGCGGGACGGACGCTTCGCACTGGGCCTCGTGCCTGCTGCCGCGAAGGCGCCGCTGCCGGGTGTGCTCGCGCACCAGTACTTCGGGCACGCCGACGGCTCGATGCTCGTCCTCTACGCATGGCTGCGCCTCGAGGCCGGGCTCGCGCCGGACGTCGCGTTCGAGGAAGCGGTGAAGCGCGCGACCGGCGTGCGCCGTGCCGACGTTCGAGACCTGCTGCCCACGCCCGCCGTGGCCTGACCAAAGAGGAGAGACGGATGGACACCTTCACCAGCGTTGCGACGTGGCTTCAGGCGACCGGCCCCTACGGCCTCGTCGCAGTGCTCGGCTGGGCCTTCTGGCGCGTGAACGAGAAGAAGGACGCGCAGCTCCGCGAGCTGTTCGACAAGGTGGCCGAGATGGGGCGCGTGCAGACCGAGGCCGTGACCAAGGTCGAGGCCGCGCTCGTCGCGCTGAAGGACGCCATCGAGGACATGCACGACAAGGCTGCGTGAGGACCGTGCGCGGAGTTCTCGCGAGGTAACGCGGGCTTCCGCGCGCCGGTCGATTTCTCGCTTCTTCGCCTTGGAAGGTCGCCAGAAGGAAGCCTGTATGTCGTCGCGAACGGGGCGCACCGCACGGACCACCCCGACGGAGACGACGACATGAAGGTGAGCGAGCTGATCGAGTTGCTGGAGGAGCAGGACCCGGACGCCGAGGTCCTCGTGATGATGCAGCAGAACTGGCCGTTCGAGCTGAGCCTCGCAGGCGTGACGACGCGCGAAGAGATGCTCCGCGCCGATCGCGACGAGGACGGCGATGGCGACGACGACGAGGAGCCCCGCCTCGAGCGCGGCACCGCCAAGAACGACGTCTTCCTCGTCGAGGGCGAACAGCTCCGCTACGGCTCGAAGACCGCGTGGAGCGTGGCCACGCGTTGAGCGCGCACGCGGTTCCCAGCGAGGTCGATTCTTCACGGAATGACCTTGCTGGGGGCGCGAACGGAAGCCTGTATGGCGAGGCGATCAACGCGGAGGACGACGATGCAGACCACGAACAAGAAGCGCCCCGGCAAGAAGGAGCCGACGGTCGACGAGCTGCTCGCCGCCATCGCGAAGGCGACGCTCCACATCGACACGCTCGAGACACGCAAGAGCGACTCGCTCGACTTCCACGACGTCGCGGTCTGGTCGGTGAAGGCCGCGCTCGAGGCCGCGTACCGCGCGGGGCTCGCCGCCGCCAAGGAGGAGCGATGAAGACGCTCGGCACCACGACGACCTACGACGGCACCGAGCACGCCTACCTGCGCGGCCACAAGGTGCGCATCGTCGCTGTGCTGAAGAACGCGCTGCGCGCCGACTACGACCCGGACCGGGACGGGCAGTACATCCGCGACGAGGAAGACCTCGAGCGCGCGGGCGGCGTGACCGCCGACGACCGCGTCGAGGTGCAGCCCTGGCTCGCAGCAGAGGGACGCTTCAGCTTCGTGTCGAGCGACCCGCGCGCCATCGACCTCGCGTGCTTCGCGAGCCTGAAGCGCTGACGACCTGAACGACGACGCGCTCCATCACGGAGCGCAAGCCCACCACGCGAGCCAAGGGCGCGCGCGTGAAGGGCGACGTGTACCCAGCGCCCGACGAGGAGAGCAGTCATGAGCACGAAGACCAAGACCACGAAGACGAAGGCCAAGAAGGAGAACCTCGCAGCCCTCGGGCTGCCGGCGCTGTGGGAGCGCTTCAAGGAGGCGACGGGGGAGACCACCAAGAGCCCGAACAAGAAGTTCCTCGTCCGGCGCATCGAGGAGGCGTTGGCCGCGCGCGCCGTCGAGCCCGCGCCCGCCGAGGAGCCGCAGCGCCCGACGCGCACCAGCGCGCGCGCGACGCCGGTGCCCGAGCCCGAGACGACGCTCGCCGAGAGCACGCCGCCGAAGCCGCGCGGTCGGTTCGCGTCGATGACGATCGAGGAGCTGCAGACGAAGTACCTCGAGGTCGTCGGTCGCTCGACGGGCAGCGACGACCGCCGCTACCTCATCTGGAAGATCCGCGAGGCCGAGAAGGGCCGCATCAACGTCGGGCCGCGCAAGACCCGCGCGCGCGACGGCGAGCCGCTCGATGTGAAGATCCTCCCGCTGCGGCTCGAGGCGGACGTCGCCGACAAGATGGACGAGGCCTGGCGCGCGAAGGGCATCAAGAACCGCATGGAGTTCTTCCGGGGGGCCATCGGCCACTACCTCGCGCATCTCGGCGCGCGCGACGCGGCCGCGCTCTTCACGAATGTGGGCGCCACGGGCGCGTGAACGCGGCGGAATCGGCGGGGCGTCGGCAGGCCTACAACCGCCTCCGACGCCCCATGTCCGCGGAACCTCGCGGCTATTCCAAGCGCCTGAAAACACATGCGAAATCAACGTGTTCGGCCTTGCTAGGGGCGCGAACGGAAGCCTGTATGTCCTCACGCGACGGGCACTGGGCCCCGCGCAGAACGCGAGGACGACGACGATGAAGACGCTGCGATTCGGAATCGAGATCGAGACGGTGGGCCTGAGCCGGACGAAGCTCGCCGAGGCCATCCACAGCGTGGTGGGCGGCACCGTCTCGAACGACTACCGGGACGTGCGCATCACCACCGCGAGCGGGCGCACCTGGAAGGTCGTGCCGGACGGCTCGCTGAGCGGCGGCGAGAACAGCGGCGAGATCGTCTCGCCGGTCCTCGGCTACGACGACATCGAGGAGCTGCAGAACATCATCCGCGCGGTGCGCACGGCGGGCGCGAAGGCCGACCACTCCACGGGCATCCACATCCACGTCGGAGCGGAGCGCTTCGACGCCAAGAGCGTGGTGAACCTGGTCAAGCTGGTTCACAAGCAGGAGCGCCTCCTCGAGCACGCGCTCGGTGTCAGCGAGCAGCGCCTCGCGCGCTACTGCCGCCCGATCGAAGCCCGCTTCATCGAGGCGCTCGAGGCGCGCCGCCCCAAGACGATGAGCGACGTGCGCGACGCCTGGTACGGGCGCAGCGGCGAGACGCCGAGCCGCTACCACAGCAGCCGCTACCGCGGGCTGAACCTCAACAGCCTCTTCTTCAGGGGCACGTTGGAGTTCCGCTACTTCAACGGCACGCTGCACGCCGGCGAGGTGAAGGCCTACGTGCAGCTCGTCCTCGCAATGGCTGCGAAGGCGCTCTCCTCGAAGGCCGCGTCGAGCAAGCGCCGCGAGTTCAACCCCGCCACCGCGAAGTACGACTTCCGGGTGGTGCTCCTGCACCTCGGGCTGATTGGCGACGAGTTCAAGACCGCGCGCCTGCACCTCACGAAGAAGCTCGCGGGCTCGGCGGCATGGAAGGGCGAGCGCCGCGACCGCCGCCCGGCGATGGACACGCAGCCCGCGACGGAGAGCGAGGAGGTCGGTGATGCCCGCGCAGCGTGACCGGCGCCGACGCACCAGCGCCGGACCGCGAGCCGGCGCTGGACTCGATGGGGAACAGAGGCGATGCATGACGACGCCGGGCGACTGCCCGAAGCGAGATGAGAAGATGAACCCGGTGCTCTACTTCGCCTACGGCTCGAACCTCGACGACGCGCAGATGCGCGAGCGCTGCGCCAACGCGCGCGTGGTTGGGCGGGCGACGCTGCCGAACTACGCGCTGGTCTTCGGCGGCTTCAGCCACCGCTGGGGCGGCGCGGTGGCCAGCGTGGTGCGCGCCAAGGGCGCGTGCGTCGAGGGGCTCCTCTACGAGCTGGGCAACGTCGACCTCCGCGAGCTCGACCGCTTCGAGGGCCATCCCTTCGCCTACGAGCGCGTCATCCGGTGGGTGCGCGACGAGAGCGGGCGCCGCCGCCGCGTGATGACCTACCTCCAACCCGAGGACGGCTTCGAAGCGTGGGCGCCGCCGCTCGGCTACTTCACCGTGCTCTGGCACGCGTACGCGCGCCTGGGCTTCGACGTCGAGCCCCTGGCTCGCGCAGCGGGGGTGTCGCCGTGAGCGCGCCCCGGAGCCAGAGTCGCGCGCCCACGCGCGTCTTCGTCTACGGCACGCTCCTCGCCGGTGAGCCGAACCACCGCGTCCTGGCTGGCGCGCGGCTCGTCGCGAACGCGCGCACGCAGCCCGCATTCGAGCTGAGGGACCTCGGACCGTTTCCGGGTCTCGTGAGTGGCGGCGCGCACGCGGTGGCCGGCGAGGTGTATGAGGTCGACGAGGCGACGCTCGCCGCGCTTGACCGGCTCGAAGGGCATCCGCGCTTCTACCGTCGCACGCGCATCGCGCTCGAGGACGGCGCCGCCGTCGAGACCTACCTCCTCCCGCCCGAGCAGGTCGAGGGTCGTCCCGTCATCGCCTCGGGCAACTGGCGCTCGCGCCGAAAGGAGACCGCAGCATGAAGATCGTGATGAGAGACGGGCGCGTGTTCCAAGGCACCGCGCTGCAGATCGTGAAGGCCATGCAGGACATCGCGTTCGGCGTCGAGGACTTCACCGTGCCGAAGTACATCGAGTGGGTCGTCGCCAACGCGCGCAAGTTCGAGGAGGTCGAGCTCGACGTGAAGGGCGAGACCGACGAGGAGCTGGCCGCGTCGCTCGTCGCCGAGATGCTCCGCACCGGCCTCACGGCGAAGGGGTAGGCAGAAGGCCTCCACGCCCGACGCGCGCGGAACGTCGCGTGTTCTCGCGCGAGGTCGAATCCTCGGATCTTCGCCTTGCTACGTGCGCGAACGGAAGCCTGTATGTCCTCACGCGACGGGCACGGGGCTCGACGCGAAAGCGAGGACGACGACGATGAGGATCAAGAGCACCACCGCCTTCCGCGCCTACGCCGACGCGCGCGCTAAGCGCGCCACCGAGCAGGCGGCAGCCACCGCGCGCTTCATGGTGAAGTCGGTGAACAAGGACGGCTCGATCAGCCGCATGGCGCCCACCAGGAACGACTGGAAGTACGACGCGTTCGCCACCGCCGAGGACGCGGAGAAGCGCCGCGCCCAGCTCGAGGCGATGAACCCCGGCTCGCGCTACGCGGTGGTCGCACTCTGACGCGCGCCACGGGCGCCGACGTTGGCCCACGTGGCCGCGTCACGCAGCCCGGCGTCGTGCCCCGCGCGAAGGGCCACGGGCGCGCCCGGGCGCAACGTCGTCGCGGCCCATCGCCGTGTAGGCGCCCGGCCTCCAAGTGCCTGAAAGAACATCGAGAATCGACATCCGTCCGCCTTGCTATGGGTCGAAACGGAAGCCTGTATGTCCTCACGCGACGGGCACTTCGCGCGACGCGCCACGGAGGACGACGATGAGCACGACGATGAAGAACACGCTGGCGACGAAGACGGTGAGCCAGGGCGAGAGTCGCTACGGAACGCCCGAGCCGCAGATCGCGCTCCGCTTCCCGAAGGGCACCAGCTACCGCGTCGTGAAGGCCGCGCTCCACAAGCTCGCCGCCGAGATCGAGCTGGCGACGCCCGCGAGCGAGAGCTGGTGCGTGAACACCGAGGACTGCAACGAGAGCGGGCGCGTGTACCTCGAGCTCGCCGACGCGACGCCCGCGGAGGCCGCGCGCGGGATGGCGCTCCTCGAGACGGCGCTGTGGGGTGACCACTCGGCGGCCTGGGGTTCATCCGGTTGATCGCCTTTGCGGCGAGTGGTAGCCTGTACTTCATGCCGACCGGTTCCTTGCGTCTCCGCTGAGTTGCTCAAGTCCACTCGATGGGCGTTCGTGCGCTGAAGACGCGCGTCGCCTCGACTTGTCTTGTGCCCAGGAGAATGCTCGTGACCGATCTGAATGCTGCAGCCGCGTGGCTGCGAACCAACGCCGTTCGTCTCTCTACCATTGACCCGAACGCCCCGCTCGATGACCTCGACCCGCTGCGTGAGTTCATCGGCGACGCTCGAGTCGTCGCACTCGGTGAAGGCGCGCATTTCATCGAAGAGTTTTGGACCGTGCGCCAGCGACTCGTCCGCTTCCTGCACGAGCAGCTCGGGTTCGACATCGTTGCCGCCGAGTTCGATGTCGACGAAGCCGAGGACCTCGATGTGTGGCTCGCGAACGAAGCCGATCCGCGTCCGCTCGGTCGCGTGAGTCGCGGTGCTTCCGACTGGGGCATGTGCAACATCGCGACGTGGCTGCGCGCGTGGGGGGGTTCCAGGCCACGGCGACCTCGATTTCTAGGGCTGGATCTCCCCAACGGGGGAAGCGCGTTTGCCTCTACCGTTGAGCGATTCGCCAGCTTCGTTCGCGAGGTCGACGCCGATGCGCTCCCTCTACTGCTGGCGGTCGAGCAGGCGAGCGCGAAGCTCGTCGGCACGTCGGTGGCGCGCACCGCGCAGGCGTGGGCAAGCCTCGGAACGCACCAGCAAGACGCGTTGACGGCGAGCCTCGCGCGGCTGCGCCTCCGCATGCGCGCGCTCGACGCGGTGCTCGTGGCGCGTTCCTCTCGCGACGCTGTGGATCGCGCACGGCGTCAGCTCGACTCGCTCATCCACGCGGATTACGCGATGCGCACGAACGAGGCCATGCACCGCGGAGCCGAGGCGGCTCTGGATCACTCGGTACGCGATCGCTTCCTCGCCGACTCGGTGCTCGACGTGTTGGCGCGTGAACCGGAGGCGCGCGTGGTCATCCTTGCGCACAACGGGCATGTGCAGCGTCTCCCCGTGGTGTGGGGCGACTACGTCTCGGCGCATCCGATGGGCATGTATCTCAGTGCGGAGCTTTGCGACGACTATGTGGTCATCGGCACCACGACCACTGGCGATGTCACGAGCGAGATGGAGCTCGCGCCCGAGACGGAGGTCGGCTTCCGGGTGGTTGAGACCCAGTTGGAAGCGCCGCAGCCGAGCAGCCTCGAGGCGGCCTTGATCGCTGCGCAAGCCGGTGAGCAGCTCTCGCTGGTCGCGTGTCGGAGGGCGCCGGCCGGGATGTTCAGTTGCTTGAGGGCGCAGAGCGGATATCTCACGACCGACGTCACGGCTGCGTACGACGTCATCCTCTCGCTGCCGAAGCTGACCGTGCAGCGCGACCTCGGCTTCTGAGCCGGCAGGCCCGACAATTCGGATCCAGCCGTATCGAGCGTCGCGCGGGGCCCACGAGGGGCGGACCGCGGATACACAGCCCCGCCGATCAACAGCCGCACCGGTCTACAAGTGCGATCGGTTCGCGACGCCGCCGAACCTGGCACCGTTCGTCGCTCGTCGCGAGCCGTCGCCCCGATGATCAACAGGCTCGGCCCTGTCGCGGACGCCGACGCTGTTGACCAACGGGGCCGAACGTTAAACGCCGGGTACGCAGTTAAACGCCTCTCGGCTTCTCTCTCCCCACGGGACAGGAGAGAGAGCGGGAGAGCTGTCCCACGCGGCGCTCATCGAGCTCGCTCGGCGCTCTCTGCGAGCACGCGCGAGAGCGGCGCCGCAGCACGCGCAGCGCGCGAAACGCCCGGAGTTCTGGGGAGAAACGGCGAAGCCCCCTCGGATCGCTCCTTGGGGGCTTCTGTTTACCGACCCTCGCCGTTTGTTGGCGACGAGAGAAAAATGGCTCCGAAGAGGGACTTGAACCCCTGACCCGGCGGTTAACAGCCGCCTGCTCTACCGACTGAGCTACTTCGGAATGGGGCCCGGAGACTGCCCAGACCGGAGGCAAAGGTCAAGCGGTTCCTCTCGGACGCTCGCGCGGGCGCGGGAGCCGGTGCCCAGCGTCAGCGCAGGTGCGCGTGCAGGAACGGCACGAGCGCGTCGGCGAGCTCGACGGCCCAGGTCTTCTGCAGGTTGTGGCCGCCGGTCGGCCAGGTGAGTCGGGGGCCGGGCGGGGCGAGGTCGGCGAGCTCCTGGCAGCGGGCGGGCTCGACGAAGGGGTCGTCCTGCGTCCATGCCGCGAGGTTGGCACGCCGCGCTCGACGAGCTCGCTCACCGCGCGGCGGTGCCGGTCGAAGTCGAAGCGCGAGAGCAGGGCGCTGGTGCGCGCGACGTCGTCGGCGGTGATGCTCGAGGGGAAGCCGCTGGCGCGCAGGACCCCTCGCCAACCATGCAGCAGGGCGCGGCCGAGCACGGGCACCGGGCGCAGGCGATCGATGGCGCCGATGATCGGCATCACCTGTCGCACGGCGCGGTGCGGTCGCACGCCGGCGGAGGCGAGCCACACGATCGCGCCGACACGCTCGCGCGCGGCGGTGCAGGTCGCGACCGCGGTCGCCATGGGGCCGCCGAAGGAGTGGCCGAGCACGGCGTGGCGCTCACCGATGACGTCGGCGGCGAAGCGGGCGAGCAGGCGCGCGACGTCGGCCCACTGCGGCGAGGCATCGCCGGAGCCGCCGAAGCAGGGCTGGTCGATGCGCACCAGTCGTGCACGGCCGGCGAGCGCGGGCGCGAGCCAACGGAAGTCGCGGTGGCTGCCGGGTAGGCCGTGGATCGCGAGCAGGGCCGGGCCTTCGCCCTCGTCGACGTAGGCGATGCGGTGCTCGCCGTGCTGCCACAGCCGCGGCGCGGGATCGGAGGGACGATCGGGTCGCATGGTACTAGACCAGCTGCGCGAGCTGTCGGAGCGTCCGCACCAGCTCGGGCATCTGCGCGACGCTGCGCGGCAACACCAGCACGGTGTCGTCACCCGCGAGGGTGCCGAGCACGAGCGGCAGCTGCAGCGCGTCGAGCTCGTGGCCGACCGCCTGCGCACGACCGATGCGCGTGCGCACGATCGCGGCGACCTCGTTGGCCTCGACCGAAACCACCATGTCGGCGGGGAAGCCCACCGGGATGTGCGGCCGCAGGTGGTAGACGGTCTCGCCATCCTCGCGGGGCATGCGGATCGCACCCAGCAGCTTCAGGTCGCGACTGACGGTGCTCTGCGTGGCGGTGTGGCCACGCTCGGCGAGCAAGCGACACAGCTCGAGCTGCGTGCTGGCCTGACCACCGGCCAGCAGCTTGCGCAGCGCGGCGCGGCGTGCCTTCGAGGACTCCATCGTCGGCGATGGATCTACGCCAGCGCCTGCCGCGTGACCAGCGTGCCGACGCCGTCGTCGGTGAACAGCTCGCCGACCACCGCGTGGGGCATGCGCGCGTCGAGGATGCAGCGCGGGCACGCCGCGGGTCGCGGCGTGGCGCGCGAGCACCAGCAGATCGGGATCGCTGTCGTCGAAGCGGCCGCGCTCGAGGCCGGCCAGCAGGGTCTCGGGCGAGAGCCGCTGCACGGTGCCGTGGGCGTCGCGCAGGCCCTCCTCGGTGCCCAGCGCGACCAGCTTGTGGATGCCGATCTTGAGCGCGAGCTCGACCACGGCGTCGGGCGCCGAGCTCTCGCGCACGAGGATGCAGAGGTGGCCGCGATCGAGCAGCGTGCCGATCGACATCGGATCGGGCGCGACCATGGCCGCGAAGTGGCCGCTCTGTGGGTCAGCGCCTCGATGCGCGCCGCGGCCTCCTTGTCCGGCACGATGACCAGCGGCTTGAGGCCGGCGTCGAGGCACAGCTCGAGGTCCTGCGCGAGCCCGTCGATGCTCTCACCGCGACCGCGGGCGGCGGGCTGCAGGTAGACCATGAGCTTGAGGCCGGTGAAGCGACGCACGTAGCCGAGGCCCTCGACCAGCAGCTGCTGCTTGAGCCGCGGCGAGTAGGCCGACAGGCTGAGGCTGCGCGAGACCGTGCCGTTGCTGGCGACTGCGATGCCCTTGGCGTCGTCGGCGTTGATGCGCACGTAGTCGTAGGTCATGTCGCAGCCCCACGCGGTGAAGCTGGCGTCGCCGATGCCGAGATCGATCGACCACGCGACCTCGCCCGAGCGCAGCGCTCGCTTGAGCTCGGCGGGCAGGTGCGCGCTGCCGCGTCCGTCGCGATCGCCGTCGAACAGCACGTGACCGCCGGCGGCGATCCGCAGCGTCGCCGGCGTGACGGCGCCGCCGTGCTCGATCGCGGCCTGCCCGACCGCCATCGCGATGCGGCCCCAGTTCGGCTGGCCCGCGAACACGCTGCACTTCACGAGGCTGCTCTTGGCGACGGTGCGGGCGATCGCAGCGGCGCTGGCGACATCGGGCGCGCCGGTGACCTCGACCTCGAGCAGCCGCGTGGCACCCTCGCCGTCGCGGGCGACCTGCTTGGCGAGCTCGCGCAGCACGCCGTGCAGGCCGGCGGAGAACGCCGCGACCTTGGCGTCGTCCTCGACGTGCACACCCGAGGCGCCGTTGGCCAGCACCAGCACCATGTCGTTGGTCGAGGTGTCGCCATCGACGCTGATCGCGTTGAAGGTGGTCTGGATCGCCTGGCCGAGCAGCGACTGAAGCAGTGCCGGCGGCACCGCGGCGTCGGTGCACACGAAGCCCAGCGTGGTCGCCATGTTGGGGTGGATCATCCCCGAGCCCTTGGCGACGCCGAACAGTCGCACCGGCACGTCGGCGCCCGGCAGCTGCAGCTCGACGGCGGCGAACTTGGTGACCGTGTCGGTGGTGAGGATGGCCTCGGCGAAGCCGCGCGGATCGTCGCCGTGGGCGGCGATCAACGGATCGAGCGCCTCGACCACGAGGTCGACCGGCAGCTGCGTGCCGATGACACCGGTCGACGCGGTCAGCACCCGCTCGGGCGCGCAACCCAGCAGCTTGCCCAGCTCGGCGGCGACCTTGGCGTTGTTGCTGGCACCCTGCGCACCGGTCATCGCGTTGGCGTTGCCGGAGTTGACGATGACCGCTGCGACGTTGCCGCTCGGCACCAACGTCGCGTTGCGATCGCAGCACGCCGCGCGCATGGGGTTCTTGGTGAAGACGCCGGCGGCCACCGCCGCGGGCGAGCACAGCAGCAGCGCGAGGTCGCTGCGACCGGGCTTGATGCCACAGCGCACGCCGGAGAACGTGAAGCCCTGCGGCAGGGCGTCGCCGGGCTGGTGCGTGGTGCGAACGACGGGGGCGGTGGCAGCGGTCGACATGGCGCGTTCCTTCGAGCGACGTTAGGCGAAAACGAGGACGACGCAGCGCCGGGCTCGGCGTGCGCTGGACGGACAGGCCTGGCTCACATGTTCGCGAGGCGGCGCGAACGCGGCGGCGGCAGGCCGAGCCCGGCGGGCAGCCCCAGCCACAGGTTGAGGTTGTGCAGCGCCTGGCTGGCGGCACCGCGCATGAGGTTGTCGATGGTGGCGAACACCGGCACCAGGCCGCCGTGGGCGACTGGGCCGACGGCGAGCACGGCGTCGTGGGTATCGACCACGCCACGCACGCCGAGGCCCTGATCGGGGGCGTCGAGCACGGTGATCCACGGCGCGTCGGCCCAGTGCGACGCGAGCGCGGCGTGCAGCTGCGCGGGCGCGTGTTCGGTGCGGACGAACGCCGTGATCGCGAGCCCGCGCACGATCGGCAGCAGCTGCGTGACGAACGAGATCTCCGCGCCCAAGCGCGTCGCGATCTCGTCGATGTGCTTGTGGCTGCCGACCTTGTACGGGAACGTGTTGCCGAACAGCTCGCTGAAGTGGAGATCTTCGCGCAGCGCCTTGCCGGCGCCCGAGGTCCCGCTCGCGCCGTGGATCGCGATCTGCGGCGCGATGAGTCCCGCGCGCAGCAGCGGCGCGAGCACCAGCAGCGAGGCGGTCGGGTAGCAGCCAGGGTTGCTCACCACCTTGGTGCCCGATGGCGGCGCACCGAACAGCTCGGGCTGGCCGTAGTGCACGCCGGCCGCGAGCCGCTGCGCACTCGAGAGATCGATGACCTTGACTCCGGCGGCCACCAGCGCATCGGACCAGGTGAGGGCGGCCTCGTCGGGCAGGGCCAACGCCACCGCGGCGCAGTCGCGCGCGAGATCCATGGCGCGCTCGCTGGGACCCTCGCGGACCATGGCGGGCTCGAACACCACTGGCCGCATGCGGGGATGCTGCATGAGTAGTGCATGGAGGACCTGGCCAGCGTAGCCGCTGGCGCCCAGGAGTCCGATCGGGGAGATGGGCCTGCTGCATGGGAGAACGCCTTGAATCGCGGCATATCCCGAATGCTTCCCGGGCGCAACCACGGCGGGGAACCTCGCCTTGCGAATGCCGCATCCATGCATGGCTCGTGCATGCACGGAGGGCCTGGGCGAACGCACACCGCGCGGCAAGGTTCTGCTTGACTCCCTGTGCGGCGCGGGTACAGTCCGCACCCTCGAACTCCCTGCGGGAGTAGCTCAGTTGGTAGAGCGCAACCTTGCCAAGGTTGAAGTCGCGGGTTCGAGTCCCGTCTCCCGCTCCGAAACAAGAAGCCCCACGTCGGCAGCCGCCACGTGGGCTTTGCGTTCGTGGACCCCGTCGTGCATCGTGCTGGCATGACGCGGACAGGCTCCACGCGGTCACGCACGACGCCGGTAGCGCCTCACGGTGCGTGCCCGCCATCGCGTGGGCATCGACGCGCGGCGTCTGGGCATCGACGCGCGGCGTCTGGGCATCGACGCGCGGCGTCTGGGCATCGACGCGCGGCGTCATGGCTGGCCGCGTTGACGCTGCTGGTGGGCTGCCCCAAGCAGGGCGACGAGGCCAAGGCCGAGGGGGCCGCGACCGGCATCCGCATCGACGCCGAGCGCTTCCGCGTCGAGCTCACCGACGACGACCACGCCAAGGGCGGCACCGCGCCGCTGGTCACCATCGTGGTCTACAGCGACTACGGCTGTCCGCCGTGCGCACGGCTGTGGCAGGAGCTCGAGCACCTGCTGGAGGACTACGGCGACGATCTGCGCGTGGTCGTGCGCAGCTTCACCGTGCCGGGCCACGGCCGCGGGGGAGCAAGCCGCCGAGGCGGCGCTGGCCGCCGAGGCGCAGGGCAAGTTCTGGGAGATGCACGCGCGCCTGTTCGCGCAGGGCGGCGACTTCGATCGGCCGACGTTGCGCGCCCACGCCGAGGCGCTCGGGCTCGACGTGCCGCGCTTCCTCGACGACCTCGACACCGGCACGCAGACCGCCCGTCGCATCCGCGACCGTCGCAGCGCGACCACGCTGGGGGTCGCAGGACTGCCGTCGATGTTCATCAACGGGCTGTACCTCGCGGGCTACGTCGACGAGGCCACGCTGCACGGCATCCTCGACGAAGAGATCAAGCGCGCGCGCGCCTGCTCGACGACGGCGTGCCGCGGGCCGAGCTCTACGCGACGATGATGCGCACGGCCGCGACCAAGCGGGTCGGTGAGCCCGAGGCCGCGGCGGCCCTGCGGGCCGAGCGGGACCAGGCGCAGGCGCAGGCGCAGGCCGCCAAGTCGACCACGATCATCGAGCCCCGTGGCGACGCGCGCTACCGCATCGAGCCGGGCGCGTCGGGCCTGCGCGGTGAGGCCGACGCGCCGGTGGTGATCGTCGCGTTCGTGGACTTCGAGTGCCCGTTCTGTCGCAAGGCGTGGAAGGAGGAGCTCGCTGCGCTGCTCGAGCGCCACCGCAGCGACGTCGCGTACAGCGTGCGTCAGCTACCGCTGCCGATCCACACCGCAGCGCGCGGCGCAGCCAAGGCCGCGCTCGCGGCGGGGCAGCAGGGCAAGTTCTGGGAGTTCCACGATCGCCTGCTCGCCCACGAAGGCGCGGTCGGTCGCAGCAGCTTCATCGCGTGGGCGAAGGAGCTCGGGCTCGACGAGGCGGCGTTCCTCGCCGCACTCGACGACCCCGCGACCGAGGCCGTGGTCGCGGCCGACGAGAAGCTCGCGGTCGCAGTCGGCGTCAACGGCACGCCGGGCTACTTCGTCAACGGGCGCTACCTCGGCGGCTTCGTGCCCGGCACGCTCTCGGGCGTCGTCGACGAGGAGCTCGCGCGCGCCACGTCGCTGGCCGCCACGACCCCCAAGTCCAAGCGCTTCGCGACCGACATGGCCGAGGCGATCCCCGAGTCGGAGTTCCCCAACCGATGACACCGCGTCGACTGCTCCTCGCGATCGCGCTGTCGGCCGCCGCCTGCCGCCCCGACAGCAAGCCCGATCCTCAGCTGCCCGCGCTGGTGGAGCAGGACGCGGTCGACGATCGGCTCTCGCAGCTGGTCGAGGGCGAGCGGGTGGTCGTGACCATCGCCGCCGACGACCCGGCCAAGGGGGCGAGCGCGCCGTTGGTGACCATCGTCGAGTGGAGCGACTTCCAGTGCCCGTTCTGCGGCACGTTCGCGCAGATGCTCGACGAGCTGGTGGCGAACTATCCCGAGGACGTACGGGTGGTGTTCAAGCAGAAGCCGCTGCCGATGCACCCCAACGCGGTCACCGGCGCTCGCGCTGCGCTGGCGGCCGGCAAGCAGGGCCACTTCTGGGCCATGCACGACCGCTTGTTCGGCGATCGCTCGCACATGACGCGCGAGGACGTCATCGGCCACGCGCGCGCACTCGGTCTCGACGTCGACGCATTCGCGGCCGCCTTCGACGATCCCGCCACCGCCGCGCGGGTCGAGGACGACGAGCGCGCCGGTGCCATGCTCGGCGTGCGTGGGACCCCGAGCTGCTTCATCAACGGCATCGCGTTCTCCGGCGCGCCCAAGCCCGAGGTGTTGGCACAGATCATCGAGCGCGAGCGCGCCGCGGCGCAGAAGCTGATCGACGCCGGCAGCGCCCGCGCCGAGGTCCACGCGCGCATCATGAAGGCGGCGGCGGGGCAGGCGAAGGCGCCAGCGCGCGCGTTCTGACGCCGCGACCAGCAGCCCGCGCGCAAGCGCCGAGAGCACGCACCAGGGCGCGCGAGGTCCGACGGGGCGCACGCACGACGCCATGGGGGCGATCTTTGCCGCGGTGCCGCGCGGTTTCGCGGCCGGGTGTGCACGGGGGCGCGACCATGACGTAAGCTTCGCGCACCCGTGAGCGACAAACCCTCCAGCCCCTGACAGCCCCGCGTCGGCGCACGAGGCCGACGGCGATGCGCGGCCCGGTGACGACGCAGGTGGTGCGCGTGGCTCGGCCAACGACGCCGGTGCCACGCCGCCTGCGCCCAAGAAGCGCGCGAGTTCGATCGGCGGCGTGCTCGGCTTCGTCGCTGCGCTCGGCGGCGGCTTCTTCGTCGGCCAGTGGATCAACAACCGTGGCAGCCAGGACGTCGCGATCGAGGAGGGCCCGCGCTTTCGGGTCGCGCTGCGCGGCGACGAGCCGACCCGCGGTGCCAGCGAGCCGCTGGTGACGATCGTCGAGTTCGCGGACTACCAGTGCCCCTACTGCGCGCAGGCGGCCGGTCCGCTCGACGACGTGGTCGCCGACTACGACGAGGACGTGCGCCTCATCTACAAGCACTACCCACTGACGAGCCATCCCAAGGCCCAACCCGCCGCGCGTGCGGCGTGGGCGGCCCTGCAGCAGGGCAAGTTCTGGGAGATGCACGCGTGGCTGTTCGAGCACAAGGCCGAGCTCGACGGGCTCGAGGGCGAGGTGCGTGGGCTCGGGCTCGACGTCGCGCGCTTCATGCAGGACATGGGCAGTGACGCCTCGGCGAAGGCGGTCGACGACGACCAGCAGGCCGGTGGTCGCCTCGGCGTGAGCGGCACGCCGGCGTTCTTCGTGAACGGCCATCGCTACGCCGGCAAGATGAACGCCGCGCAGTGGCGCAGCGTGATCGAGGCCGAGCTCGACGCCGCCGAGCAGGTCGAGCGCAGCGGGGTCCCTCGCGCGGGCGTGTACGAGGCGATGATGAAGGACGCGCTCGCGCGCGACGATCGCAGCAAGGGTGACGGCGGTGGGCTCGATCCCAACGCGCACTATCGGGTGCCCGCCGATGGCCGCCCGGCGTTGGGGCCCGCCGACGCGCTGGTCACGGTGGTGGTCTTCTCCGACTTCCAGTGCCCGTTCTGCAGCCGCTTCGCCGGCGTGATGCACCAGCTGGTCGAGAAGCACCCCGACGTGCGCGTGGTCTTCCGCAACCTTCCGCTGCCGATGCATCCGCGCGCACGCGAGGCCGCCAAGGCCGCGCTCGCGGCGGACCGACAGGGCCAGTTCTGGGCCATGCACGACGCCTTCTTCGCCGCCCAGGAGCGGCTCGGCGACGATGGCGACTTCGCCGAGTTCGCCCGCGAGATCGGCCTCGATGTGCAGCGCTTCACCGCCGACATGGCCGACGCCGCGCTCGACACCCGCATCGAAGAGGACGAGGCGCTCGCCCACGCGTTCGGCATCGGCGGCACGCCGCAGTCGTTCGTGAACGGCCGCGCGGTGCGGGGCGCCCAGCCGCTCGAGGTCTACGAGCGCGTGATCGAAGAGGAGCGCGCCGGCGCGCAGAAGCTCATCGAAGGCGGCATCCCGCGCGAGCAGGTGTTCGCAGCGATCATGGACCACGCGCAGACCCACCCCGCGACGGCCGAGGCCAAGGCGCCATGACCCCGTCGAGCGCATCCCCCACGCCGGCACCCCCGCGCAGCGGGCTCGATCCCCTGGGCGCGCTGGCCTACGCGGTCTACGTCGCGCTCGGCGGCCTGCTGGTGTTCGGCTTCGCGTGGGCGCTGCTGCCCGCGGTTGCGCGTCAGAACGACGCCGTCTGCCATGCGCTCGCCCCCGAGGAGCGTGACACCGTCGCGCCCGACTTCGTCGTGCAGGACCTGCAGGGCAACGAGGTCAAGCTGTCCGACTTCCGCGGCAAGCTGGTGGTGCTCAACTTCTGGGCCACGTGGTGCCGCCGTGCATCACGGAGTGGCCGCAGGTGCACCAGCTCGCCGAGCGCCTGTCCGGCCGCGACGACGTGGTCGTCATCGCGCTGTCGATCGACAAGTCCCCCGACGTCATCGAGCCGTTCCTGGCGCGGATGTCGATGGCCGATACCCACGTCAAGGTGCTGTGGGACCCCAACGAGCAGGTCCACACCGACTTCGGCACCACGAAGCTGCCCGATACCTACTTCGTCGATGAAACCGGCACCATCCGCCAGGCATACATCAATGCACGCAAGTGGGGTTCGCCAACGGCCGTGCAGTGCGTCGAGTCGATGATCGGTCGCTGACCGCGGCCTGCGGCATGGCGCTTGCGCTGGCGCTGGTCGGGTGCCAGCGTCCGCCCGACGGGGTCGTCGAGCTCCGCATCGAGGACCCCGTGGCGCACTGGGGCGAGGGCTTCGCGCGGCTCGAGACGCCGGTGCACATGCCGTCGCCGTCGGCGAGCCGTGACGATGTCGAGGTGTGGATCGCGCTCGGCACCGCGCCGGTCGGCCTGCAGCTCGGCGACGACGGCGTGCCGCGGCTGCGCTTCGGGCCCGGCACGCAGGCCGATCGCCTGGAGTACGCCGGCGAGGGCGAGGCGCGACGCCTCGTCGACGTCCGTGGCAGTCGCTTCGAGGCCGATGGCAGCTGCACGCACCACGTGCTGCGACCGATCGAGGAGCGGCCGGATGCGCCGCTGGTGGGGATGCAGTGGCCGTGCGACGTGGCGCCCGCGCAGCAGGCCGCAACCGCGGCGATGCTCGAGCGGCTCGCCGGCCTGCCACCGTTCACGCGCATGCAGGAGGGCCCGCGACGTCGCGCCCTCGATGGCTTCGCCGAGCGCAACGACTGCGATGGTTGCCACGCGGAGGCGCGGCCCGACGCGACCGTGGTCGATGCCTACGGCCCGGTGTTCCGCGGCACCGATGCGAGCGGCCTGTTCGCGCCGATGTCCGTGATGCGGGATCGCCAGCCGGTCGAGGCCTACGGCGGCTTCGATCGCAACCTCGACGATCCAGCGATCACCGCGAGCTGCGACGGCGCGCCGGCCGAACGCGCCGAGGTCCGTCATGGCGTCATGCGTTGGCGCTGCGTCGATGGTGGCGTGCCGGTCGCGAGCCTCGACTGGGAGGTGTTGCGTCGCACCGATGCGGCACGCGCCGACGCGATCTGTGCCTCTCGCCGGCTGCTCGTGGGCGCCATGGATGATGCGGCGAAGACCGCATTCGCCCCGACGCTCGCGCCCTGTGACGGGTGAATCCAAGGGTGGCGGCGCGCGGGCGCGGGACCGTGTCGAAAAAATCTGCAGCCCGCGTAACCGCGGTCTGCACCTTGGAATACCCGCCGCGAACCCTCGACGGGCCCCAAGGACGACACCGATGAAGACTGACCTGAAAGCCGTTCTCGAAGCACTCGCGCTGTCCGCCACCGTCGTGTTCGCGCCTGCGTGCGGCGAGGACGACGACAACGACGACAGCACCAACATGATGTCGGCCAGCAACACGATGAGCGGGACGACGGCGGGCTGCCCCGGCACGACGGCGGGCTGCCCCGGCACGACGGCGGGCTGCCCCGGCACGACCGCGGGTTGCCCCGGCACGACGGCAGGCTGCCCGGGCACGACGGCGGGCTGCCCCGGCACGACGGCGGGCTGCCCCGGCACCACGGCGGGCTGCCCCGGCACGACGGCGGGCTGCCCCGGCACCACGGCCGGTTGCCCCGGATCGACCTCGACCGGCTGATCGGCCCGCGCGGGAGCGTGCGCGTGCGGAAGGCGTGCGCTCCCGGATCCTCGTCCTTCCGCGCGCTCCCGAGGAACACCGCAACATGCACGCGCGCCCGATTGCCGGCGTGGGCATCGGCCTGCGTCGCGAACACTACGCCGAGCTGCTCGCGTGCGAGCGGCAGCTCGACTTCCTCGAGATCACGCCGGAGAACTACGTCGGGCATGGCGGCTGGCCGCGGCAGGTGCTGCGCTCGTGCGCCGAGCGCTGGCCGATCGCCACCCACGGCGTGTCGATGTCGCCGGGCGGGCCCGATCCCCTCGAGCCGGGAGCGATCGCATCGCTGCGAGCGTTGATGGACGAGCTCGGCTCGGTCACCTACTCCGATCACCTGTGCTACGCGAGCATCGCGGGCACCGCGTTCTACGATCTGTTGCCACTGCCGTGGTGCACGGCCGCGGCGAAGCACACCGCGGCGCGCGTGCGCGAGCTGCAGGACCGCCTGCAACGGCCGCTGGCGCTGGAGAACATCACCTACTACGCGGTGATGCCCGGCTCGGTCGACGACGAGGGCGCGTTCGTCCGCGAGGTCATCGAGCGCGCTGGCTGCGGGCTGCTGCTCGACGTCGCCAACGTGTTCGTGAACGCCAGCAACTTCGGACGCGACCCCTTCGAGCTGCTGCACGCACTGCCGCTCGAGCACGCCGTACAGGTGCACCTCGCCGGCTCGGTGCTCGAGGACGGCCGCCGCATCGACAACCACGGCGCGCCGGTGCACGACATCGTCTGGCGCATGTACGAGGCCGTCATCGCCCGCCGTGGCGCACTGCCGACCCTGGTGGAGTGGGACAACGCGATCCCGCCGCTGGCGCGCGTGCTCGACGAGGCCGATCGCGCCCGTGCGATCCAACGCCGCATCGTGGCCGCCGCGGAGGTAGCATGACCGAAGCGGCGCTCGAGGGCTTCTTCGCGCACCTGCGGCCGATGCTGCTGGGGCACTGCAGTGCAGCGGTGACCGAGGTCGTGCTCGGCCCCAGCCCGTCGGGCACCGCCAACCTCGGCTTCTACACCACGCTCGTGCGGCGCAACCTCGACAAGGTGCTGCGCGACGTCTTCCCGGCCACGCGGGCGGCGATCGTGCATGCGGCCACGCCAGCGTGGGACGACGTCGTGTCGGCCTACGCGCTCGCGCACCCGCCGACCGGTAGCGACCCGAATCGCTTCGGCGCGTCGTTCCCGAGCTGGATCGCCGCGCAGCCCCACGGCGGTGCGACCCGCTGGGCCCAGCTCGCCGACTACGAGTGGCTGCGGGTGCGGGCCTACCACGCGCCCGACGTGCCCGACGACGCCGATCTGGTGACGAAGGACGGGCTCGAGCGGCGCCTGTTCGTGCGGCAGTACAGCTTCGATGTGCCCGCGGTCGTCGAGCAGTACCGCCGCGGCGAGGCCATGGGCGACGGCGACAAGCCCACGCTCGTGTTCGTGTTTCGCCACGCGCGGACGCAGGCGCTCGGGGTCTTCCGGCCCAAGGTCGCCGGGCTCGCGGCGCTGGCCGAGCGCTGTGGCCTGCCGTTGCCGCCGTTGCTCGCCGAGCTCGAGCCGGCCGCGATCGCGGCGGCGCGGTCGGTGTTGGAGCAGGCGGGTGTCCTGTTCGAGGTCGAAGCAACGAGCGCGCGTGCGCGCAGGGAGCCTGACGAACCATGACCATGACCATGACCATGACGATGAAGCGGACCATGATCGCGACGCGACGCCGGTCGCTGCTGCCGCTCGTGCTCGCGCTGGCGTGCACCGCCGCGGACGGCGACGACGACGGCTCCGGCGACACCGCCGCGGACTCGAGCGACGGCGGCGGCGGCTTCGACGAGCAGGCCGTGCTGGCGCGCGCGATGGACTACCAGGCCAGCTTCACGCAGATCAGCGCCGAGGGCCGCGCGAGCGAGCACGGGCTCGCGAAGACCGTCCAGATGTGGGCGAGCTCCGAGGCGGTCGACCTCTACGGCATGATCGATCCCGATGGCGCGGCCCCGTCGGTGAGCTTCCCCGACGGCGCCATGCTGCTCAAGGAGCACCTCGACGACGCGGGCGTGGTCACCGGCTACACCGTCATGGCCAAGGGCGATCCGACCTCGACCAGCGGCGGTTGGTGGTGGGGCCGACTCGACGCCGATGGCACCGTGCACGAGACCGGGCAGGTCGGCTTCTGCATCGGCTGCCACACCAGCGTGCAGGCGACCGACTGGGCCTACGGCGTGCCGCTCGACAATCGCAGGTAGCGGGCGCGCCCGCGCGGCGCACGGTTCACCAGCTGCAGCCCATCGCCGTGGTCGCCTGCCGTGCCGCGTCGATCGCAGTGCGGCAGGCCGCCTCGAGCCCGTCGCGTCCCGGGCCGGCGGCGGCCTCCCGCCAAGCCGTTGCCGAGGCCTCGATCGCCTCCATCATCTGCTTTCGGGCAGCTTCGGGCACGTTCTGCTCGACGCAGACCACGAACTTGGTGATGTACTCGTCGCACGACGCGACGCCGATCGACGGCGATGCGCCCGAGGACGCGGTGGTCTTGCGACCGTGGTCCCAGCGCGAGTGCAGCTCGGTGCCCGCGGCATCCCACTCGGTCCACTCGCCGTGCTCGACACCATCGACCAGCACGCCCTGTCGCAGCTTGCGGCCAGTCTCGTCGAAGCTGCGGAAGGCGACACTGCCATCGTCGCGCTGCAGCGACTCGGTCGCTCGCCGACCGTCGGCGAAGTAGGTCACCCAGGTGCCGATCGGCTTGCCACGATCGTAGTGCTCTTCGCTGCGCAGCTGCCCGCCGTCGTAGTAGCTGCGCCACAGGCCGTGCTTCACGCCCGCGTCGTAGCTGCCCTCGAGCGCCAGGGCGCCGGAGGAGAACACGGCGCGCACGGGGCCATGCATGGCGCCGTCGCTGCGCTCGCACCACGCCCGCTGCGTGACGTCGCCGTGGGCGGTGGTACCCGTCGGACACGCGAGCGTGTTGGGTCGCGGCGCGACGGGCTGCGCCAGCGGCTGCGTCGCGCGCTGACGCGGGCCGCAGGCGAGCGCGGCGAACGAGAACACGACGACGGCGATCCTGCGTTGCATCGACGGATGCGAGCCTACCACCGCCCGCGTCGCTGCGCGTCGGGCAGGGAGCTCTCGCCCGGCGCCGGCGGTCGCCCGCGCGGGCCCGCTCAGTTGCAGCCGATGCGGCTGTCGTCGATCGCGAGGTCGTCGGACCACCCCTCGTTGGGCGTGCTGGGCGACTGATAGTCGATCCAGCCGACGATGATCGACGTGAAGTCCTCGATGTACGCGTCGCCGACCCCGCTGAGCGCGATGTCCGTGACCTCGGTGCCGTCGTAGAAGAACTGGAAGCTCGCCGTGGCGCCATCGACGTACCACTCGGCACAGTGCCAGGCGTCGTCGTAGGTGAAGTCGTAGGACGAGCCCGCGCAGCAGGAATCGTCGGGCACGTTGAAGAGGAACTGGTGGGTGCCATCGGGCGCCATCACGGTGTCGACCAGGCGTGACTCGGCGCCGTTGCTGGTCTCGGGGCGGCCGAACGCAACGAACGTGTTGTGCACGTACATGCCGTCGAGCGACACCGGCGTCTTGACCTTGTAGAAGATGCGGCCCCAGTGGTGGCTCACCGCATCGCCGAGCTCGGCGAGGTCGTGCTCGACGCGGAATTGGCCGTTGGTCCCGACGGCGCTCTTGAGCGACTGCCCGCCGCCGTGGGCCTGTTCGTTCGAGAGCTGTGCCCGTGAGCCGCTCTGATCCCAGCCGAAGTGCTCCGTCCAGCCTGGCGGGGTCTCGCCGGGGTTGCCGGCCTCGAAGTCCTCGCAGAAGAGATAGTCGGCGCAGCTGGTCGCGGCACCCCCGGAGCTGCCGCCGCCATCGGAGCTGGCGTCGTTCGAGGAGGTCGCTCCGCTCGAGCCATCGCTCGGGCCGCCGGTGCCGGTGGTACTCGCGGTCGTGCCCGCCGTGGTCGACGCGGTGGTCGACGCGGTGCTGGTCGCGGTCAGCGTCGCGGCGCCGCCATCACCGGTCGAGTCGGCGGCATCACTGCCGTCCTCGCTCGCGCAGGCGAGCGGCAGCAGGGCGAGCAGCAGCGGGGGCAGTGATCGTCGCATGGCAGGTCCTTTCGAGCAGCAGCGCAGGTGACCGGAGCGTCCAGTGTGCCACCGATGCGTGCGGCAAGGGGTATGCTCGCGCGCGGTGGATCTGCTCTCGGCGATCGGTGGCACGCCGCTCGTGCAGCTGCGGCACATCGGCGCAGGGCTGCCGGTGCCGATCCTCGCGAAGTGTGAGCACTGCAACCCCGGCGGCAGCGTGAAAGACCGGATGGCGAAGGCGATCCTCGACGACGCGGCGGCGCGGGGGCTGCTGCACCCGGGCATGACCATCGTCGAGGCGACGGCCGGCAACACCGGCGTTGGCCTGGCGTTGGTGGCCGCGGTCCGCGGCTACCGACTCGTGTGCGTGTTGCCCGAGAAGATGTCGGTCGACAAGCGCGAGTCGCTGCGCCTGCTCGGCGCGGAGGTCATCGTGGTGCCCAACGCACCACCGTCGGCGCCCGAGAACTTCCGCAACACCGCCGCCCGGCTCGCGCGCGAGCACGGCTGGTTCGCGCCGCAGCAGTTCGAGAACCCGGCCAACCCTGCGGTCCACGAGCACACCACCGCCGTCGAGCTGCTCGAGCAGACCGGCGGTCGCATCGGCGCCTTCGTGGCGGGCGCCGGCACCGGCGGCACCTTGACCGGCGTCGCGCGGGCGCTGCGTCGCGCGTGCCCCGACGCGAAGATCGTGCTCGCCGACCCCACCGGCTCCGCGCTCGCGCAGTGGATCGAGACCGGCACGCTCGGGCCCGACGGCAGCTACCTCGTCGAGGGCATCGGCGCCTCGGTGCCGCCCGCCAACCTCGATCGCACGCTCGTGCACGCCGCGGTCTCGGTCGACGACGCCGACAGCTTCGCGATGGTGCGCCGCCTCGTCCGCGAGGAGGGCCTGCTCGTCGGCGGCTCGTCGGGCACCAACGTCGCGGCCGCAGTGACGCTCGCGCGCACGATGCCGCTCGATGGCCCGGTGGTCACGGTGCTCGCGGATGGGTGGGACCGGTACCGATCGCAGGCCTGGATGCGCGGGTGGTGAGCGGCGCGATCACGCCGCGCGGCGCTTGATCACTCGCGCCGGCACGCCGACGGCGGTGCACGCCGCTGGCAGATCCTCGACCACGACCGCGCCCGCGCCGACGATGGTGCCGTGGCCGATGCGCAGGCCCTGGATCACGGTCGCGTGGGTGCCGAGGTCGCAGTCGTCCTCGACGGTGACGTTGCCCGAGAGCACGACGCCCGGCGCGAGGTGGACGAATTCGCCGACCACGCAGTCGTGGCCGACGGTGGTGCAGCGGTTGACGTGGGTGTGCGCGCCGATGGTGATGCCGTTGGTGAGCACGCAGCCGGCGGTGATGACGACGCCGTCGCCGAGGCGGACGTGGCGGGTGAGCTGCGCGTGGGGATGCACGAGGGTGACGAACTCGAGCTGGCGTGCGAGCGCGGCAGCGACGACGCGGCGGCGGGTGGCGGGCGAGCCGATGCCGCTGATGACCCGCAGGTCGTGACAGTCGCGGCCGTCGAACCACGCCATGCCGCCCAGCACGGTGCCCTCGTGGAGCGCGCGACCGTGCGTCGCCGGGTTGTCGTCGACGTAGCCGATCAGCTCGTAGCCCTGGCCGGCGGCGGCGCAGGCGAGCACCACGTCGGCGATCTCGCGGGCGTGGCCGCCGGCACCGAGCACGACGATGCCGGTCACGCTGCGCGCTCCTTCGTGTTGCCGGTGAACTCGGCGCAGGTGGCCTCGCCCGCCGCGCTGATGCCATCGCGACGCAGCACCAGGCGCACGGTCTCGGCGAGGATCTTCAGGTCGCCGCGCAGCGACAGCGACTCGACGTAGCGCACGTCGTAGTCGAAGCGGGTCTGCCAGTCGATCGCATTGCGACCGCGTACCTGCGCGAGCCCGGTCAGGCCGGGTCGCACGTCGTGGCGACGGGCCTGACGGGCGTCGTAGCGCTCGAGGTACTGCATCAGCAGCGGGCGGGGCCCGACCAGGCTCATGTCGCCCACCAGCACGTTCCACAGCTCGGGCAGCTCGTCGAGGCTGCTGGCGCGCAGCCATCGACCGAGTCCCGTCAGCCGCTCGCCGTCGCTGCGCAGCCGGCCGTCGGGGCCGCGCGCGTCGGTCATGCTGCGGAACTTCACCAGCGTGAAGGGCTTGCCGTGCCGCCCCGGTCGGCGCTGCCGGAACAGCACCGGTGCGCCCAGGCCCACGCGGACCACGGCGGCCACGCCCGCGAGCAGTGGCGCGGTGGCGACCAGCGCAGCCGCGGCGACGCCTGCGTCGAGTGCCCGCTTGCCGAACCTGCGATAGATCGAACCGAGCATCGCGAGGCCTCCGTCAGCGGGTCGCGGCCCGCAGGATCTCCGCCAGCGTGCGGCCGGCATGGTGGACGTCGTCGTCGTCGAGGGTCGGGTGCACCAGCATCGCGAGGCTGGTGCGGCCCAGCTCGGCGGCGACCGGCAACGGTGCATCGGGCCGCCACGCCGCGGGGAACGCCTGCTCGCGGTAGATCTCGCCGCAGCTGCCCTGCATGCACGCGACCCCGGCCGCGGTCGCCGTGGCCGCGATGCGATCGCGACTCCAGCCCTCGCGCAGGCGCTCGGGCACCACGTAGGCGTAGAAGCGGTAGTGCGCGTGCTCGATCTCGTCGGACGGCCACGGCACGCGCACGCCGGCGATGCCGGCCAACTGCTCGCGGAGGATCGCGGCCGAGCGTTGGCGCCTCGCGACCCACGACGCCAGCTTGCCCAGCTGCAGCCGGCCGATCGCGCACTGCAGCTCGGTCATGCGGTAGTTGCTGCCGAAGCTGGCGTGCAACCAGCGGAATCCCGGCGGGTGATCGGTGCGGTGCACCGCGTCCCAGTCCTTGCCGTGGTCCTTGTAGCTCCACATGCGCGACCACAGCCCATGATCGGCGGTGGTGACCATGCCGCCCTCACCGGCGGTGGTCATGATCTTGTCCTGGCAGAACGAGAAGGCCGCGATGTCACCCATCGCGCCGGTCTTGCGTCCGCGCAGGCTGGCGCCGTGGGACTGCGCGCAGTCCTCGATGATCGCGATGTTGCGCCCCGCGACCGCGGCACGGATCGCGTCGATGTCGACCGGCCAGCCCGCCAGGTGCACCGCCACGATCGCGCGCGTCGCCGGGGTCATCGCGGCGGCGACGGTCGCCGGTGTGATCACCCCGCTGTCGCGATCGACGTCGGCGCAGACCACCCGCGCGCCGCGAGCGACCGCTGCGCTCGCGCTGGCGATGAAGGTCCGCGCGGGCACGATGACGTCGTCGCCGGGCCCGACGTCGAGGGCCAAGAGCGCCAGCTCGAGCGCGAGCGTGCCGTTGGCGATCGCGAGCGCATGGGGCACGCCGTGCCACGCCGCGAACTCCTGCTCGAAGCGCTTGCCCTCGCCGCCGGTCCAGTAGTTGACCTTGCCGCTCGCGAGCACCGCCGAGGCCGCTGCGATCTCGTCGGGTTCGAAGACTGGCCAGCCGGGCGCGGTGCGGGGCGGCGGCTCGAGCGAGACCTGCGGGGTCGCGGGGGCGAAAGCGTCGGGCGGCACGGATTCCATGTGGCGCGGTGCGGGGCGTCGCGCCAGCGTTCGGTGCCGCTTTTGTGCCCGGAGGGCGGTGCGCGGCGCCCATCAGCGGCGTGGGCGTTCGAATCGGAGCACCGCCAGCAGGCCCAGCAAGATCATCGCGCGGGAGTCGAAGAAGTCGCCCGAGAACTGCGCGCCCAGCAGCAGCGCGACGAAGGCCGACAGCTCGAGCGGCGGCGCGCCGAGTGGGCGCCGCAGCACCAGCGCCGCGGGGCCGCGCAGCGCCAGCAGCAGCAGCAGCACACCGATCGCACCGCCCTCGGCCCAGGCCTCGAGCACGATGTTGTGGGGATACACGAAGTAGCCGCGCGCCGGGAACCCGGCCAGGCCGTCGCCATAAATCGGCCCGCGCCAGCCCAGCGCGATCGCGTCGTCGTAGATCTGCGAGCGCCCGCTGTCGTGCTCCTCCTCGAGCGTCAGTCGTACGACCCGCTCGCGGAACATCTCGACCGCCGCGCGGCCAACGTCGGTGAAGGTGGCAGCGATCACCGCCGCGACCAGCAGCACCAGCGCCGCCTGCACGATGCGTGTGGGCTTGAGCCGGTGGGTCCACAGCAGCAGCAGGCTGCCGCTGGTGATCGCCAGCATCGCGCCGCGCGAGCCCGATAGCAGCACGAGCATGCCGGCCACCGACACGCCCACGATCGCCAACGCGCGGGCGCGTCCCCGCAGGATCGCGTCGACGCAGATGAGCCCGAGGATCGCCATGTTGCGGCCGAACACGTTCGGGCCGCCACCCAGCACCGCCAGGCGCGAGTCGGCGTCGGAGTTCGACAGCGCCATCACGGCAAACAGCGCGTAGACGATGGCCAGCGTGCGCCACATCGCGTCGGCGATCTCGTCGACGTCGCTGTTTCGCGACAGCCGCACCAGGCTCATGGCAGCAGCAGCGACGAGGCCGAGCTCGGCGGCCTTGTCGAGCGCCATCGTCAGGTCGGGCGCCCACGCCACCGAGATGGTGAAGTAGACGTAGAACGCAGCCCAGCCCGCCCACGCCGCGCGTGCCCGCAGCGTGAGTGGGCGCAGCGGTCCGGCCGCGGGCGCGAATGCCAGCGCGAGCAGCAGCGCCACCAGCCACAGCCGCGGCTCGAAGGTCATGCTGCTCTGCTCGTTGGCGAGGCGCGCGAAGCTCCAGCGACCAGCGACCAGCAAGCCCGCGAGCAGGGCCCCGGCGGTGGGGGCGACGCGCAGGCCGTTCATGCGGTGGCCTCCATCGCAGCCGCACGTCGACGCAGCGCCAGCGTGGCGGTCACGAGGCCGCACGCCATGCCGATCGCGCTGGCGCTGGCTGCCGCTGCGATGCCTCCGGTCGGTAGCCACGCCGCGCACGCGAGCGCGCAGCCGACGATCGCCGCGAGGTAGCACGTCAGCTGGATCGCGAGTGCACGGGCGGCGGTGAGCGCCAGCATCACTGGCACCATCGCGAAGTGCAGGGTGCCGGCGATCGCGACCACCACCAGGGTGTGGGCCTCGGCCGCCCAAGCGGGGCCGAACACCACGCCAAGCACCGGCGCGCCCAACGACCACGCCAGCGCGACCCCGACCAGGCCCAGCGCGCCGGTTCGCAGCGACATGCGGCGGGTGCGGGCGAGCAGCTCGCGGGCCTGACCGCGTCGCGCGAGCTCGGCCAGGCGCGGGGCCTGGGGGGCCGCGATCGCGAACGCAAACGCGCTGCCGATCGTGACCATGTAGGCCATCGGCGCAAACAAGCCCAGCGATGCGGTGCCGAGCGTGGCCTCGACGAAGTAGCGCGGCAGGTTCTGGTGCAGCGAGTCGAGCAGGAACACGGTGCCGAGCGGCAGGCCCTGCAGCAGCAGTCGCACCGTCGCGTCGCCGCGGGTACCCGGCACCCGGAGCGCGCGCGCGCGAGGCCAGTCGAACAGCGCGAGCGCGGCGATCCACGTCAGCGCCATCGCGGCCATCGCCCACGAGAGGCCCGCGCCCACCGCCAGCGTGATCGCCACCGCGGCGATGCTGCCGACGCCGCGCAGTGTCATCGACTGCCCGAAGCACTCCATGCGACCGCGCCGCTGGAAGACCCCGTGCTGGAGATCCGACAGCGTCTCGGCCGCCTTGGCGACCGCCAGCCACGCGATCGCCCAGCGGGCCTGGCCGTGATGGGCGGCAGCCAGCGCCACGCAGGCCACCAGCGCGAAGGCGGTGGCGACCACGCGCACGATGGCGTAGCTGCGCCAGCTGAAGCGAGCGTCGACGTCGGTGGCGTAGAGCGCCCGCAGCTGCAGGTTGGCGAACACCATCGGCGGGGCTGTGACCGCCAGCGCGAGCGAGAAGTCACCGATGTCGGCGCGACCACCCAGCCGCGTGATCGCGACCAGGAGGCCCAGCTGACACGCGCCGTAGGCCACGCGCCCCAGCAGCGCCCAGCCAGTCTGGCGGGCGCGGCCGGGCTCGTGCTCAGGACGCGACGGCACGGCGGTCGTCGTCGCTGCCTTCGCCATACACGTTCCCGTAGCTGTAGTAGCTGGAGCCGTAGTAGTCCTCGGAGTGACGACGGGTGACGCCGTTGAGCACGAGGCCGCGGTTCACCTGTACGCGCTCCAGCGCCGCGACGGCCTGGCGCAGGCTTGCGCGCTCGACCACACCGGGACGTACGACCATGAGCAGCAGGTCGACGTGCTTCGCGACCACGGTGGTGTCGGGCACGAACGCCGGCGGGCTGTCGAGCAGGACGTAGTCGTACTGCGCGGCCCACTGCGCGAGCAAGCCGTCGAGCAGCGGCGTCATCAGCGACGACAGCGTGTCGGGTAGCTTCGAGCCCGCGCACAGCACATCGACCTCCCACGGGGTCGTCGTGTGCACGAGCTTGCGACCGGCGTCGTCGCCACCGGCGGCGGCGACGAGGTCGCTGTAGCCCGGCGCGCGCAGCTGCTTCCACTGGCGGTGCTGCACCGGCTTGCGCAGGTCGAGGTCGACCACCAGCACCCTCGCGCCCGACTTGCGCAGCGCGACCGCGAGGTTGGCGATGACGGTGCTCTTGCCCTCGCCGGGCTGGCTCGAGGTGATCTGCACCACGCGGCCGCGGCCCGGCGCGCCCGGGGCCAGCGTCACGCTCACACACAGCGCGCGGAAGGCCTCGGCCGCCACGCCGTGCGCCTGGGACCACACGTTGTCGAGGTCGAGTCGCGCCCGCACCGAGCCGCCGTTGCGCTTGGCCTCGGCCTTGGTCTCGTTGTCGCCGCGTCCCAGCTCCGGCACGCTGCCGTACACCGCGACCGGGAACTCGCGCTTGACCGCCTCGACGGTGTGCAGGCGTCGCTGCATCGCGTTCGCCAGCCACACCGCCGCGAATGCGGCCGCCAGCGCGCTCACCAGCCCGGTCGCAGCAAGGCGACCGCGCTTGGGCGTCGCGATGCGATGGGGCAGCGAGGCGGGGTCGACCACGCGCTTGTCGACGGTCGTCGAGGCCTCGACGATCTCGGCCTCGCGGTGACGCTCGAGCAAGAACGTGTAGAGCTTCTGGCTGACCTCGACGTCGCGCATGAGTCGGGCCATCTGCAGGTCCTTGTCGGGGTAGGCGGCCAGGCTCGCGCTGGCGGTCTCCAGCTGCCGCGCAATCTCCCGCTTGCGCGCGCCGAGGTTCTGCTTGGCGCTGCGCAGCAGTCGGCCGACCTCCTTGCGCTGCAGCTCGAGCTGGGCGCCCAGCTCGCGGACCTCTGGGTGGTCGGCGGTCAGCGTCGCGCGGAGCACTGCGTGCTTGGTCTCGCCCTCGGTCAGCGAGGTGATCGCAGCCCCGAGCACCGGGTCGTCGAAGAAGTTCGCGGTAAAATGCGCGCCCTCGCCGTGGCGGTCACGGGACTTGAGGCCCGAGATGACGCTGCCCAGCACGGTCTCCTGCAGCTCGGCTTGGCATTGCTCGGCCTCGAGGGCGGCGGCGTTCTCGATAGTGACCCGAGCCTGGGTATCGAGCTGCACGGCCTTCTCGCGCTCGGCGAAGCTGCGCAGCTGCTCCTCGTCGGCACGCAGCTCTTGCTCGGCCTCCTGCAGCCGCTGATGGATGAACTCCGCCGCCTTCGCGGCGCCCTCGGCCTGCCAGCTGAGGCTCTGCGCGACGTAGCGGGCCATGATCGCGTCGACCACTGCCTGCGCGATGTCGCGATCGGGGTGCGAGAACGAGATCGAGACCAGGTTGGTCAACTGGCGCCGATCACCGATCGCGGCGACCACGAGGTCTGGCATCAGCTTGTCGGCGAGCTCGCCGTCGGGCACCAGGCGCAGATCGATCGCGTCGCCGGCGGTCAGCGGCGCGGCGTCGAAGGCCAGCGTGATGCCGGCGTCGTCGAAGGTCTCGCCCAGGGCGAACTCGTGGTGCGTGCGGGCGTCATCGGGGCCGATGTCGAGCGCGATGTGATCGTCGTCGAGCATGCTCAAGGTGAGCTCGACCGATTCGAACGCGTGGGCCGAGACCTCGGCGACCCGCACCGCCTGCCGCACGGCCGCGAGCTTCTCGCTGGTCGGCGTGCGCCCGCCGAGGCTGACGTGGGGATCGGTGGTGACCTTGCCGGGCTGGTGGGGATCGACCAGCTGCAGACGCAGGTCCTTGAAGACACCGAGCACGAACTCGCGTCGACGAATGATCTCGACCTCGGTCTCGACCTCGGCGGCCCCGCCACCGCCGACCAGCTCGAGCATCGGGTCGATGCCACCCTGGGTCGCGGAGACCTGCAGCACGCCCTGCGCGGTGTAGGTCGGCACCGCGAATGCGGCGTAGAGCCCGATCGGCGTCGCGACCAGGATCATCACCGCGAGCGCGAGCCACCAGCGCTGGCGCAGCAGCATCCACCACGCCGAGAGCATCGACGCCACCGGCGGCGCCGTCGGTGAGGTGGGCTCGGCGGCGCGCACATCCTCGCGATCGAGCCGCGTCAGGCGGCGCACGTTCGAGGAACTCGGGCGATCGTTGTCGTTTCCGTGGCGCATCAGGACCACCAGCCACGTACGGCCGCTGCCGGGCCGCGGCCAGGGGTTCGCGTTGGATTCTCGCGCGACCGGGGAGGGCCTGCGACGACACCGGCGTCACGGGTGGGTGGCCCATCACGGGACCAGCTGGGTTTCGACGGGCGCTGGCGCGGGTCGACCGGTCACCGCATGCAACGCGTCGGGTGTTCGCCGATCGTGTGCGCTGAGCCGAGGGCCCGGGTGGCCGCGGGATCGTGGTGGCTCCCCGTGCTGATGGGCGCGTGTGGCCTCGCGGATCCGCGGCCGCACGCGGTCGCGTCGCCGGTCACCTCGCGCGCGGCCATGCTGCCGCGCTGCGATGCCGGCCCGCGCCCCGCCGCGGTCGCGACCGCGGTGCCGTTCGGGTTGTTCTCGGCCGCGCCGACCGAGTTCCACGCGCTGCGTGCGGCGGGCTTCACGATGGTGGGTCCGTGGTATGTGCCGCCGCCCGATCGCGCGCTGCTCGACGCGGCCCACACCGAGGGGCTCGGCGTGGTCTATCCGCTGGGCTATCCCCACGAGAGCTGGCAGCGTGCCCACACGATCGCGTGGGACGAGGCGCAGACCCGCGCCGAGGTCGGCGCCATGGTCGATGCCGTCGTCGATCATCCTGCCATCGTCGCGTGGTACCTCGGCCCCGAGGAGCTGCGGTATTGGGAGCCTGCCGAGATGGCGTACCTGCGGGTCGCGGCGGCGACGATCCACGCGCGCGATCCACAGCGGCGGCCAGTGCTGTCGTACCAGGCCAACGATCGCGACGCGCAGCAGCTGGCGCCCGTGGTGCGCTGGCTCGACATCGCGGCCAAGGGCACCTACGTCAACTACGCCGGGCATCGCGAGGCCCGTGCGTGGGTCGAGTGGAGCGTCGAGCAGCTCGCCGACGCGAGCGCGCACGGCCAACGGCAGTGGCTGCTGCCCGAGATGTTCGAGGATCCCGCGGGCGCGACCGATGACGACATCGCGGCGTGGGTCCGCCACGACGTGCTCGCGGGGCTGGTCGCGGGTGCCGACGGCGTGCTGGTGTACTCGGGCTGGCGACGGCCGGGCTTCACCCGCTACGACGCCTATCTCGATGCCTACCGCGGGGTCGCGACCGCGCTGGGCGAGCACGGCCTGGGCGCAGCGCTGCTGCATGCTCGACGCTGCAGCTCGCGACAGCTGCGGATCGTCGACGGGCCGAGCGAGGTCCAGTTCGTCGCGGCCGGGCGCGCACAGACCCGCGCGAGCGTGCACCACGTCGAACTCGTCGACGCCGACGGTCACTGGGACGTGCTCGTGAACGGTACCGCCGACACGATCACCGTCGAACTCACGCCGCCCCCCGGCGGAGCTTGGGTGTACGGCGAGGCGATCATCGACGGCGCGCGACTGCGCCTGTCGCCGTGGGCCGTCGCCGCGACCCACGAGCCGTGAGCTCGCGGGGCCGTCAGCCGCTGGGCTGCACCAGCATCGAGGTGCCCGACGGCGAGACGATCGAGATCACCAAGGTCGTCGCGGCGACGCCATCGCGCGTGGTCGTATGGCACTCGAGATCGACGGGCTGCGTGCCGTCGGGGCTGCCCGCGGTGTACTCGAGGCCGCTGTCGTCGGCGTGGAAGCGGCGATTGGAGCCGGGGCGATCGGTGATGCCCGGCAGCTCGCCGAGGTGTGTGCGGATCCACGCGCAAGTGTCGGCGAGCTTCGAGACCACCTCGATGCGCCGCAGCCTCGCGGTGCCGGCCGCGTCGGGCACGAACCACGCCTCGCCCGAGACCACGTCGCCCTTGGCCGCCAGCGCGACGCGGACGGCCGGTGCATCGTCGAACCGCACCTTCGCGGTGCCGCCGAGGGTGGTGTCGGCATCGACCGGTCCGATGGCGAACTTCGCGGTGACCTCGGCCTGCGTCGCGAGGCCCGGTACTTGCCCCTGCAGTACCGGTGGGATGCGCTCGGCGTCGAGCTTGGGCTCGTACACCGTCGCAGGCGCGGCGGTGGCCGTGTGCGCGGGCGCGGCGTCCTGCGGGCTGTCGCACGCCGACAGCGCGAGCACGAATACCGCCGACCACCAGCTGCGGGAGGAGCTTCGCTTCATGGCGTGAGGGTAGACGCCGCGCACCCCGCTTCGATCACGACCGCTTCGCGCCTGCGCCGAGCCAGCCCACGAGCGTGTGGGCGGCCGCGGCTGCGAGGGCTAGTACCTCGACACAGGGATTGTGACGGGCCATAACACCGCCCTGACCGCGCCTCGCTGCGTTGCCGCACCTTGAAATACGCCCGGTATTCCGGCGGCACGGCGCCTTGCGGAGTCGCGGCCATGACGGCGTTCTGACCCATCACTATCGCTGTGTCGAGGTACTAGTGCGTATCAGGCTCGCACGTAGGCGAAGTCGAGATCCTGGCCGCCGAGGCCGTGGCTGGGCGGGCGGATCCAGTTGGCGTACTTGCCCGGCTCGGTGACCGGCTGCATGAGCGCGCGGAGCTCCGCGGAGTCGGCCGGCGACAGCAGCCACGCGTCGCGGTTGCGCGCGAACGTCTCCGCGTCGACCAGCGCGCCCGTGGGGTCGAAGCTGTGACCCGCGTAGAGTCCCTGCCGGCGGTTGAAACGGCGGTGGGGCAGCACCACGCGCAGTGGCGAACCCATCGCCTCGAGACGGCGGTTCCACTTGCGGACCGCGCGCTCACAGTCGGCGATGTAGTCGTCGCGCAGCACCTCGTTCATGGCGTTGCGCAGCGGCACGTCGATCTCGTCGAGCTGGCCGCCCTCGACCACGGCCATGCGGTAGTGCCCCTGCGCGGCGCGGTGGTCGGCGTAGCGCTCGCGCTCGTGGAAGCGCCCCTTGAGACCGGCCGCGAAGTAGTTGGCGGCGTTGCTCGAGATCTCGCTGCCGAACAGATCGAGGCAGCTCGAGAACCACGTGTTGACGGCACGCTGGATGATGTCGAAGGCGATGCCGCCCTGGGCCCGCGCGTCGCCGTTGGGGTCCTGCATCGAGAGCTCGGCGGTGCGCAGGATGATGCGCTCGAGCCCGGTCTCACCCACGAAGAGATGGAAGGCCTCCTCGGTCAGCATGAACTCGCAGCTGCGAGCCAACGGATCGAAGCCGCTCTCGCGCAGCGCGGCCAGCTGGAACTTGCCGTCGCGGTCGGTGAACATCGTGAAGGCGAAGAAGCTGAGCCAGTGCTCGCACGGGTCGTTGAAGGTGCCCAGCACACGGGGCTTGTCGGGGTTGCCCGAGCGGCGCTCGAGCAGCTCGTCGGCCTCGTCGCGGCCGTCGACGCCGAAGTACTTGTGCAGCAGATAGACCATCGCCCACAGATGGCGGCCTTCCTCGACGTTGACCTGGAAGAGGTTGCGCATGTCGTAGAGGCTCGGCGCCGAGGCACCGAGCAGGCGCTGCTGCTCGACGCTGGCGGGCTCGGTGTCGGCCTGCGTCACGATGATGCGACGCAGCGCGTTGCGGTGCTCGCCGGGGACCTCGCGCCACGCCGGTGCGCCGGCGGTGTCACCCGCGGGCACGCGCGCGTCGTCGTGGGGCGTGCCGAGGAACACGCCCCAGCGGTACTCGGGCATCTTCACGTAGCCGAAGTTGGCCCAGCCCTCGGCGCCCACGTCGATCGCGGTGCGCAGGTAGATGTCGTGGCCGGCGAACTGCGACGGCCCCATCTCGTGCCACCAATCGAGGTACTTGGGCTGCCAGTGTTCGAGGGCCCGGCGGATCTTGGGATCGTCGGCCAGCCCGACGTTGTTGGGGATGCGCGCGTTGAGATCGACGGTCGCCATGCCACGCCAGCGTGCCGCCGCGACCGGTGGGGAAACCAGTGCAGCGATTTCGGCGCGGCTCGGCGTTCGTGATCGGCCGCATGCAATCGTTGCCGAGCGGACGGTGGCGTGTGGGCTCGCACCGGCGTTGGATCACGCGGGCGCGCGTCCGTCGACGCCCTCGGCCCGCCGCGTGAGGCTGTGGTCGTGGTCGGGCGCACGGACGCCGAAGCGGGATCCGCCACGCGAGGGCGGCGCGTTAGAGCATCGCCGAGACCAGGTCGGCGCGGCCGAGGTGCACCGCGATCGCATTGGCGATCGCTGCGTCCTCGTCGAGCCCACCGATCGCGAGGTCGCTGTCGCCGTCGTCTTCGGTCACGAAGTAGCGCGACGCGGCCTGGATCTGCTGACGCACGTGGCCGGGGGTGCCGGGCTGCACGGCGTCGAGCAGCGCCTCGCAGATGCGGGCGATGTCGCGGGCCAGCGCGTCGTCGACGTAGGGGTTCGCGGCCGCGGCGGCCTCGATGCGTGCGACGTGGCCGCGGATCTGCGCGCGCAATGTCTCGTCGTCGAGGCGCGGCTCGGCCAGCAGCCGCGCGAAGACCTCGCGCGCGACCGGCGGGATGCCGGCGATGGCCTCGTCGGCCGCGGGGATGCGCAGCTTGGGTACGCGTCGCGCCGCAGGGCCCTCGGCCAGCCACTGCGTGCGCGACTTGGTGAAGCACAGGGTCTCGGGCTCGCGTGGGGCGGCCGGGGTGAAGGCGAGCTTGTGCAGCACGCGAATCGACGGCTCGAGCTCGGCCAGGGTCTGTGCGAAGACCTCGGTGACGTCGTCGTGCTCGAACGCCCAGTCGACCAGCGCCGACGCGGCCTCGGTCGCGAAGCCGCGTCGCTGTTGATCGTCGACGATGCTGTAGCCGAGCTCGACGGCGCCGTGCTGCGGCGGGCCCTTGAGGCCGACGGTGCCGATCAGCGACGGCCGACCTTCGGGCCCGTGGTGGAGCACGACGTAGCGCATCCACCAGCCCAGCTGCGCGGGGCCGCGGTGGAGCGCATCGAGGGTGTAGCGCAGCGCGCCCTCGTCGAGCTCCCGCGGCGGCCAGCTGGCGGGGATGTCGGCCGCAAGCAGACCGCCGAGCTTGCTCGTGCCCTTGGCGAGGTCCTCGAGCGCGACCAGCACGTGCTGCGCCGTCGCGGTGACGAGGTCGAGTCGGGCGGTCCTCAGGCGTCGTGCGGTCATGCGTCTCGGGTCCGCTTCGCGCGGCGCGGCCACCAAGCGTACTGCATGGGCGGCGGGCCTGCCCACCCGCCCGCGGGGCGCTCGCGCAATCGCGGCCGGCTGCGACGAGCGAGACCCCTTGCGGGGTCGGGCGGCTAGCCGAGCGCGAACACCAGGAAGTCGGTCACACCGACGTCGCGGCCGAGCTGCTTCAACAGGGTCGTGACCTGGCCGCGGTGGTGGGTCTGGTGGTTGAAGAGATGCGAGATGGCGATCCACAGCGCGTGCTCGCGGGTGGTGCCGGCCATGTTGGTGTAGCGCAGCGTCGCGCCGAGGACCTCGTCGTCGAGATCCTCGATCCAGGCGAGGATGACCTGATCGAGCGCGACCCGCTCGCGGCGCAGCGTGTCGAAGGCAGGCGTGCTCCCCGGCGCCAGGCCCTGCACGCCATACTCCAGCTCGGCCTCCTCCAGCGCGGGGAAGTCGAAGCCCGCCGTGCGGAAGCGGGACAACCAGATGCGATCGGCCTGCAGGATGTGGTGGAGGGTCCGGTCGACCGAGCCGAAGAACGCGCCGAGATCGCGGCTGCGCTCGTCGTCGCCGAGCTCGGCGACGACGTCGTAGAGCTGGCGATTGAAGCGTTCGTTGTAGCGGGCGAAGGCGCGGTAGTGGTCGATGAGAGAGGGGCTCGTCGGCATCGCGGGCGCGATCATGCCCGGAATCCCATGCCGTCGCCCGCCCGCGGCGCCGCGGGCCGCGACGCCGGTGCCCAGGCGAGCTGGGTGGGAGCGCGACGCGATCGCCATGGCAGGCGCGCCACGGTCACGGGAATCCCAGCGCATTCGGCTGGTACACAACCCGCAGCGTCGCGGTCGTCCGCCCACGATGACTGCCGCCTCGCCCGATCGTGCCCGAAGGTCCCATTCCTGGCCGCTCGCATGCGTGGTGGCGCTCGCGGCCTGTGACGGTGAGCCCGCGATTGGCGACGAGATCGACCGCACGATCGACTTCGCGGTGACCGCCGTCGATGGCCCCGTGCTGCACTCGCCCTACGTCCGCGGCGCCGACTTCGAGGTCCGTGCCTGGGCCGGCGGCTCCGACATCGCGCTGTCGGACTGCGTGCTGGCCTCGAGCGATCCCGAGGTGCTGCGGGTCGAGGCCAACGACGACGGCGATGGCACCCACGCCCATGCCTACGCCGTCGGTCAGGGTGCGGCCAGCTTGCTGCTGCTGGACGGCGATGGCGACGTGGTCGCCAGTCGCGAGGTCGAGGTCCGCATGCCGACGCGGGTGGTGCTGCGCGCCGCCGCGCCGCTCATGCTCGATCGCCCCGACGTCCCCAGCGAGGTCGAGGACGTGCAGCTGGTCCGCGACGGCGAGGCGGTGTTCCAGGTCGAGTACTTCGATGGCGTCACGCGCTTGCACGGCAGCGGCGCGCTCGGGGTCAGCGCCCACGACGGACTCGGCGCGAGCGTGACCCGCGAGCACCTCGCGGAGGACCGCGACTGGTTGTGGTTGCAGGGCACCGTGCTCGGCCGTCGCGAGGTCACGCTCAGCGCGGGCGGAGACGAGTTCGCGACCGTTGCCGGCAACGTCGTCGAGGCCTCGGCGATCGTCGAGGTCGATCTGTTCGGCCAGGACGAGTCGCACGCGGCCGTCGACGCACCGCTCGTGGTCATCGCGCGTGCAAGCGACGTCGCGGCGCGTCCGGTGTGGGGCGCGGCGTTCGACTGGACGCTCGCCGGCGGCGAGGTCGAGGCCGAGGGCGATCTCTTTCGCTACGCGTACGCGCCGGGCGACGAGCACCCGCTCGAGGTCGCGATCGACGACAAGGGCGGCACCATGCGCATCTCCGCTGGCGAGGCTGCGCTCGCGGGTCCATCGCTCGGCTGTGCCGTCGATGGTCGCGGTGCGCCGACCCGCCGCGGTGCCCTGGCGCTCGCGCTGGGTGTGCTCGTGGCCGCCCGCGTGGGCCGCCGTCGTCGGGCGCCGCGCGATCCTTGAATTGCGGCGCATCGCCGTCGACGAGCCCGGCCTCGCGCGGGCGTCCGGGGGGCGCCCGCGATGCTTGCGGCGAGCCCGGGTTGCCCGCCAGACTCTGGCCTGTCCGTGAGCCTTTCGCGCACCCACGTGCCCGAGCCGACCGAGCGGCTCGGCGACAGCACCGAGGACGGCGAAGGCGATCGGCCGGTGATGGTCGAGCCGCCGCGCCGCGGCCAGTCGATCGGTCGCTACGTGGTGCTCGACCGCGTCGGTGCCGGCGCCACCGGCATCGTGTTCGCGGCCTACGATCCCGATCTCGATCGCCGGGTCGCGATCAAGCTGCTGCGCCAGCGCCAGATCGGCGACGACGCCCGCATGATGCGCGAGGCCCAGGCGGTCGCGAAGGTGGTGCATCCCAACGTGGTCGGCGTGCACGATGTCGGCATCTGGCGCGACGGCGTGTTCGTGGCGATGGAGTTCGTCGAGGGCGAGAGCCTGGCGCACTGGCTGCAGGGTGGGCCGCGTGGCTTCGAGCCGGTGATGTCGGCATTCGTCCAGGCCGGGCGTGGACTGGCGGCCGCCCACGAGGTCGGCATCGTGCACCGCGACTTCAAGCCCGACAACGTGCTGGTCGGTCGCGATGGTCGCGTGCGGGTGGCGGACTTCGGGCTCGCGCGCGCGGCCGAGCCGCGCAGCGTCGACGACACGGTGCCGACGCCGCTGACCCACTCGGGATCGCTGCAGCTCAATCTGACGGCGCCGGGCACCCTGGTCGGAACCCCGGCGTACATGGCACCCGAGCAGCACCTGCGGCGTACGTGCACGGCCGCAAGTGATCAGTTCTCGTTCTGCGTCGCGCTGTGGGAGGCGCTGTTCGGCGAGCGTCCGTTCGGCGGTGAGAGCCTCGCGCTGCTGGCGGTCAACGTCATCGAGGGCAACGTCCGCACCCCGACGGAGGGCGGCGCGGTGCCGCGGCGCACCCGCGAGGTGTTGATGCGCGGGCTGTCACCCGATCCGAGCGCGCGCCATCCCTCGATGCACCAGTTGCTGGCGCGACTGGAGGAGACGCTGCCGCGACGTCACCGACGCTGGTGGACGGTCGGCCTGCTCGCGCTCGGTATCGGGGCCGGCTTCGCCGCCGCGCGCATGTCGAGCGCACCGACGACGTCCGAGTGCTCCGCTGCGACCTCGCCCGTCGCGGCGGTGTGGGATGGCTCGCAGGCGGCTGCGATCGAGCAGGCGTTCGCGAAGGCGACCCAAGAGGACTGGGCGCCGGTGACCGCCCGCACCATCACGTCGCAGCTGGGCGATCATGCCGAGCGCTTCACCGCGCAGTGGACCGAGCTGTGCGAGGCGCAGCGCGACGCGGGCGGCGAGGCCCCGCCCGCGGTCGCACAGCGCCTCGCGTGCATGGAGGACCGCCAGCGCGAGTTCGCGGCGGTGGTCGAGCTGATGCTGGCGGTCGATGCCAACACCGCGGCCAACGCGGTCGACGTGCTCACGGGGCTGCGCGAGATCGAGTACTGCACCGCCGACGAGGCGCTGCGTCAGCGCAGCGCGGTGCCGCCGACGGCGTTGATGCCCGAGGTCGCGGTCGTGCGCGAGGGCATCGAGCGGGCCGCGGCGCTGCGCCGCGGCGGCAATCACCAGCGCAGCGACGCGCTGCTCGACGAGCTGCGGGGCCGGGCCACCGACATCGGCTGGCCGCACATCGAGCTCGAGGTCGAGGCGGCGATCATGGGCGGAACCGGCAGCGGCGCCGAGCTCGAGCTGTCGCGGCTGCGCACGGGCTTCGATCGCGCGCTCGCGACCAACGACCCCGGGCTCGCATCGCGGTTTGCGCTCGCGCTCGGATGGGAGCACGGCTATCGGCGGCACGAGTTCTCGGTGGGCCGCGAGTGGATCGCGACCGGTAGGGCGCTGCGCGACGCCGCCGGCGGCGACTGGCTGCTGGGCGTGACCGCGCTGAACAACCTCGCGGTGATCGAGTCGGTCGAGGGCAACAGCGATCGCGCCGGCACGCTGTTCGACGAGGCGATCGCGCTGGCGACGGCGCACGATCGCAACGGCAACCGCGTCGCGCAGCTGCGCGAGAACCTCGCCAGCTACGAGGCCGCGCGGGGCAACCATGCCTCCGCGCGGGTGTTGCTGGTGGAGCTGCTGGCGCGCAGTCGCGAGCAGCTCGGCAACAACCACCCGCGCACCCACGAGATCCTCACCAACCTCGGCGTGGTCGATCTGCGCATGGGGAACTGCGCGTCCGCCCAGACCTACCTCGACGACGCCGCCCGCATCGGCGACGGCCGCGACGTCGACGCGCAGACCCGGGCGCAGGTGGTCGCGGCGCTCGCGAGTCTCGCCGCCGCGAGCGGCCGCACCGATGCCGAGTTGGTGCACCTGCGCGAGGCCCTGCGCCTGAGCGAGCGCGACGCGCGGCGACCGGCCGCAACGCTGCTGCGCCGTGCGGAGCTGGTGCTCGCGCTGCTGGCCGACCCGAGCCGTCACCGCGCCGAGATCCTCGAGGGCATCGCGGCGCTCGACGAGCCTGGCCTCGAGCCGAGCTACGTCAGCGAACCAATCCTCGCCCGTGCGGCGCGTGGGGCCGCGGCGGGCACCATGGGCGAGCTCGCGATCCTGCGCGCCGAGGCGGCCGCGCTCGGGAGCGCCGAGGCCATCGAGCGAGCGGTCGTCCACATCCAGCTGCTCGCGTTCGCGGTGCAGGCCTGGGCCGCCCATGTCGATGGCGACGCGGCGCGCAGGTCGGCGGCGATCGATCGCCTGGTGGCGGTCGATCTCACGCGGACCCGCGAGCCGGCGGCGGTCACGGGCACCGCGGTGCAGGTCGCGAAGCTGTGGCGGTCGTTCGCGCCGCAGGACGAACGCCTGGCGCCGTGGGTCGAGCGCGTACGCGCCGAGGCCGGCGCCCACGGCGGGCGCGACGGCTGCTTCGCGCGATGGGTCGACCGCGAGCTCGGCCGATCGCCACAGTGAGCCGCGCCGCGCTGCTACCATCTCGGCGCCACGTGATGGAGACCTGGCGGCAGCTGCTCGGAGTGTTCGTCGCCGGCGGGGTCGGGGCTTGCCTGCGCGTCGTGATCGCGACGGCGATCGACGAGCGTGGTGATCGGATCCCACTGGGCACGTGGGCGGTGAACCTGCTCGGCTGCCTCGCGATCGGCATCCTCGCCGCATGGGTGCCCCGCGGCCCGTGGCGGACGATCGCGATCGGTGGCCTGCTGGGCGGCTTCACCACCTACAGCTCGTTCGCGCTGCTGTCGTGGGAGCTCACGCGCGACGATCGGCTCGGCGCCGCGGCGTTGCTGGTCGCCGGGCACGTCGTCGGTGGCCTCGTCGCGGTCGCGATCGGGGCGTGGCTGGGCGGGCTGCTCCAGCCCAGCACGTGAGCGTCACATCGAGATCGAGCCCTTGCGGAAGTCACTCGATGCCAGGTGCACGTTGACCAACACCGGCGTGTGCGCTCCGGCCAGCGCCTTGGCGCGCGCCAGCGTGTCGTCGATCGCCGCGGCGTCGCGCAGCTCGAGCCCGGCGCCGCCGAAGCCCTCGGCGACCTTCTCGTAGGCGGTGCGCCGCAGCACCGTGCCGATGTCGTCGCCCAGCAGCGTGACCTGGTCGCGGGCGATCTGCGCCCAGCTGGCGTCGTTGCCGACCACCGCGATGATGCCGAGGCCGTGGCGAACGAAGGTGTCGAACTCGGCCAGGCCGTAGCCCGCGGAGCCATCGCCCCACAGCAGCCAGACCTCGGCGTCCGGGCGCACCAGCTTGGCACCGATGGCGAAGCCGGCACCGACACCGAGCGTGCCGAAGACCCCGGGATCGAGCCACGACAGCGGCCCGCGCGGTGCCGTGGTGTACGACGCAGTCGCGACGAAGTCGCCACCGTCGGCCACGAGCACCGAGTCGTCGGCGAGCACGCGATCCATCGTGGCGAACAAGCGCAAGGGCGGCACCAGCTCGGCGGTCGCGGTGGCCTGTTGCTCGATCTCCTGCTCGCGCTCGCGATCGCGGGTGCGCAGGCGGTCCTTCCACGGCGCGAGCACGTCGCGACCGGCATCGAGCTCGCGCGCGAGCGACAGCAGCGACTCGCAGGGATCCGCGATGATTGCCTGGGTCGGTCGGCGGTTCTTGCGGGCGTCGGACTCGCTGCGGTTGAGTGCGACGATCTTGGCCTTGCGCCCGATGTGCAGCCCGTAGTTCAGGCGGAAGTCGTTGGGCACCCCGGCGAGCACGACCACGTCGGCCTCGCGCAGCGCGGCGGTGCGCTTGTGGCGATACAGCAGAGGATGGCGGGCGCCGAGCAGGCCGCGCGCCATGCCCGAGAGGTAGACCGGCGCGCCGATGCGCTCGAGTGCGTCGCGCAGCCGCGCGGTCTCCTGGGGTCCACGCACGGTGGCCTGGCTGCCCACCACGATCACGGGTCGCTCGGCCCCCTGCAGCAGCTTGGCGGCCCTCGCGATCGCGTGGGGGAACGCGGTCGGTAGCTCCGGCACCACGCGCGCGCGGGCGACGGCCTTGCCGGCGCCGGCGAACACCCGCGCCAGGTGGGCCCGCAGGTACAGCTGCAGCGCCATGTCGGGCAGGCTCTTCGCCTCCGACGCTGCCTTGGCGCCGATCATCTCGCGCACGGTGGCTTCGTCGTAGAGCAGATCGACCGGGCACTCGACGAACACCGGCCCCGGCACGCCCGACAGCGCCGCCTCGAACGCGCGCTCGAGCGTGGGTACCAAGTCCTTCACACGCCCGACGCTCTCGCACAGCTTCACGTGGGGGGCGAACAGCGCCATCTGATCGATGTCCTGCAGCGCGCCACGGCCCCGCAGGATCGTCGCGGTCGCGCCGCCCAGCAGCACCACCGGCGACTGCGCCAGCTGAGCGTTCTTGATCGCCGTGATGGTGTTGGTCACACCCGGGCCGGCCGTCACCGCCGCGACGCCGGGCACTCCGGTGAGCCGTGCGACGGCGTCGGCGGCGAACACCGCGGTGGCCTCGTGGCGCACGTCGATCACGCGGATGCCCTGGGCCTTGGCGCCGGTGAGGATCGGCGAGATGTGTCCGCCGCACAGCGTGAACAGGAACTCGACGCCTTGGCGTGCGAGCACCGACGCGATCAGATCACCGCCGTGCATCGTCGCCTCCGTCCTGGGCCAGCACGTGGCGCGGCGGCACGAAGCAGGTCATCCGCGCCTGCATGACGACGCGCTCGTCGCAGCGGACTTCGACGTCGACGATGTGCTTCTTGCCCGCGACCTCGGTGCGCGTGGCGGTCGCGCGGACGCGATCGCCGACCCGCACCGGCGCGAGGAACTTGCTCTCGGCGGCGCCGAGCACCACCGTGGGTTCGTCGATCGCCAGCATCGCGGCATGATCGGCCAGGCCGAACACGAAGCCGCCGTGCACGAGGCCGCTGTCATCGGCGCGCATGCGCGGCGTCGCGACGAACTCGACGAGGGCGGTCCCGGGCGACAGCAACACCGGCGTGCCGCAGAGCTCGGCATCGAGCAACGCGTGGGTTTGGGGCATCGCGCGCACGATACCAAGGCCGCGCGCCCCCGCGCCGCGCGCACGACCACGGACGATCAGCGCAGGCGGAAGGTCATCCCCAGCGTCAGCATCCCGGTGACAGGACCCGGGAACTGGATCGGAGCCTCGACACCGCCGGCGTTCTTGGCGTGGAACTCGGGCCCCACGACCGGCATCGACACGCCGACGCCGAGCATGATGCCGATGACCCGCGTGAGCGCGACCTGGTAGTCGCCCTTGAGCACGCCGGCGACGTACGGGGTCGCGCTGCGACCGGGGCGATCGAAGCCGATCCAGCGATGCGTCATCGCGCCGGCCTGACCGCCGACGCACATGCGCACGCGGTGCTTGTAGACGGTCTTGGCGCCGCAGCCGTCGAGCGTGAAGACGCCGAGCGCGTTGCCGATCTTGCCGGGCCCGAACGCGAAGGGGCGGCCACCGACCGCCTGCACGCCGGCGCGTACCATGAAGCCCTGGGTGCCCACGGCGAACGCCGCGTCGCCGCCGAAGTAGCCGTGGGGGAGCAGCTGCGTGATCGCGACGCCCTGCACCTCGACGGCCATGTACGCGCGTCGCTGCGTGGGCGTGCCGTCGGCCGCGGTCATGTTCGAGTCGTCCGCGGGCAGGGGCTCGGCTGCGGGGGTGGCCCGCGCGTGAGCAGACCCACCGACCGCGAGCCACGAAGCCGCGAGCCCAGCGACCAGTGACCGCGACAAGTTGGGGCTTCGGCCCCACGCCGATGCGTGCAGCATGTTCACAACCCTACGGGCCGGGCGCCGTCGCGCCAAGTCGACAGTGATGGATTTCGCGGGAACGCCGTCACCACTGGGCCAACACGACGCGAGCGGGGTGATGGCTGCGCGGATGTGGGACGGCCGCGCGGAGCTCTCGCGCCCGCGGCCCTCGGCACCGCGGGCCCATGCGCGCCGCGACATCGAAGGGACGGGGACGCAGTTGCCCACCGTCGTCGACGGCAACGCGGCGAGGGCGGCCGAGCGGGCGTGTATCATGCGGCGCACCGATGGCGCTGCGTGATCTCGGAGACCGGCTCCCGCTGCTGCGACGCGTGTGGGTCGACCCGCCCCATCGCGTGGTGCGTCGGCTGATCACGACCGGGAGCCGCAGTGGGCTGCTCGCCGCCTTCACCGGCCACCCGCTCGAGAGCATGCGTGTCGCGGTCTCGCGGGGGCTCGGGGTCCGCTCGCTGCACGGCCTGCACGCCGGCGCCGCGCCCGACCGCATGGCGGTCTGCGATGCCCGGCGCACGCTCGACTACCGCGCGATCGATGCCGAGATCGATCTCGTCGCGGGGGTGCTGCGCGATCACCTCGGAGCCTCGCGACACGCCCCGGTCGCCGTGATGATGGAGAACCGCGTCGAGTACGTGACGGTGTGGTTCGCACTGTTCCGGCTCGGCATCACGTGTGCCCACGTCGGGCGGCACAGCACCGCACAGGAGCTGGAGTTCGTGCTCGAGCGCAGCGGTGCGCGGGTCGTCGTGGCCTCCGATCAGACCATCGCGGCGGTCGAGGCGGTGCTCGAGCGTCGCGGCGAGCTCGATCTGCGGGTGCTGCGGGCCGGGCGTGGGCCGGCGCGCCCGCGGGTGTGGTCCTACGACGCCGCCATCGCGCGTCAGCGTGCCGCCGGCGTGCGCCTGCACGTCGAGAAGGGGCCGAGCGACAACGTCGTCTACACCTCGGGCACCACCGGCAAGCCCAAGGGCGCGGTGCGGGACATGGGCGCCATGGGTGCCACCGAGCTGTTGCGCGTGCTCGAGCGTCTGCCGCTGCATGCCGGTGATCGCCACCTGGTGTGCGCGCCGCTGTACCACTCGAGCGGGCAGGTCTTCGCGCTGCTCAACACGGCGCTCGGCAGCTCGCTGGTGCTGCAGGAGCACTTCGACGCCGAGGACACCCTGCGCACGCTCAGTGAGCAGCGCATCCAGAACGTGTTCATGGTCCCGACCATGATCCATCGCGTGCTCGATCTGCCCGACGAGGTCCACGCGCGGTGGCCGACGCCCGACCTGCGGGTGGTGATCTCGGGCGCGGCGCCCTTCAACACCGCGCTGCGCGAGCGAGCGATCGCCCGCTTCGGCGCCGCGACGGTGTTCGACTTCTACGGTGCCACCGAGCTGGGCTGGGTCACGTTGGTCGACGGCGCCGAGATGCTCGCGCGCCCCGGCACACTCGGGCGCGCGATCCCGGGCCAGGAGATCGGCATCTTCGACGACGCCGGTCGCCGCCTGCCCGCCGGGCACACCGGCCGGGTCTACACCCGCAGCGCGCAGCTCATGCTCGGCTACCTGCGCGACCGCGGGGCCACCGACGAGACCATGCTCGGCGACTGGGTCACGGTCGACGATCTCGGCTACCTCGACCACGACGGCTACCTGTTCCTCACCGGCCGTGCGCGCGACATGGTGATCTCCGGCGGCGTCAATCTCTATCCCGTCGAGATCGAGAACGCGTTGTCGCAGCACCCCGACATCGCCGATGTCGCCGTGATCGGCGTGCCCGACGTGGAGTGGGGCGAGCGCCTGGTCGCGGTGGTGGTGCCGCGCACGGACGGGTTCGACGCCGAAGCGGTGCGGCAGTGGGCCCGCGGCGTGCTCGCGCCGGCCAAGATTCCGCGGCAGTTCGCGTGCGTCGACGAGCTGCCGCGCAACCCCACCGGCAAGGTCGTCAAGCGCGACCTGGTGGCGCGGATCTCGGGCGCGCCGCAGCCCTGAGGACGCGTCGGCCGTCACGCGATCGTGCCGACCTCTTAGGTGGCCGTGCGCATCGTCGCGGGCGTCCCGCGGGCGGCCTTGTGGCATACTCGCGCCCGTGCCGCCCCTCCACGCATGGCCCGAGCTGCAGCCACTCGCCCAGCGCATCGCGACCGGCGAGCTCGACGGTGACGAGGCGATCGAGGCCATCGTCGAGGCCATCGTCGCACGCGAGCTGCAGCCGCACGCGCCACCCGCCGTGGTGCAGGCGGTGCGTCGCGAGGCGCTGGCAGCGGTGCACGGCGACCGCGTGCTGGTGGCGATGCTGCGACCCGTGCTCTCGCCGACCGCCGACATGGCCCATGCCGTCGGACAGCTGGGGCGTGCGCCCGCGCCTGGCGCCCGCGCCCGCGCGGTGGCGGCGGTCGACGACGCGCTCGACGACGATCTCGACGCCGAGCTCGCGCCGCGGCGCCACGGGCGAGGCCGCGGGTCGTCGCCCGAGGCCGCCGCCCGCGAGACCGCGGGCTTCGAGCAGGCCCAGGCCTCGCGACGCATCACCGCGATCGTCGGGGTCGCCGCGGGTGTGCTCGCGGGCGTGGCCGCGTGGTTCCTGTTGCTGCGGCAGACCCCGTGCGAGCGCTTCGCCCGTGCGGTCTGCTTCGAGCTCGCGGCGCCCTGTGCCGCGGCCGACGTCGAGGAACACCTCCGCGCGAAGTCGGTCGACGCCGATACCTGCACCACCACGCTCGCGAAGGCAGCCGAGGCTGCTGACGCCGCGGGCACGAGCAAGCGCGGCGCCGCCTACGAGCGGGCCGTGTTCGACGGTCTCGGCTTCGATCCACGCACGGGCGAGCCGCCGCCGCCGCCGGCGGTCGAGCAGGTGCGGGGACCGGTCGCGCCGGTGATGCTCGCGCGCAAGCTGCCGCCGCTGCTGGCACTGGTCGCCGACGAGGCCTACGTCTACGTGAGCAGCGGCGAGGCCGTGTTGCGCCTGCGCTCGGTCGGCGGACAGTTCGAGCCGCTCGCCAACGCTGCCGCCGCGCGCGACGTGGCGGTGACGACCGACTTCGTCTACTGGGTGGCCAAGGGGCCCGATGGGGTCGAGTCGATCTGGGTGGATCGCAAGCGTGGCGAGTACGAGCCGACCGTGGTGCCGACCGCACCCGCGAAGCTCGGCGCGGTCGCATGCGCGCAGGGCCGCTGCGCCTATGTCGATCTCACCGACGGGGCGGTGTGGACGGTCGCCCAGGACGGCAGCGCGGCGACCAAGCTGAGCGGTGGGTTGTCGCCGGCGCCGACCTCGGTGTGGCTCGATGCCGAGGAGGTCGCGTGGACGGTGCCGGGCGCGGTCGCAGCGATGCCGGTCGCCGGTGGCACCGCGCGCGTGGTTGCGGGTGCCGAGTCCGATCCCCACGGCCTGCTCGGTGACGCCGAGGGGCTCGCGTGGATCTCGGGCGGTGCGCTGCGGTACGTCGCGCGCAAGGGTGGCGACGTGCAGAGCCTGGTGCCGTCGGGCGTGACCGCGATCGCGATCGACGGCACGCGCGCGTACGCGGCCAAGGCGGGCGAGGGTGTGATCGTCGCGGCGCCGCGCGCCGGCGGCGAGGTGGCTTCGATCGCGACCGGGCAGTCGAACCTCGATCGCCTGGTGGTCGACGCCGCCGCGCTCTACTGGACCGCGGGCGCCGAGCTCTACCGCTCGCCCAAGTAGGCGCCGCGACGGCGTCGCAGCAGGGCCAGCGGCGCCAGCAGCCAGGCTGCAACGCGGCCGCGATCGTGGGCGCAGCCGCAGCCTTCGTCTGCGCCGTCGGCCCCAGGGCTGCCACCGTCGGCGTCGCCGTCGCTGCCGCTGCCGCTGCTGGTGCCGTCGCTGCTCCCGCCGTCGCCGCCCGTGTCGTCGCCGCTGCCCTCGGCACCACCCGATGCTTCGCCGCCGCCGGTGGTGTCGCTGCTGCCGTCACCTTGGACGATGACCGTGACCGCGTGGGTGGTCACGTGATCGGCCTGGTCCTCGACCTCGCCGATGAAGGTGTACGTGCCCGGCGGCAGCCCGACGATGTCGAACAGCAGCGTGCGGTCGTAGTCGACCTGATCGACCAGCGTCTCGCCGGCCTCGTCCTGCACCACCAGCTTCCAGCCGTAGCCGCCGTAGTCGTCCCACACGTCGAACGCGACGCGGATCTCCTCGCCGACCTGGAACACGCTGCCGTCGGCTGGCGAGGTCAGCGTGACCTCCGGCGGTGTCGTGTCCGGCGGCGCCGCGGAGGACTCGTAGATGATGCCGATGGTCTTGCTGTCGTCCTGCAGATCACCGATGCCGCAGTGGCACTTGTTGACGCCCTGACAGCCGTTGCCCTGCCCCTGCACCGCGAAGGTCTGCTGGCAGTTGCTGCCGAAGATCTTGTCGCCACCACCCTCGTAGCTCATGATGCGATCGGGCCCGTAGGTGTGTTCGAGCCCGTAGGTGTGCGCGACCTCCTGGCTGATGACGTTGGCCTGCGTGGTCGCCTCCTGCTCGTTGGTGAACGAGTAGCAGACGTTGCGTTGGCCGAAGTCCTCGCAGTCGATCGGCGCCACGCCGCCCGCGGGCCCCGAGGTGGTATCGGTGTAGCTGCCGCCGACCATCGCCATGGTGTAGGGGAGCAGCTTGCGTGGGCGCGGATCGTAGACCACGCGGATCGCCCACGCTTCGAAGTCCTGCGCGACCGCCTGCGCGACCGCGATGGCCTTGGCTTGGCCGCCGGTGAACGCGGGGTAGGGGTGCCCGGTGCGAGCGATCGTCGAGCGGTTCTCGGCCGAGTTCTCGCCCATCGCCTCGAGCACCCCGCCGACGAAGTTCAGGTACACCGTGCCGCGTCGCGGATACTCGCCGCCCGGTCGGTCGTCGCCCTCGTAGATGCCGGGCGGGACCTCCTCGGGGAAATCGCAGCTGTCGGCGGGCGCGTCGCTCGATCGCGGCGCGCCGAGCTTGGCGAGATCCGGCACCATGACGGCGCCCTGCTCGACGCCACGCGGCACGATCATGTCGTCGTGCTGCACCAGGCCCTCGGGCAGTGCCGCTCGCCGCGCGGCGGGGTCGGGCCGCGGCGCAGGGCCGATCGCTCGATCGAGATCGTCGAAGCGGATCGCACCCGCGGGCTCGCGCTCCACCAGCGGACGCATGCGGCCGTCGACGGTGCCGGCCGCCACGTCGATGCGCACCGGCGCGACCTCGGTGCGAACGCTGGGGTTCTGCACGTACGTCGGCGCGCCCGCGGCGGGAACCGGCGCGAGCGCGAGCAGGGCGAGGGCGGTCAGTCGCATCACGAAGCCGAGGATAGTCGCGAAGCTCCACCCCGCGGGCAGGCGACGTGTGACGTGCGCTCGGCCGCCGTGCCTGCGCTTCGGTCGGTCGCCAGCGCGGGCACATCGCCCGTGAGTTGACTCGCGGCGGCCGCATCCGCGGAATCCAGGCGATGCTGTGCGACGTCGACCTTCGCCGATGATCGCGATGACACATGCGCTGTGGCTGTGGGCCGCGACCGCGACTGCGGCCGCGACCGATGCGGAGCGTTCGCGACGGCTCGACGACAACCGTGCGTGCATGGCCTGCCATCCGGACCAGAGCCTGCAGTGGCTGGCATCGCCCCACGCGGGGGCGTTCGTCGATGGTCCGTTTCTCTCGGCGCTCGCCCGGGAGCCGCGCGGGTTCTGTCGCGGGTGCCATGCGCCGGAGCAGGCCCCCGAGGTGACCTCGGCGACCGCCGCCGCGGGTGTCGGCGTCGCGTGCGTGTCGTGCCACGTGATGCCCGACGTCGACCCCACCGCCGTGACGGTGGCGGGCGTCACCCGTCACCCTGACCTGACGCCGGTCGACTGCGACGGCTGTCACGAGTTCGCGTTCCCCGACGGTTCGGCCCGCCTCGAGCCGCTGCTGATGCAGCGGACCGTCGTCGAGCACGCGGGCTCCACGATGCCGGCAGCGGCGTGCAGCAGCTGCCACGCGCGCGCCGATGCCGACGGCCGCCACGATCACCGCATGGCGGTCGCCGGCGACGCGGCGATGCTCCAACGTGCGCTCGACGTGCGGGTCGAGCGTACCGAGCAGGGGCTGCGCATCGAGCTGAGGACGCTGGCGGCCGCGCACGCGGTGCCGACCGGTGATCTCTTCCGTCGCATCGAGGTCGGTGCCGTCGCGCTCGATGTCGTGGAGCCGCGCCCACCCGCGCTGCGGTGGTTGTCGCGTCGCTTCGACACCCGTGCGCAGACCAACGCGATCGCGGTGATCGCCGAGGTCGCCGACGACCGCGTGGCCGCCGATGGTCGCGCCCGCGTGATCGAGCTGCGGGTGCCCGCGGCCTCGCGTCGGGCGGTGGCGTGGTGGGTCGAGCACCAGCGGGTCGCGTTCCCCCGTGGGTCCGAGCCGGCGGCGCAGCTCGACGGCCGCATGCCGATGGCCGGCGGCGTGCTGCCCTCGCCGTGAGTCGCGGGAGCGGCGATGCGACCCTGGGGCCGACGCGACACGTGGCGCGGTCGCCCGGCGTCGTCAGATCCGCGGGCGCTCGCGCTCGAGGTAGTCGAGGAATCGCTCGAGCGCGTTGTGGACCGCGGTCGCGTCGCGCAGGAACGTGCGGCGTCCCGCGCTGGCCATCGCCCCGCCGATCGCGAGCCCGGTCGCCACCGGCACCAACGCGATCGGCATCGCCAGGAACGCGGCGACCAGCGAGCCGACGCCGCCGAATCCGATGGTCGCGACGATACCGCCGCGGACCCGGGCATCGCGTCGCGGCGAGAGGTCGGCCACCAACCGCACGTGCACCGCGTCGCCCACCGCTTGCGTCGTCACGGTCACGCGTCGCGCGATGCCCAGGCGCAGTCGACCACCGACGTCGAACAGCCGGCGTGCGCGGTGCAGCAACGAGTCGGGGTTCTCCCACGCGATGGTGTCGCCGAGGTTGCGCTCGATGCGGAACAGCTCGGCGCGCAACATGGCATCGATCGCCGCCGCGACCTCGTCGCGGGGGCCCGGCACCGTGCGGGCGGCCGCGACCTCGGCGGGTCCGAACAGCCGATCGACCCAGCCGGGCGCCTGGGTCGGGCGCGCCAGTGCCTCGCTGCGGATCTCGACGAGCGCGCGCTGGACGGTCTCGGCCGGGATGCCGATCTCGCCGGCGAGGCGCTGCAGGTCGGCGAGCGCGAGCGAGCCATCGCCGCGCGAGCTGTCGCGCTGGTGGAGGTCGACTGCGCGCCGCAGCACCTCGTCGGCCTCGTGGCGCGACAGCGTGTCACCGGGTTCGGTCATGCGCTGGAGGACCCGAGTGTACACGCGCGCCCGCGCGTCCGCCGGCGCCTAACGCCGCATCATGCCTTCGATTTGCTGGCGGAGGTACTCGCTCAGCTGCGGCAACGGGGCCGCGCGCAGCTGCTGCAGATCGAAGGTCACCTTGATCTCGCGGTCCCACTTCGAGAGCGCGGTCTTCTCGACCTCGAGCAGCAGCTGCAGGTTGGTGCCGAGGTACTCGACGAGCACGTTCACGTCGCTGATCCCCCACTGGCTGCGCAGCTGCGCCGGCGGCTGGAAGCTGCCGGTGAAGCGCTGACCGAGCGGCGCCGGCTCGAGCTCCTCGAGGCGGAAGTCCAGCCCGCCCAGGGCGTCGCGCACGCGCTCGATGTCGACGTTGCGCATGTTGATGGGACTGCTGGCCTCGATGTCGAAGGCCCAGTCGATGTCGACGTAGCCCCGCACCTCCCAGTGCACGCGGGGGCCGGACATCGAGGTGCCCGGCGGCACCCGCAGCGCGAACGGCAGCGGCAACACCTCGTGCTTGCGCGCGCGCCAGGGGCCCTGGCGCACCAGCACGCGATCCCACACGTGGCCCTTGCTCGGGCCCTTGGCGTGGTGCTCGACCAGCTCGACCACGATCGACGCGACGGTCTCGTCGTCGAGCGCGGTGAACTCGAGGAAGCCGTCGACGGTGTCGTCGTTCTGGAAGGTGTCGCGCGGCAGCGCGATGAGCAGCGCTCCGTTCTCGTTGCTGCCCTGCTTGCGGTAGGGGAACTCGGTGGCACGCGGGGCCTGACGACCGCCGACCCCGAGCGTCGCCCCCACGGCGCCCATCGAGCCGGGGGCGTGCCCGCTGGTCGCGGCCGCCTGCGCGGCCTGGGCCGCGGCGGCTTGGGCGGCGACGTGCGCGTCCATCAACGCCCGCAGCGCGCCGGACGGCTCGCCGAACACGGTCGCGCCGCCCTGGGCCCACGACGCGACCATCGGCATGTGCCCGATGAAGATCTGTTGCCCCGGTCGCAGCGCCACCGGCGTGCCGGCGGTCAGCGCGACACCGTCGATCCACGTGCCGTTGCTCGAGCCCCAGTCGCGCAGCCACGCCGTGCCGCTGGCGTCGAGGGCAATCTCGGCGTGGCGACGCGACACGCTGCCGTCGCTGCCGACGAGCTGACACGCGGAGGGCTCGCGCCCGATCATCGCGCGGGGGTTGCGAGCGTCGAGCGTGACCGAGGAGGACCCGAGTTGGAGCGTGAGCATGGTGGACCGTTGGGGCGTCACGCCGTGTGGCGAGGACGTGCACGACAGGATCCGGGGCCCGCGCGACGGTCGTCAAGGGCCGCCCGTGACGAGCCCGTGACGGCCCGCAGCGCTTCGGGCTGACATACTCGCGGCATGCAGGTTCAGCTGCGCGGCCCAGCGCTGGTGGTGTGGTGCTCGATGTCGGCCTGCAGCGCGGTCGAGGCCGGATCGCCGCACGAGCCCGTCACCGCGGCGGTCGAGGTGGCAGCGGTACCGGCCGCGGCGACCCCGACGGTCGCGACGCCGCCGTTCGACGTGGGCCAGCTGGTGCACGACACCGTGCGCGCCTCGATGGTGTGGTCGCGGGTCGACGACGCGCTGCACTGGGCACCCGAGCTGTGCCGCGCTCCCCTGCCGCCAGCGCCGTTGCTGTCGGCGGCCGCGGGACCGCCCCACCAGGACAAGGTCTTCACGCTGCGGGCACTCGACGTCGACGGCTACGCGCGCGCGGTCGGTTGGATCACGCAGCCGCGTAGCGACGCGCCATCGCTCGCCCGCGGCCCGCTGCCGTCGACCGTGGTGCAGGCGATCGTGAAGGACGCCCACGTGCCGGTGCCGCTCGCCGGTGGCGCCGCCCCGACGCTGCGGCCCGCGATGCGCGACGGCCAGGCCTTCGTCGAGGGCGATGCGCTGGCCTCGTTCGTGATGGTCCAGCTGGCCGCGGATGCGCCGGTGCGCGCCGACGACGGCTGGATCTACGGCATCGTCGCGCCCACCGGCGAGGTGCTCGAGGCCGGCGTGATCGCGTCGTGCCAGGGCTGCCACGCGAAGCAGCCGTCGCACCTCTTCGGCGTGCCCAAGCCCGCGGTCATCCGCGGCCGCTGACGCGCCCACGCCGACGCGCGAGCAGCAGCAACGTCGCGAGCGCGGGCGGCCACGCCCGCCGCTCGTCCGATGGCGCACGCGCGTTGGTGCACGCGCAGCCGCCGTCGTCGGCGTCGAGCCCGAAGCCAGGCGGTAGCGCGTCGGGGTCGTCGTCGAGGCCGGCCGAGGCGCTCGCGCCCGCGTCCGCGCCGCTGCCACCGTCGTCGCCGGCCGACTCTGCAGCGCCACCGTCGTCGTTGCCGTCGCCGGCCCCTTCGGCGACCGCGATCGACACCGCTGCGCTCTCGGCCTCGTTCACGCCGTCGCTGGCGACCGCGACGAGGGTGTAGTCACCGGGCAGCAGCGTCTCGAAGTGCCACTCCCACGGCGGCGACGACAGCGAGCCCTGCAGCTGGTCGTCGACGTAGAGCGCGACCTGCAGCACGCCGATGTCGTCGCTGGCGTCGACGCGCACCGTCAACGGGTCGCCGGGCTCGAAGCCCGCACCGTCGATCGGCGCGGCGATCTCGACCTGCGGCGGCACGCCGTCGGGCTGGAACGGGCCGCCGAGGCACGCCAACGTGCCGTAGCTGCCGGCCTGCGACTCGGGCTGCCCGCCGCCGAGGCAGCTCGGTTCACCGCTGCCGCCGCCCGGGAACACGACCTCGATCTCGGCGTGGCTGTCGTCCTGCGCGCGCACGGTGAACGTGACCGTGCCCTGCGGATCGCTGTAGCTCTCGCCGACGCCGAGGAAGCCGCCCTCGCCGAGATCGATGAGGTAGCCATCGGGGCCCCAGTAGTCGACGGTGCTCGACACGTGCACGAGCACGCCGGCGAGACCATCGTCGGCGTCGAAGCCGATCGGCTGGCGGTACTCGAGGTAGTACTCGCGCCCGTCGAAGGTCGGTAGTCGTAGCGCCTGGATGCCGTCGCACGGGCTCTCGAGCGGCACGAGGTTGAAGGTGCCGTCGGCCGAAGCGGCGACCGAGTTACAGCCCTCGAGCCAGCCCATGTACTCCTTCTGATGGGCCGCCATGTGTCCACAGCCGTAGCCCATCGGCTCGTACGGGCTGCCGTACTCCTCGTACGCGCAGCCGCTGCCGAACGGGCCGCCGCTGCAGCCGTAGTAGAAGTGCGTGTGCATGATGCCGTAGTTGTGCGCGACCTCCTGGTTGCGCACGACGCAGTCGAACTGCCCGTTGTACCAGCTGTCGCGCTCGGGCTGCTGCGGTGCGCCGAGCATCGCGAGCCCACCCCAGCCGCAGCCGATGCCCGGGAACGCGTACATCAGCTGCTCGTAGTCGTTGGGGTTCATACCGTCGGCGGCCATCGCCTGCTGTGCATAGGCGGCGATGGCATCGGCGTCGCAACCTCCGGGATAGCCGATCGTGTACGGCCCCAGCACGTCGCCGGTGAGCGACTCCTTGCCGTACGAGATCTCCGCGTAGTACGCCGCGCTCGAGCGCGCGTCGTCCCACATCCGCGACTGCGCCTCGTCGATCCCGAGATCGGGGCTGCCGAAGTCCAGCACCAGCAGCGCGAGCTTGCGCGGTGCGAACGGCTCGGCGCCGATGAGGGGGGTCGGTGGCGGCGCGAGCACCTCGAAGTCCTCGACCGCGACGCGATCGTCGTCGACGCCCGCGACCTCGCCCTCGACGCCGCGCTGGCCCCACGCGCGCACGTGGCTGCCGGGCGCGATCGCGGGTGGCTCGTCGAACGCCAACGCGACGCGCTCGTCGCCCGTGCGCACGCGGTGGACCATGCGGCTGGTGCCGTCGTCCATGCGTGCGACCAGGGTCTCGAAGCGGCCCTCGACCACGTCGGCGCTGGCGAAGCCGAAGCTGCGCCACACCTCCGCCGCGTCGCCATCGTCGGCGGCGCAGCCCGAGAGCGCCGCCGCCAGTGCCCAGCTTGCTCGCACGCAGTGCAGCGTGGGAGCGTCGGATCGACGCCACGTATCCACCATCGTCGTCATCGCGATCGCAGCATTCGTGCAGCGGCGCGCGAGCGTCAAGACGAACGCGACGGGATCACGCTCGTGTGCGGTCGATTGTGCAACCTGCCCACGGGATTGTGCAACTCGCCTGCGCGAGCAGTGCAGCGTCGTCGACATCGTGCTGCGATCGCGGATGCGATCAGGTCGCGATGCGATGCGATCGCGACATGATCGCATCCGCGATGCGAACGCTCGCGCTGCGCGATCGCTGCGATCGGCTTCGCCAGCCGACGCCACCGGTTGCCTGCATCGCCCACGACGATGTCGATGGCCCTTCGGACAGGCCGCACGCGCGCGCGCTGCCGTGCGTGGACAGGCCCAGACGCGCTGCAAACCGCGCTTTTGCGCGGCTATCGCCCTCGAATCCTGCGAATCGCCGCGGGTGCTTCGCGGCGCTGGCGAGGCCTGCTAGCGTGGACGACGGAGATGCGCGCGTGACCGATACCCCCGAAGACCGCCAGGACACCGAGGTCGACACCTACGAAGGCATGCAGGCCGAGGTCGACCGCCACTTCGGCGGCAGCTGGGAGCAGTTCCTGAAGGCGCTGCAGAACCCCGCCGAGGTCATGCACTTCGTGCTGACGAAGCACTGTGGCACCGACGCCGCCAAGTTCGAGGCGTGGGCGAAGGAGAAGGAGCTGCCGGCCGGCTGGGTGCCGCGCTTCTACATGACGCTGACGCCCGACGGTCAGCTCAAGTCCTGAAGCCGCGCCAGCAGGCTTCGCAGGCCCCGCTGCAGATCGGGCTCGACCGCGAGGCGAGCCTCGAGCGCGGCGCGGATGCCCGGCCACCGGGTGCCGTGGCAGGTGCGGATGGCCGCGCGTCGCACCGCGGTCACGGGGTGCGCGAGCGCGGCGGTCCACGCCGCCAGCATCGCGGGGTTCTCGAGCTCGCCGCGCAGGACGGCGAGTCGGGAGAGCGCGCCGATCCAGACTGCCGGGGCTGCGGTCGCTGGCGGAGCCGCGGTGCCGGCGTCGTCGCGCAGCGTCGCGAGCACCTCGGTGGGGCCGACCCACGTGAAGCGCCCGGCCAGCTGCGAGACCCACGCGGTCGCGAGCGCTGGCGCACCGACGACGGTCACGTAGACCACGTCGCCGACGTGGTCGCCGAGCACCGCGAGCTCGCAGTCGTCGGCCGTCCGCACGCGCACACACGCGAGCTCGTCATGGCTGCGATCGACGTCCTCGATCGCGTGGCCGTGCGCTCGCAGCCACGCGGCGACCTCGCGGACGTCGTCACGGTCGGCGAGCACCAGCACGGTGGTGGTGGGCGTGGTCGGGGACACGGTCAAGCGCTCCCCTGTCGCGACAGCGCGTCGTCGTCGACCTCGTCGTGATCGAGGTCGTAGTCGCGGTACGGGTCCCACTGCACCACCGCGATGCCGTCGTCGAGCACGCCCTCGATCTGTGCGCGCAGCTCGTGGTCGGGCTCGCTCACGGTGGCCTCCTCGAGCAGCGACTCGTGGTTGTGGGCGACGAAGATGTTGTAGAGCATCGCGCGTACGCTGGGGTCCTCGTGCTCGAGGTAGCGGCGGTACAGCGTGGTCACGCTGGGGTCGCTGTGACGCAGCGCCGACAACACCTGCAGCAGCCCCGAGATGACGTCGGGGTCGCGCTCGCCGTCGAGCTGCGCCTCGAGGTCGCGGGCGCTCTCGAAGCGGAAGCCGAGCAGCGCAGCGACCACGTCGAGCGGCAGATCGGTGGGGTACTCGCTGCCGAAGTGGGCGTTCATGGCGGCCACGATGGCGCCGTGGCGGCTGGGTCGGTAGCGGACCTCGGCGACGAACACGTCGCGGTGGTGCAGCTCGATCGTGAGGATCGAGCGCGAGTGTCGCGTGCGTCGCGAGATGCTCCACACCCGGCCTGGGCGCTGCTGCGTGACCTGCTGCTCGCGCGCCGACAGCCCCAGCTGCAGCTGCGGTTGGTCGGGGAGCTCGGCCGGCCACGGATCCTCGCGCACGCACGATCCCCACGCGCCGGGCTCGACGAAGGGGTTGAGCGCGAAGTGGCGATCGAGCTCGGCGGCGTTGGCCGGCTCGAGCTCGCCGGTGTAGGGGCTCGGCACGCCGAACTGCAGCCGGTAGCCGATGAAGCCACGGACCTGCGCGGGCAGCTCGACCCGGGGTAGGAACGGCCGCGGCACGAAGTCGGCCAGCGCCGCGCGCATCCCCGCGACGTCACGACCGGCGGGCAGCCAGAGGAACGGCGGGTGCGACTCCGACAGCGCGAGCAGCAGCTCGTCGCGCTGGCGATCGAGCAGCCACAGCATAGGCGCGACCACACGGTCACGCGTGCGCAGCAGCGGTCCGCGTGCGACCGGTACCACCCGCGCGAGGATCGAGCGCGCGTGGGCCAGCGTGGCGGGCGTGTGCATGGTGCCGGCGGGGCCGCGCTCGTAGGCCTCGAGCAGGCGTCGCGTGATGGCCTGGGATTGGGGGCCGCCGAGGCACTGCACCTGCAGTCCGCCCAGCTGGGGATCCCGCGCCAACGTCATCAGCCACGCCGGCGCCTCGGGCAGCCAGGTCGGCGGCATCGGCATCGGCGCGAGCACGGCGGTCACGCTGGCGGCGTGCCGGGCACGACGCCAGCGCGGGTCCATGCGGGCCCGCTCCGCGATCGACGGCTCGCGGTCGATGAGCTCGGCGAGCGCAGCGGTGGCATCGGCGGCGCGATCGCCCGCGAGCATGAGGGTCGCCAGCTCGTATCGCGCGGACAGCAGCTCGTCGTCCTCGACCAGCGCGCGACGGATCGCCTGCTCGGCGCCCTCGAGGTCGCCGCGGTCACCCAAGAGGCGCCCGAGCGCCAGCCACCGCGCGGCGTCGTGGGGATCGTCCTCGAGGCCGGCACGCATGCGTGCGACCGCGGTCTCGCCGTCGCCGCGGGCGAGCGCCAGCGCGCCCTCGGCATGGAGGAGATCGGCGTGGGCGATGCCGTCGTCGCTGCCCGCGGCCGCGGCCGCGGCCGTCAGCGCGCGGGTGGCTTCGTCGTTGCGGCCGAGCAGGCCCAGCAGGTGCGCGCGCAGGAACTCCCCGACGCTGCGCTGCGCACCGGCGGCGAGCGCCGACTCGACCGCAGCCAGTGCACCATGGTGGTCGCCGGCGCGCTGCCGCAGCACCGCCAACAGCGACCACGCGTCGGGCACCAACGTGGCCGGCTCGAGCACCGCCTGGGTCTCGAGACGCGCACGCAGCTCGGTGTCGTCACCGAGATCGAAGCCGCGGATGTCCGCGCAGAGATCGTCGAAGTAGGGCGAGTGCATGCGCCTTCGAAAAGCGGCGGCACGTTACCACGGCGCTCGTACCGCAGCGCGACGCAGTTCGTGGGCGGCGTGCGCGTCCGCGTTGGACGCACGAGAGGCGCTCAATTCGAGCGGTCGTGCCGGGCCTGGAAACCGCGCTCCCCCTAAAGGGTGGGGCGGCAGGCGGGGTGAGCGTGGCGCCCAGGCCCGAACACGACCGTCTCGCACGGGATGTTGCTGTTGGGGGGGGAAAGGTTCCTGCTGCGCGACCGCGAGGGCCGGTGCTCGACGGTGCGCTACGCAGAACGCTCGAACGCTAGGCCCGATCAGTAGCGCAGCTCGGCGCGGAAGAAGCCGCCGTACACCGGCCTGTCCTTGCGGCCATTCGCATCCGCGAACGCTCGACCGGGGAACAGCACGCCGCCCTGCAGGCCCGCTTGCAGCCACAGCCCGCGGATGCCGTAGCGCGCTCGCAGGCCGAGGTCGAGCTCGGTGCCGAGGTAGCGCTGCGAGCTGTCGCCGCCGAGGCTGTTGTGCGGCGAGCCGCCGCGCAGCTTGGTGGTGTACGGGTCGACCAATGGCACCGCCGCGGTCGCGACCAACGGCCCGCCCCACAGCTCGAAGATCTCGCGCAGTGCGTAGCGGAACTTCGGCTGCAGGTAGAGCGCATTGGTGACGCTGCCCTTGCTCGGCAGGTACTGCGTGCCGTTGGGTGGCACGCCGGCGAGCGAGGGATCCTGCGCGCGGATCTCGGTGCGTGCGGTCTGCCAGCCGCGGTAGTACTGGAACAGCAGCAGCCCCGCGGTGTAGCCGGGCGCCGCCTTGAAGTCGTTGACCTGATCGTCGTCGGGATTGGCGTCGCCGGTGGCGAGCCCCGCGTCGGCGCCGAGCAACCACCGCGCGGGGTTGCCGACGTAGCCACGCAGCGCGGCCGCGGCCTGCAGCACCTGGTGGCGATCGAACGCGCCCTTGGCAAAGCTGGTGCGGCCGGCGACGCCGACCACCTCGAAGCCACCGAGCACCGCGAAGCTCTCGCGGAGGTTGCGGAAGCCCTGGCCGGCGAGGTCGAACACGCCGACCTCGAGGTCGTCGTCGCCTTCGATGCTGTCGCCGTCGGACTTGCTGCGCTGGCGACGGTACGCCCCGTAGGCGCCGATGGTGTTGCCGGGACGATCGCTCGGCTCCCAGCGCACCGCGAGGATGACCTGGCCCGCGAGATCGCCCTTGGCGAGGTCGGCCTGGGGATCGCGATAGACCAGGTCGCCGGCCAGCGCGACGATGACGTCCTTGCCGGCACCGCCGCCCCGCGCGAACGGCTTGGTCGCGAACAGGATGCGCTCGTTGATCGAGCCCACGCCGTCGTCGCCGAACTTCATGTCGCCGAAGCGATCCATGTTGTTGCCGTCGTTGGAGATGAGCCCGAGGCCCCAGTTGAAGGCCATCTGGCCCACGCGCAGCTGGCCGTACTTGCTGGTCCACTGCACGTAGAGCTCGCGCAGATCGGCGATGTACATGCCGTAGCTCTGTGGCGGGTGGCCGTGGTCGAGGAGTTCCTGGATGATCGGGTTGCCGCTGCGGGTCGGGGCCCAGCGGCCGTTGGCGAGGTCGACCATGCCGACGAGCGTGAGGTTCTGGCGCTTGCCCAGCACCAGCTGCGGTCGCCAGCGCACGCGGCCGAACAGCTGCGCGCCCTCGTCGTAGCGCGAGCCGTCGTCGTCGAGGGAGAACTCGCTCACCGAGCCGACCACCGCGCGCAGCTGCAGGTCGGGGATGAAGGTCACGGTGCCGGCCTCGTTGGTGACCTTGGCCTGCTCGCCGGGGTACCAGCCCGACATCGTGGTGAGGATGCGCGGCACCGGTGTGGGCTTGGGCGTCGGCTCGATGCCGTGACGCGGCTCGGGCGTGATGATCGTGGGATCGGGCGTCGCGATCGCGGCGCCGTGGTCGGTCGCGTCGATCGCCGCATCGGGATCGGCGTTGGGATCTGCGTCGGGGGTCGTGCCGCGGACGATCGGGTCGGTGGCCGCGTCGCCACGCATCGTCACCGCGCGCGTGCCGTCGTAGGGGCGGCCAGCCGCGGTGGGGCCGGCCGTGGTGGCGGGCGGCGCGAGCAAGACCATCGCGGCGACGAGCGGGGCGAGTGCGACCATGCGGGTGCCGAACCTAGCAGGCGCGGGCGCCGGCGGGCAGGGCGTGGCGTGTCCGCGCACGGGGCAGTTCGCCCAAGCCAGTTGCGATCACCCGTGCACGAGCGCGTGGGCGAGCAGGGCCGGGCGCCCACGAAATGGGCAGTTCGCCAGCTTCCGCGCGCGGCCGGCCTTGGCGTAGAGTGTTCGCCCATGATCGCTGGCAAGACCCTGACCCTTCTCCTCACCGGTAGCCTCGTCTCGATCGCCGCTTGCGGCGGTGACGATGCCGACGGCAGCGGCAGCGCCACGCTGACCGATGGCACCACCGGGGACACCGACCCGACCAGTGGCACGATGACGACGACCACCGCGTCGACGACGATGACCACGACCGAGGCCGACTCGTCGTCGGGGGCCGCCACGACCATGACGACGATGGACACGATGACGACCGACCCGACCGACACCGACAGCACCACCGGCAACCCCGGCGGCGCGGTGGCGTATCGGTTCAACTCGGTCGCGGTCCGCGATCCGCACTTCTTCGCGATCGGCATGGACGTCACCGAGGGTCAGGTCAACACCCCGCTCAACGCCGCGCTCAACACCGACGACGACGGTGACGGCCTGTTCGACCTCGGCTTCGTGCTCGCGTTCGACGAACTCGACCAGTCCGATGGCGGCACCGGCAGCATGACCTTCGCGAACGTGCAGTGCACGGACGCCGCCGATCCCACCAGCTGCACCCTGCGCCCGATGACGCAGGAGTACCCGACGACGTACACCAGCCAGGCCGACGGCACCTGCCAGGAGCCCAACGCGGCCAACCTCGGCCCCAACTACAACCCGGCCCCGCAGTCGACCAGCGGCCCGTGCTTCATCACCACCGGCGCATCGGTCAGCATCGCGACCTCGTCGTTCGCGCTGCCGATGGAGAACGCGACCGTGGCTGCGCGCTACGTCGGCGATCCCGCCGGCAACCTCGTCGAGGGTTCGATCATCGGTTGGGTCTCGCAGGACGCCGCCGACAACGCGATCCTGATGGGCGTGCCGCTGTTCGACGGCCAGCCGGTCTCGGCGCTGCTGCACGACGACGCCCGCGACGACGGCGACAGCGGCTGGTGGTTCCACATCGACTTCACCGCGGTGCCCGCGACCTACGAGTGATCGACGCGAATGGTCGGGCGCGCCGCAGGCAGCGGCGCGCCGCCATTCACGACGTCGAGATCCTCAGTCGTTCGCGCGCGCGCGTGGACTGCGATCGCGTGACCGCCGACCACCACGAACTTCACGCGATGGGAAATCAGCAACGACAAGAACTCGCGCCATTCGCTGGTCAGGACGGCCATGGATCGCGAAGTAGCCCTCCCGCAGGGCCTCGACGGCGGCGAGCCGCTGGGCCGGCGTCGAGGCCGACGCTGCGGCGCGGCTGATCGCGTCCTGCGCGGCAAGAGTGGTGACGATGAGTGTGGGCCTGCGGGCCATGCTCTCCTCGACACTACAGGACTTTCGTCCGGCAGGGGCGCTCCAGGTTGCGGCTATAGTTCCCGGGCCCATGACCGCGGCTCCGACTCCACCCCGGCGCACGCTGCTCGGCCACGTGCCGACCAAGTGGCTGCGGCCGCGTCGCCTCGACGTGGTGGTGCGGCTGCTGTTGGTGGCGTTGTTCGGCACGATCCTCGTGCTGCTGTCGCGCGAGCTGGCGACCCTCGATGCTCGCGTCGTCTATCCCGCGGCCTCGGTGCCCGAGATCCTCGCGGCGATGGGCGAGGCCGGGCGCGCCGAGTATCGCCTGGTGGCGATGCTCGACTGCGGCTTCCTCGTGGTCTACGGGTGGCTGCTGGTGACGTGGGTGCGCTTCTTGAAGCTCCGTCACGGCCTGCCCAAGCGCCTGCCCGCCGCGTTGGCGCTGGTGCCGTCGCTGTTCGACGCGATCGAGACCGGCAGCGTGCTGCGCCTGCTGTCGCGCTTCCCCGAGGACGATCCGACCTTCGCGTGGGCCGCCTCGCTCGCCACGCCGCTCAAGTGGTTCGCATTCGCGGTCGTCGTCATCACGCTCGTGGTCGGGGAAATCACCAAGTGGCACCACCGACACGACGCGCGATGAGCTGCCGGCGCAGCGCGCGGGGCTGTGCCCTGCGGGCGCACATGAGACGCTCTCCTCCCACCGAAGTTGTCGCGTCGTCGATCCCCATCGCCCGCGCGTGGCGTATGGGATCGATGGCGGGGACGCGCCGAAACATCGCGCCGTCGAAGCGCGATCCTCCGAGGCCCTGATGCAGACCAAGCCCTACTCCGACCCGAAGCGATCGTCGTCGCCGCCGGTGAGTCCCGAGCCGCTGCCCATGGGCTGGGCGGGTGACGACGGCCGCACGCTGCCGGCGCCGCCGGCGTTCGGCACCGTGTTGCCAGCACCACCGCCACCGCGCGCGCCGGGTGGCTCGATGCGCGGTGTGGTCTTCGGTGCCCTCGCGGCCGTCGCCGTGATCGGCGGGGTCGGGGCCTACGTCGCGCTCGCGCCCGCCGACGACGGCGGATCGTCGCGGTCGATGGCGGCCGCGGCGATGGGCACGCCCGAGGCCGCGACCGGCCCCATCGAAGCCCCCGCCGCGACGTCGTCGTCGAACGCGGAGCCGGCAGCGCCCGCGCCCGCGTCGCCGTGCCCCGACGGCATGACGCTCGTCGAGGGCGGCAAATTCTACATGGGCACCGATGCCGACGATGCGGTGCTGGCCGCGGCGCGCCCGGCCCATCGGGCCGAGGTCACGCCGTTCTGCATCGACATCCACGAGGTCACCGTCGCGGCGTACCGGGGCTGCTCGACCAAGGGCGAGTGCAAGCGAGCGTTCCGCGACAGCCGCTGGCCACAGGGCAGCACCGACGACGCCGCGTGGAAGCAGCAGATGGCCGCGCACTCCGAGCTGTGCAACGAGAACTACGACGATCGCGGTGAGCACCCCATCAACTGCATCGACTGGGCGCAGGCGCAGCACTTCTGCGAGTGGCGCGGCGGCACGCTGCCGAGCGAGGCGCAGTGGGAGTTCGCGGCCCGTGGCTCCGACGGCCGCGTGTACTCGTGGGGTGACGCGCTGCCGTCGCGCGAGCACATGAACGGTGCCGGGCCCGAGTACATCGCGTGGCGCGAGCGCAAGGGCTTGCCGGCCCACGGCGTGCTCTACGACACCGACGACGGCTTCATCGGCACCGCGCCGGTCGGCAGTGCCAAGCTCGGCCGCTCGCAGCAGGGTCTGTTCGACCTCGCCGGCAACGTGTTCGAGTGGACCGCCGACGCCTACGCGCCGTACCCCGGCGCCGATGCGCCCGCCGACGCCGATGCGGGCAAGCGGCGGGTGATCCGCGGCGGCGCCTTCAACAGCTTCCAGCCGCAGTTCGCCGATCCGGCGCTGCGCTTCCCCCAAGACGCGGACGCCCATGCCCACGGCATCGGCTTCCGCTGCGCGGCTGCGCCGCGCGCCTGACCCACCCACCCCGAGAGGACGCTTCGACCATGGATCGCGCCCAGCTGCTCACCACCCTCGCCGCGCTCGGCACCCTCGCACTCGCGGGCTGTGCCGGTCGCAAGGATCACAGCGTCGCGCCGCAGAGCACGGAGGTCGCGGCGGCCAGCGATGCATCGGACGACGACGACGACGACGACGACGACGACGACGACGACGAGCACGCCGAGCACGCCGAGCACACCGACGATGCGGCCGCCGCTGCCGCCGCGCCGTCCACGACCACGGATGCGCCGGTGGCCGAGACCGCCGCCGCGCCGAGCGAGCCCACGCCCGCCGCGGTGTCCGAGACCGCACCGGCGCCCGCACCCAAGCCGAAGGCCAAGGCCAAGCGCGCCAGCAAGAAGCGCAGCAGCGGCAAGAAGGGTGAGGCCGCGTGCGGCGAGGGCACCTGCGGGTAGCGGCCGCGCGCTACGGCTCGACCACGACGAGCCCGTCGTCGGCGCCCTCGGTGGCCTCGGCGCCGGGCTTCTTCATGGCGGTGGTGATCGGGCTGCCTCGACGCCCGCGCACGCGGCCCTCGAGCACCATTACCGGCACCGGATCGACCAGCTCGTACTTGTAGCCGCGCGAGTCGACCTTCATCACGTAGGTCTTCTCATCGACCTCGAGGTTGCGGCGCACGCCGACCGGCTGCTGACCCACGCGGGTGTATGCGCGGTGCTGCAGGATGAACGAGAACATCCGCACCGCATCCATGTTGTACAGGCGATGGCAGCCGTGGGAGAAGCGGCGCAGGATCGACATGTAGTCGACGCTGCCGTGGGTCCGGATCGAGTTGTCGTACTCGGACTTCACGTTGCCCTCGTCGTCCTTGATGAGCTTCACGTGGTAGGCGGCGACCAGGCCGTAGGCGCTGCGATAGCCGGGGCCGATCTCCGGGTAGTTCACGTCGCGGCGGAACTTGCCGCGGCGCCAGTAGCCCTTCACGAGCTCCTCGGGCGGCGTGGTCGCGGGCGGAATCCACACCGGCGCGGCCATGATGTCCTTCCACACCCGCGGGCCGACGTCGGAGTTCTTGTACTTGAGCACGACCTCGCCGTTCTCGAACTCGTTGCGCCACGAGCCGATGGTGGTGCGCCAGTGCACCAGCGGGATCTTCTGGCCCTCGTAGTTCACGTACAGCGTGAGGTGGGGGTAGCGCTGGCGGGGCTGGGCCTTCTTGTTGCCGGCGTCGTCGTAGGGGAAGTCGTACCAGACGTCGCCGCGATCGATGGTGGTCTCGAACTGCATCTCGTCGCCGTAGTACTCGGGCTTGGCGGGCAGCTTCAGCGCGACCAGGAGGTTCTCGAAGCGCGGCGGCTTGCCGCCCTCGGCCTTGGCCGCCTGCTGCGCCCAGCGCTCGATCGCGGCGCGGGCCGACTCGGGCGTCTGCAGGCCGAGCTGCTCGATCGCCGCGTCGGTGAACTCGCCCACGAGGTTGCGCAGCGGCTGCTCGGCGCCGGCCTTGTCCTTCCAGCGGAAGTCCTTCTTCCACTGCGCGGCCGAGCCGTCCTCGACGATGCCCGCCGACGAGACCACGCGCTCCTGCACCATCCGCAGCAGGCGGCCGTGCACGGCCTCGGCGGGGCTCTTCGCGAGCATCGCGAGGTTGTCGTCCTTGAAGTGCCCCCAGCCCATGACGTCGTGCTTGCGCTCGAAGGCCGCCAGCGCGTGGGTGGTCTCGGCATCGAAGACGCCGGGCTCGAAGGTGCCCTTGCCCTCGTTGTTCTTGTACATGCCCTCGCACTCGAAGCGCTTCTGGGCGTTGACGATGACGTCGACCTCGTCCTGCACGGCGCGCCACTGCTTGAAGAGACCCTTCAGCTTCGGGTGCGTGGCGGCGGCGGCGAGGCCCTCGGGCGTGCTCGGATCGAGCTTGGCCTTGCGGGCCTTCTTGAACAGCTCGGCCTTCATCCACGAGGCCGTGCGCGCGCGCTTGTTGCCGGCGGCCTTCGAGTAGGTGATGACACCCTTGAAGCGCGAGAACACGGCGCCGTCGTAGCCGGCCTTCGCGAGGCACGGCTCGACCTCGGTGGTGAGCGCTTGCCACTCGGTCCAGATCACGCCCAAGGTCGGCGGGATGCCGTAGAGCTCGAGGTAGTTCTGCTCGTGGTCGGCGAGCGGCTCGCCCCACTGATCGACCGCGTCGGCGGCGAGCCCGAGGTAGCGCGCGCGGTAGCCGTTGGGCTTGGCGTCGTCCTGACCGGGGGTCTTCTCCGTGAAGATGTACGGGGTCCAGTCATCGGAGAGATCCACCACCGTGTAGCCCCTGGCCTCGGCCTGGCCGAGGTCGATGGCCTGGGGTGACTCGGTGTCGAACCGCCACGCCTTGCCGCCGGCGTGCTCGCGCAGGCTTGTCTTGGTCATCGGGGGCAGCGGCAGCGCGGCCTCGTCGGTGCCGTCGCCGGTCGGGGGCGCATCGGACGCTTCGCTGCCGGCGGTGGACTCCGGCTCGTCGCCGACCTTGGTGGTCTGCGAACACGCCGCGGCCAAGGCCACCACCAGCGCGCCGGCCCGCCGCCATCGCAAGGTGGCGCACGTCGACACGGCACGGCTGTGCGGCGAAGGGGCGCGAAATGGCCCGCTGGGCGGCATGGGAGGGCGTGATGCGTTCACGGTGCTTCGATCCTAGCCTTCTGTACAGCGACGCGCCAAAGTGCGGCGGGATTTCACGCAGGGCCGCGAGGGTGAAGCCCGGCGCGTGCATCGACCATCCACGTCGGCCACCCAAGCGCGATCCCCCGCAGCGACGACGACACGCCAACCGAGTTGCGGTCGTGCGCGTGTGGTGTACCGGCATGCCCCGGTGATGGCCCGGCATCGGACCGCATCCGGCGATCTGCAGCGAATACGGGCCCCAAAGCGGGCTTCCAGGGAACTTTACAACCGCGGTCTGCCGTGCAACCGTGCGAGGGTCAACGATGCGGTCGGAACACGTCCTGCGCTACTTCATCATCAACGCCTTCGCAGTCGGCCTGGGCGCGACGGTCGCGACCTCGTGCATCAAGGTCAACTACCCGACGGTCGCGTTCCGCTGCAACCCGCGCCAGGGCGAGAACTGCCCCGACACGCACTTCTGCTGCTCGGACGATCCGTCGACGGCGGACGGCAGCCTGCCGAAGTACAACGGCGTCGCGGGCGGGGGCACCGGCACACCGCTCTATGCCGACGCCTCGAACGCGCTCGGCACCTCGGGCATGTGCGTGCACCGTGAGGACATCCCCACCGGCTCGGGCCTGCTCGATCCCGCGGCAGCGAACTGCCCGATCCCGTGCAACCCGACCTGGTCCGCGGGGGAGGTCTCGGACATCTGCGGCGCGAACCGGGTGTGCTGCCAGACGGTGGAGCTCGGCGACAAGGACTGCGTGCAGGATGTCGCGAGCGGCACCTGGCGCCCAGTGACCGGCGCGGACATCTGCTCGCCAACCGGCGGCAACTCGTGTCCCACCGTGCCCACGACCAACTGGAACAACGTCGCGCATGACACCCACCAGGACCCGAACGGCACCGTGTGTGCCTCGGTGGCGGGTGGCAATCAGCAGAGCGCCGCGTTCCAGGAGTGCATCACGCACCTCACCGTCGCCAACCAGCGTGGCTTCTGCATGTCGCTCGGACCTGGTCAGATCTGTCCGACCGATCCGACCACGGGCTACCGCAGCATCTGCGACATCAAGAACGGCACGCCGCCCGCCGGCGGTTGATCGATCGCGTCGCGTCGCTTCACGCGATCGCCACGCCCCCGCCGACGTCGACACGACGCGCGGGGGCGTTCGTCGTGCATTGCTCCAACGCGACGCGCACGATCGCGAACCCATCGTCGACGTCGCGCGCGTCGTGATCGCGCGCGCACGCGTGAGCCCCCGCGTGTGCACGCGCGCGCGTGCGAGCCTACGCCACCGCGCACGCGAGAGGTGCGCCGACGGCTCTGCTGCCATGTAGGGCCCGGTTTGACGCCGAAGCGATGGGGCCCCGTTGCGGGGCCGGCCAGTTCAACTACATTCGGGCCCCCGAGGTGGGCCGCCCCTGGTCCATCGTTCGCCCTCGAGGGCCAAAAGCTTCATGCCGCAGAGTCCACGCAAGCAGCCCACCAGCTCGACCACGACCGCTGCGCGTAAAGTGGATCGAGGCGCGAGCGCCAAGTCCACCGGTCGCAACGGCGACGCGGGCAAGTCCGCCGCGGCCGCGCCGAAGAACGGTCGCAGCGCGGCCAAGACGGCGGCCAAGCCCGAGCTGAAGGCGCCCGCGAAGCCGAGCGCCAAGTCGGCCGCGAAGTCGGCCGCCAAGGCGCCCGCGAAGGCCCGCGGCAAGGCCAGCGAGATCGAGGTCGTCGATGACGACGAGCTCGACGTCAACGCCCCCGCCAAGCCGTTCAAGCGCGGCAACGGCCGCCAGCTGGTCATCGTCGAGTCTCCCGCGAAGGCCAAGACCATCAACAAGTACCTGGGCGCCGACTTCGTCGTGCACGCCAGCGTCGGTCACGTGCGCGACCTGCCCGAGAAGGCGCCCAAGGGCGAGAAGCAGCCGGTGCCCGGCGTCGATCTCGAGCACGGCTTCCGGCCCACCTACGTGGTGCTCTCCGGCAAGCAGAAGACCGTCGCCGAGCTCAAGCGCTACGCCAAGGACGCCTCGGAAGTCTGGTTTGCGACGGACCTCGATCGCGAGGGCGAGGCGATTGCCTGGCATCTCGCGCAGGTGCTCGGCATCCAGCCGGCCCGCGCCAAGCGGGTGGTCTTCAACGCCATCACCAAGACCGAGGTGCAGAAGGCGTTCGCGCATCCACGCCCGATCGACGAGGCCAAGGTCAACGCGCAGCAGGCCCGCCGCATCCTCGATCGCATCGTCGGCTACCAGGCCTCGCCGCTGTTGTGGAAGAAGGTCGCGCGGGGGCTCTCGGCCGGTCGCGTGCAATCGGTCGCGGTGCGGCTCATCGTCGAGCGCGAGCGCGAGATCCAGGCCTTCGTGCCCGACGAGCGCTGGGAGGTCAGCGCGCTGGTGAGCAAGGCGGCGGTCGGCGACAAGGGCGACAAGGCCATCGACAAGCTCGCCAAGGGCTGGACCGCGCTGCTCGCCACCCGCGACGAGAAGGGCAAGCCGCCGACGGTCAAGATCAAGAACGGCTGGCTCGGCGAGCACCAGGGCTTCAGCGCCGAGCTGGTCGAGATCGGTGGCAAGAAGTTCGAGCTGGGCTGCCCCGCCGACAAGCCCAAGGATCTGACCGCCGAGGTGAAGAAGGTCGCCGAGGCCGTCGGCCTGGTGCAGGTCGCGGTCGACAGCACCGAGGACCCCAGCGGCAAGGGCCCGGCGAAGTGGCTGCGCACGGTGGCCGGCAAGGTCGCGCCCGGCGTGCGCTACGAGGTCACCGGCATCGAGACCCGCCGCACCAGCACCAAGCCGTCGCCGCCGTTCATCACCTCGTCGCTGCAGATCGCCGCCGCCAACCAGCTCGGCTTCACCGCGCAGCGGACCATGCGGGCCGCGCAGGCGCTGTACGAAGGCGTCGAGATCCCCGGCGAGGGCCAGGTCGGTCTCATCACGTACATGCGCACCGACTCGACCAACCTCGCGCCCGAGGCGGTCGACGAGGCGCGCAAGTTCATCGGCAAGCTCGGGCCCAAGTACCTGCCCGACGAGCCGCAGCGCTACAGCTCCTCCAACAAGGACGCGCAGGAGGCCCACGAGGCCATCCGTCCGACCAGCGTCGAGCGCAAGCCCGAGGACGTCGCGGCCGCGCTCACCACCGATCAGGCGCGGCTGTACGATCTCATCTGGCGGCGCTTCGTCGCGTGCCAGATGGTGCCCGCGCAGTGGGACTCGACCGCGGTCACGATGACGCGCGCCGACAAGAAGACCGGCGCCGTGCTGCGTGCGACCGGCCGCGTGCTCGCGTTCGACGGCTTCTACCGCATCACCGGCGCGCCGCTGGCCTCCGACGAGCAGACCCTGCCGGAGCTGGCCAAGAAGGACACCCTGGGCGCCTTCGCCATCGACGCGCTGCAGAAGTTCGGCAGCCCGCCGCCGCGCTACACCGAAGCCTCGCTGGTCAAGACCATGGAGTCCGAGGGCATCGGTCGCCCGTCGACCTACGCCTCGATCATCAGCGTCATCCAAGACCGCAAGTACGTCGAGCAGGTCGAGCGTCGCTTCCACGCCACCGACCTCGGCGAGGTCGTCACCGACAAGCTCACCGAGGCGTTCCCGGCCCTCATCGACGTCGGTTACACCCGCCAGATGGAGGCCGAGCTCGACAAGATCGAGGACCAGGCCGGCGACTGGGTGAAGATGTTGAAGGACTTCTACGGCCCGTTCTCGCGCGCGCTCGAGGCGGCCCACGAGGACATGACCCACGCCAAGGCGGAGATCCAGCCGGCGTTGTTCAAGTGCCCCAAGTGCGGCTCACGCACGTGCTACCGCTTCGGTCGCAACGGTCGCTTCCTGTCGTGCACGACCTACCCGGAGTGTGACTACTCGGCGCCCATCGACCGCGAAGGCCGGCCGCAGCTGCCCGAGATGGTCGACATCGCGTGCCCCGACGACGGCTCGCAGATGGAGCTGCGAAACGGTCGCTTCGGCCAGTTCCTGGCCTCGGTGAACTATCCCGCCAGCACCTTCGTGCTCAACCTCGACAAGAAGGGCGGCGTGAAATTCCCGTCGATGCCGCCGCTGGTGGTCGACGCGCTCGAGTGCCCGAAGTGCAAGAGCCCGATGAACCTGCGTCGCGGCAAGCGCGGCCCGTGGCTGGGCTGCTCGGCGTTCCCGAAGTGTCGCGGTCGCCTGGCGTGGACCAGCGTCGAGGAGTCGCTGCAGAAGCAGCTCGAGAAGCAGCTCGAGAAGCACGAGAAGCAGCACCCGCCGGTCGTCATCAAGACGCTCTCGGGCAAGCCCATCGCCGAGGGCACGCCGGTGCAGCAGCTGCTGGTGGCCGGACGCGCGATCGAGCTCGAGATCCACCCCGCCGCCGCCAAGGAGCTCGGCGTGACGGTGGCGAAGCGGGCGAAGGCGTAGTAGGTCGGGCGCCTACGGCATCCAGGTCGCGCCGTCGGGCGCGCCCGCGGTCAGCCACGCGACGAGCGTGTCACGATCGTCGGTCGGCATCTTCACGCCGCCGCCGACATCGCAGCCCTCGAACGGCATGAAGTCCATCTCGAGGTAGTCGAGCGCGACCTCGTGGTAGGGCACCGGCATGGTGCCGCCGGTCAGCAGCTGCCAGCCGCCCAGCGTGCTCATGTCGAACATGCCGCTGTAGTCGGCGAGCGCGACGTCGAGGTCGTCGGCGAGGTGACAGCCGCAGTTGTCGGTGAGGATGGTGCCGATGTCCGGCGGGATCTGCATCGCGCCGGTGCCGGCGTTCATCGGGTTCGGTGCGCCCGCCTTCACGTCCTCGAGTCCGCAGCCCTGGGTCGTCATCTCGCCGGTGCAGCCGGCCCCGGTCCAGGTGGTGCAGTCGGGCGCCTCTGCGGTCAGCCAATCGATGAGGGTCGCTGTGTCCTCGGCGCTCATCGCCTGGCAGTGGGGATCGCCGGGCGGCATCGCGATCGGTGGGCCGCCCATCACGCGCGTCAGCGTCACCGCGTGGTACGGCGTGCCGGTGGGGTTGGTGGCCTGGAAGCCCGCCCACGTCGCGATGTCGAGCGGCTGCGTGCCCTCCTTGTAGTCGATGTACGGCGGCGGCGTCGGGTACTCGTTGGTGTAGTGGCAGCCGCAGTTCTCGACGAGGATCGTCGCGATGTCGGGCGGGATCTGCATCGGGTCGGTGCCCGAGACGATCGGATCCGCCGCGCCCGGGTTCAAGTCCTCGAGGCCACAGCCACGCAGGGCGGTGCCGGTATCGCCCGAGCCCGAGCCCATGCCGGTGTCGGCCGAGCCGCCGGTGTCGGCGCTGGCGCAGTCGAACACGCCGCCGCCGATCCACGTGAGGATCGTGTTCACGTCCTCGACCTGCGTGGCGTTCGACGCCGAGAAGCCCGGTGGCATCACGTCGCCGACGATCGCGATCGAAGGGTTGAGCATGATCTTCTGCGCGAGGTAGCTGCCCTCGGTGTTGCCGAGCTCGATGAGCGGCAGCGGGTAGGTCGACGCCTGCTTGCCGATCGAGTCGCCGCTGGCGCCGGGGGCGAGGGACAGCGAGTTGGCGAACGGCGCCGAGCTGTGGCAGCCACCGCCGCTGCAGCTGCGGTCGAATGCCGCCTGCACCTCGGCCGGTACACACGCCGCGGATCCGCCGTCGACTCGCTTGACCTGCTCGCAGGCGGGGACCAGCCCGCCCACCAACGTCACCATCGCCGCGCGTCGTAGGATCGTTTCGGTTCGCATGATCAGGCGCTCTCCTTCGCGGAGGTCTTGGTGCCGGACTTCTTGGTCTTGCGCTTGGCCTTGCCCGCGTCGACGCGCTTGCCGAGCGTGAAGTTGCGGCCGAGGTTGAAGCCGAGGAAGAAGTTGAACTTGTGGAACGGGTTCTTGCTGTCCACGCCGTCGGTCTTGAAGGGGTTGCCGCTCTGGCCGCCCGGCGCCGCGCCGTTGGTGTGGATCTCGCGGTTGTTGGTGAAGAACACCTGGAAGAAGTGCTTGCCGGTGGTGTACGAGCCGCCGAGGCTCCACGCGCCGATCTTGCTGCCGCCGGGATCGGCATCGCCGCCGCGGTAGTAGAAGACGTTGGGCGTGCCGCCGGCGGGGATCGGCACGATCCACTCGAGATCGATGCCCCACTGCTTGCGCTTGCCGAGGTAGACCGAGGTCGCGATGCCGACGTCGAGGGTGTCGCGGGTGTCCTTCACGAGCACTGGGCCGTTGCCGTCCTTGAAGTCGACGGTGGGACGGCCGTTGTGATCGGTGCGCAGGTGGTAGCCGAGCGTCAGCATCGTCACCCAGCGCTGGAACCATAGCCGCGAGAGCATGGCCATGAAGTTGCCGGTCCACGGGTTCGCGACGCCGAAGTCGCGATAGAAGTCGACCGAGGCGTACATGCCGAACGACAGTGGCATGCCGGCCTCCTGCCGCACGGGCACGTACTTGGTGCCGAGCTCCCAGCCCTTGCGCGAGTTGGTGCGGCGCAGACGGACGTCCCAGCCGTCGAGGATGCCGTACTGCAGGCCCATGCTCATCACCACGCCGGCGTCGAGGCCGAACGCGCCGCGCTCGGTGCCGATGCGGCCGAAGCGGTGATCGATGCGGTACTGCAGGGTGCGCTTGCCGAGCGTCGTGGTGGTCGGCAACACGGTCTGCTCGGTGCCATGGAACGGCTTGGGGCTGCGCTTGGGCGGCTCGCCACCACCACCACCGCCACCACCACCGCCACCACCATCGTCGCCGCCGCCGGCCGCACCACCACCGGTGGCGTCCTTGGGCAGTGAAGCGATCCATTTGCGGATGGTCTCGACCTGTTCCTTGCTGAGCGGGTCCATGCCCTCGGGCATGATGGCGCCCTTCATCGCCGGCGAGGCGATGATCTTGTCGATCAAGTAGCTGCCGTCGGGGTCGCCGGGCGCGACCATCAGCTTGTCGACCACCACCGACTTGGTGCCGATGAGCCGCGTGGGCGAGCCGCTCAGATCGATGCCGGCGGGGTCGCTGGGGTCGCCGCCCGACGAGTGGCACATCGTGCAGGCGTCGTCGAAGATGGCCGCCACAGCGGCCTCCAGTGCTGGATCTCCGGCTGCAGTGGCGCCCTCGGCGGGGGCGAGCGTTGACATGAGGGTGAACGCGAGCGGGACCGCAAACACCATGGGCGCACGCAGCATACGTCAGATGCCGTCGAACGGATACGCTGGCCGAGCAGCGAATGGATCGAGGATCGTCGGCGGCTGGACACGGGCCACCGCGTTGGCGTTACACTCGCGCGCGATGCGATCGATTTTCTGTAACGTTTCGCAGGCCATTCCGGGCCGCCCCGACGTCACTTCGAAGGTCCCGACGCCGCGACGCCGCGCGAGCGCAGCGATCGCGCTTGCGCTGGTGCTGTCGGCCTGCGGGGGCAACGACGGCAAGCCGGTGCCCGCCGTGACCAAGCCGATCGCGAAGGCCGACGATGCAGGCAAGGCCGCCGAGGATGCGGGCAAGGTCGCCGCCGACGGCAAAGCCGCGGACGATGCCGGCAAGGCCGCGGACGATGCCGGCAAGGCGGTCGACGACGGCAAGGCCGCCGCACAGACGGGCGCGGCCGCCGACGACGGCAAGGGCGACACCGACGGCAAGGGCGATACCGACGGCAAGGGCGATACCGACGGCAAGGGTGACACCGATGGCAAGGGTGACACCGACGGCAAGGCCGAAGGTGGCGCGGCGGCAGTCGATCCGGCGGCGCTCGAGGCCGAGATCAAGAACAAGAAGACCAAGGACGACCGCGCCCTCGCTGCGCTGGCAGAGCTCGAGGCTGCGGGCAAGAGCGCCAAGGACGTCGCCAAGGCCGCCAACGCCCGCGGCGACAAGCTCTTCGAGCACCCCGAGCGCGCCAAGGTGTTCTACGAGTGGGCCGCGGCGAAGGATCCCAAGTACCCCGATCCGTTGTTCAACCTCGCCAAGCAGAGCGTGACCACCGGAGAGATCGATACGACCCGCGACCTGCTCCGGCAGGTGAAGGAGCGCGGCGGCAAGAAGCTGCTCGCGCAGATCGAGTTCGATCCGATGTGGGAGATCATCAAGGATGATCCCGAGGTCAAGAAGTTGCTCGGGAGCAAGTAGCGCCGATGACCGTCGGCGTGCTGTTCGTGTGCCACGCGAACCTCTGTCGTTCGCCGCTGGCCGAAGGCATCTTCGCCCACCACGTGCGCGCGCGTGGACTGGCCGATCGCTTCGTGATCGACTCCGCAGGCTGCTGGGCGGCCGACGGCGCATCGCCCCATCCCCACTCGGTCGAGGTCGCCGCGCGACACGGCATCGATCTGCCGGCGCTGGTCGGCCGCTCGCGCGGGGTCGTGCCCGACGACCTCCATCGCTTCGATCACGTGCTCGCGATGGATCGCGCCAACCTCGACGACCTGCAGCGTCTGCAGCGGCTGTCGGCGTTCGGCCCGGTGCAGGGCGGCAAGGCGCGCGTGCGACTGCTGCGGCACGTGGTCGATCCCAAGGCCCAGGGGTCCGACGCCGACGTGCCCGATCCGGTGAGGCGCGGCATCGAGGCCTACGAGCACGTGTTCGCGATCCTCGAGCGCGCGTGCGTGGGCTTGCTCGACGAGCTGCCGACGCCGTAGTCGATCGCGATCACGCGGCGCGGGCGTGTGGTCGCCGCGCGAGCCAGGCCTCGCAGGCCCGCAGCCACTGGTGCGGATCGGCGGCGCGACCGACCCAGCGGCGCAGGGCCAGGTTGGGCTCCGCGGTCGGTACCAGCTCGGTGATGGCCTGCTCGAGCGCGTCGGGGGCGACGACCGGCGGCGGCGTGCCGGCGAGCTTGGTCCAGGCCGCGCGCTCGTCGTCGTCGAGCTGCGCGACCGTGGGTACGCCCTGGGCCATCGCCTCGAGCGCGGTGCGCCCGATGCCGGCGCCGGCGAGCACGAGGTGCGCGCGTCGGCGTCGCTGCGCGACCGCAGCGTGGCCCCGCGCGGTCATGATCTCGACGCGTACGCCCGGGGCGACGGCGGCGACCTGCTCGGCGCGATCGATCCAGCCCTCGAGCAGCGGTTGCTCCCGCAGCGGCGTGGTGCTGCTCGCGTACACGATGCGCTCGTTGCGACGCAGTCGCAGCCGCGTGCCGGCGGCCAGCGGCAGCAGCGGCGCGCGCCACCACGGCACGAACGGCGCCAAGAAGCGGGCCCCGGCGGCGGCGAGCGTCGTGCAGGGTGGACGCGTGGTCGCGAGTGACCAGCCCTCGCGCCCAACCGCGCGTGCGATCGCGTGGGCCCGCAGCGGAGTGGGAGCGTGGTCGCACTGCACGAGCACGCCGGTGCGACCGTCGCGGGCGCGCGCGGCGAGCATGCCGTCGAACAGACCCAGCTCGTCCGGCAGCACGTCGACGAACACCAACAGGTCGGCGGTGCGCACCAGGTGCCCGAGCTCCTGGCCGCCGTCGAAGACCTCGGCGATGTCATGCGGCCACGCCAGCGCGGGGTCGTCGGCCAGCGTCACGACCCGCGCGTCGGCCAGCCCGAGCGTGCGAAGGGCGTGCGCGAGCGTTGTCCAGGAACCTGCGCGGTCTCGATCCGCGAACACGACCAGACGGGGCACGAAGGTCTCCTAACGCGCGGCTTGGGCGCGGCCACGCAAGGCCCCGCGCGAGCGTTCGAAACATCGCTCCGATCCGGGGCACCCCGCGCGCGCGCGACGTGGGATCAGGCGACCAGCAGGCCGGCATAGCCGACCACGCGCGCGAGATCGCCGCTCACGCTGCCGCTGTGATCGTAGCGGACCAGCCTCGCCGTCTGCGCCCCGGCGGCGAGGGCCGCGTGCAGCCCCACGCAGGTCGGCACGTAGCCGCACATCGAGATGTGCTCGCGCTGCACGGTGCGATGCAGACCGTCGGGATCGAGCGCGAGCACGTGCGCGAGCGCGTGCCCATCGAGGGTCGCGGCCTCCTGCGCGGTGACGTAATGGGACATGTCCGTGCTCGCGACCAGCAGCACACCGTCGCCGGCGCGTGCGAGCACGCCCGCGATCGCGCGGCCCAGGGCGGCACACGCGGCGGCCGACATGCCCGCGAGCACGATCGGCACGATGCGCGCGGCGGGGTTGCGCGCGCGCAGCAGCGGCAGGTGCACCTCGATCGCGTGCTCGCGCAGGTGCGCCTGCGCGTCGAGCTGCAGCGGCGCGACCGCGGACAACGCCGCGCGCAGCTCCTCGTCGATCGCGATCGCGCCCCCCGGGAGCAGCCACGGACCGCCCGACCACAGCGACGCCGACACGCCGGCACCGGTGTGGTTCGGCGCCAGCAGGATCACGCGGTCGGGCACCGAGGTGGCGGCCCAGGTCGCGCCCGCGATCGCGCCGCTGTACATCCACCCCGCGTGCGGTCCGACCAGCAGGCGCGCCCGCGCGGGCGCGTCGTCGTGCGGCATCAGCTGCGCGAGTGCGGCGCTCAGCTGCTCCGGCCGATCGGGATAGAAGCGCCCGGCGACCGCGGGCGGCCGGGCGCGATCGTGCTCGTGCGCGTGCCTACCCATGGTGCCAGCCGTGTGTGCCGCGCGGCGTCATCCCCCGGAACCAGCTTCCCACGTGCGCGCCGCGACCGGCAAGGCGGCCCCTGGTCGCGGCGGCGAAGGCGGGCCTTGCATCGCGCGACCTGGGTTGCTTGGATACGCCCCGTCCGATGCCCCTGCGACGCTTCCTCCGCTATGTCGCGCCCAATCTCGTCACCGCGATGGGCATGGCCTTCGGGTTGTCGTCGCTGGTCGCCAGCTACGAGCACCGGCTGGTCGACGCCGCGTGGCTCATCATCTGGGCCGTGCTCGCCGACCGGCTCGACGGCCTGGTCGCGCGCTCGCTGCGGGCGACCAGCGACTTCGGCGTGCAGATGGACTCGTTCGCCGATGCGACCAACTTCGGCGTCGCGCCGGCGTTCCTGGTGTTCGTCACGCTCGAGCACGCACCGGCGATCGGCTTCGCCAGTGGGAGCGGGCGCATGGTCCTGCTCGGCGCGTGCGGTCTGTGGGCGCTCGCCAACGTGTTCCGGCTGGCCAAGTTCAACGTCGTGGCCGAGGCCCCGAGCACCGGGCTCAAGGTCTTCTTCGGCGTGCCGACCACGCTCGCGGCCGGCGTGCTCATCATCTGGTACCTGGTGCTCGCCAAGTACGCACCGGCCGAGGGGCCGCTGACCTTCGCCGATCCCGGGGGCGGGCCGCGCCTGCTCGGCGCGCTGACGATCCCATCGTCGGTGTGGAGCTACGTGCCGGCCGCGATGATCGCGGGCGCGTTCCTCATGGCCTCGAACCTGCCGATCCCGAAGCTGCAGGGCACGCCCAACCGCGTGGTGCTCGTCGTCATGCTGGCGCTGGTCGGCAGCGGCTACGTCTGCGGCATGCTGCGCACGCTGCCGGAGTACATGGCCGTGCTGCCGAGCAGCTGGCTGGTGGTCTCGTTGGTGTGGGGGCAGATGTCGAACCGGGCGCGCAGCCTCGCGCCGCCGCCCGTGTTGCCCGACCCTGGGCCGCTACGTCAGCGTCGCTGAGCGACGTAGCGGACCATCGCCGGCGCCAGCATCAGCGGCACCAGCAGCGCACCCGCGGCGAGGATCGCCACGGTGTGGCCGTAGACGATCGGCCCGCCCGTGGGCGTGAGCAGCAGGTAGCCGACCGGCGGCGCGCCGAGCCAGCCGAGCGCATGGACGAGCGCGATCGTACCGGCACCACCCAGCGCGAGCACGCCCCAGGTGCGCCCACGCAGCAGGCCGTAGAGCCCCGCCGCACCGGCGACCAGCGCCGTCACCTGGAACGCGTCGGGTCGGGGCGCGAGTGCGTAGAGGATGAGGAACGGCAGCGTGCTGCCGGCCGAGAGCGTCGCGCGGCGCATCAACGCCAGCGACTCCTCCTGGAAATTCCAGCGCTCGGCGGTGGCTTCGGAGTGCTCGTAGCGCGCGGCCATGCCCTCGCCGAGCAGGAACACCGCGATCGCGAGGTGGGTGAAGCCGAAGAACGCGATCATCGGCTCGAGCCCGACCTTGAACAGCACCAGCAGCAGCAACGAGCCGAAGTTGCCGATGCCCATCGCGAACCAGCGGCCCCAGAACCACTCGGCGCCCAGCGCGATGAAGGCCAGGCCGTAGCACAGTGCCAGGCCCAGGTAGGCCGGGAACATGTCGTCCGGGCCCAGCCACGCCGTCATGGCGAACTGGGTGACGTAGAACCCGAGCAGGAGCAGCGCAATCGCACGACGCAATCCGACCATGAAGCCTCGGATCGAAGCCTACGCTGCCATCCCTGGCCGCGCAAACCCCATTGCGGACGCCCTGCGAGCGAGCGCGGAGGGTCGGCGCGCGTCGATGCGAGGGGCCGCCCGCGCACGCGCGAGCGCGATTGGGACGGATGGCCCGCGGGCGCGGTGGGCGTGGGTGAAAGCCGCAGCCGTGCGACCCCGTTGCTGCGGCGTCGAGACCAGGGACGCGGGCGCGAGCGCCGACGGCGGAAGCCAAGCGGCGCGCGCGGCTGGCGTCCCGAGATGGATCCGTGCCGATCACCGCGATCGGGTCGGTCCGCGTGGTACGAATCGAGCTGCGAACGGACTGCCCACGATCATGTCGACGCCATCGCATCCCGGAGCCCCATCGCGTCCTCGTCGACGTCGTGCAGGCATGTCGCCGCTCGCGCTCGCGCTCGCGGTGGCGACGACGGGCTGCCTCACCAGCGGGGGTCCGACCACGGTGCCGAGCACATCGCGCGGCGGCGTCACGTTCATCGGGCCGCGCTGCGCTGACGTGCGCTCGTGCCTGGTCGGGCAGGTCACCGCGGCCGAGACCGCCGCGCCGCTGTCGCGCGCCGCGGTCTTCCTCGAGCGCGAGGACGACAGCGGCCACCGCATCCTGACGCTGACCGATGACCAGGGTGTGTTCACCGTGGTCGACGCGCCCTCGGGTCGCTATCGCCTGGCGATTTACAAGGATGCGCGCCGACTCGAAGCACGCGGTCTGAGGCTGGGCGATCCCGGCACCACGCTGGTGCCCGTGCGCTTGCCGGCCGGCTGAACGACGCGCGCGCATCGTTGCGCACGCGGGGCTATGGTGGGCCCCGCATGAAGAAGGTTCGCCGCAAAGACGCGCTCGACTACCACACGGCCGGGCGGCCCGGGAAGATCCAGGTGGTCGCGACCAAGCCGTTGACCAGCCAGCGCGATCTCTCGCTCGCGTACTCGCCCGGTGTCGCCGAGCCATGCCTCGCGATCGCCGAGGATCCCTCGCTCGCGCACCGCTACACCGCGCGCGGCAACCTCGTCGCGGTCATCACCAACGGCACCGCGGTGTTGGGCCTGGGCAACATCGGTCCGCTGGCCGCCAAGCCGGTGATGGAGGGCAAGGGCGTGCTCTTCAAGAAGTTCGCCGACATCGACGTGTTCGACCTCGAGCTCGACGCCAGCGATCCCGATCGCTTCGTCGAGTGCGTGGCCGCGCTCGAGCCGACCTTCGGCGGCATCAACCTCGAGGACATCAAGGCGCCCGAGTCCTTCTACATCGAGGAGAAGCTGCGCGCGCGCATGAAGATCCCGGTGTTCCACGACGACCAGCACGGCACCGCGATCATCTCGGGCGCCGCGCTGATCAACGCTGCGCTGCTGCAGGGCAAGGCGCTCGGCGAGCTGCGCGTGGTCGTCAGTGGCGCGGGGGCCTCGGCGATCGCGTGTGCGCGCTTCTTCGTGGCGCTGGGCGTCGACCACGGCAAGATCCTCATGGCCGACTCCCGTGGCGTGCTGCACGACGGCCGCGACGACCTGACACCGGTCAAGCGGGAGTTCGCGCAGCGGACCACCGCGCGCAAGTTGGCCGACGCGCTGGTCGGCGCCGATGTGTTCCTGGGGCTGTCCAAGGGCGGCGTGGTCACGCCCGAGATGATCGAGCCGATGGCGCCGCGGCCCATCATCTTCGCGCTCGCCAACCCGGATCCCGAGATCGGCTACGACGAGGCCAAGCTGGCCCGGCCCGACGCGATCGTGGCGACCGGACGCAGCGACTACGACAACCAGGTCAACAACGTGCTGGGCTTCCCGTTCGTGTTCCGCGGCGCGCTCGACGTGCGCGCGACCACCATCAGCGAGCCGATGAAGATCGCGGCCGCGCAGGCGCTCGCCGACCTCGCGCGTCGCGACGTGCCGCAAGAGGTCTCGCGGGCCTACGGCACCGAGTTCCACTTCGGCCCCAGCTACATCATCCCCAAGCCGTTCGATCCGCGGGTCCTGTACTGGGTGGCGCCGGCGGTCGCGCGCGCCGCGGTCGAGTCGGGTGCTGCGACCGGGCCGTTCGACGAGCGCGCCTATGTCGAGCACCTGCGCGGGCTGCTCGGCCACTCGACCGCGGTGCTGCGCAAGTTCGTGCGGCGGGCCGCGACCGACCCGCGGCGGGTCGTGTTCCCCGAGGCCGACGACCCGCGCATCCTCGAGGCCTGCTCGATCCTGCTCGACGAGAAGGTCGCCAGGCCGGTGCTGCTCGGCTCGCGCGAGCTCATCGAGGGCGTGGTGCGCAGCCGCGAGATCGACATCGATCTGGGTCGCTGCGAAATCGTCGATCCGGCCACCGACCCGGCGCTGGCCGACTATGCGACCTCGCTGTACGAGATGCGTCAACGCAAGGGCATGGGGCGCCGCGCCGCCATGAAGCTGCTGCGCGATCGCAACTACTTCGGCCTCATGATGGTCAAGCACGGCCGCGCCGACGCGGTCGTCACCGGATTGCTGGCGCCGTACGCCGAGACCATCCGTCCGATGCTGCAGATCATCGGGCTCGCGCCCGGCATCCGTCGCGCCGCCGGTATGTACCTGATGCTGCACCGACAGCGCGGAATCCTCTGCTTCGGCGACACCACCGTGAACCTGCACAGCGACGCCGAGACGCTCGCCGACGTCGCGGAGCTGGTCGCCGACGCCGCGAGCACCTTCGAGCTCGAGCCGCGGGTCGCGATGCTGTCGATGTCGAACTTCGGCTCCGTGCGTCACGCCGAGGCCGGCAAGGTCGCCCGCGCGGTCGAGCTGCTGCGCAGCCGCCGGCCGGATCTGGAGGTCGAGGGCGAGCTGCAGGGCAACCTCGCCGTCGACTACGCGCTGCAGCAGCGTACGTTCCCGTTCTCGCGCATGTCGGGACCGGCCAACGTGCTGGTGTTCCCCAACCTCGACGCCGGCAACGTCGCATACAAGCTGGTGCGCGAACTGGGCGGGGTGACCACGGTGGGGCCGGTGCTGCTGGGCATGGCGCGCGCGGTCACGGTGCTCGAGCGCGACTGCGAGGTCGACAACATCGTGCTGATGACGGCGCTCACCGTGGTCGAGGCACAGGAGCTCGATCGACGCCGCATCGCGGCGGAGTGAGGCGATGACGGACGCCAAGGGCCTGCTGCGCTACGCCTGGCTGTCGGTCGCGGCCGCGATCACCACCATCGGGCTCAAGGCCGCCGCGTGGTGGTGGACCGGCTCGGTCGGGCTGTTGTCCGACGCACTCGAGTCGGGGGTCAACCTGGTCGCCGCGCTGGTGGCCCTGCAGGCGGTGCGGCTGTCGCAGTCGCCCGCCGACGCCCGCCACGAGTACGGCCACGAGAAGATCGAGTACTTCTCGAGCGGTCTCGAGGGCGGTCTGGTGCTGGCGGCAGCGCTCGCGATCGTGGTCGCGGCCGTCGAGCGCCTGATCCACCCCGCGCCGGTCGAGGGGCTCGGACTCGGCCTGGTGATCTCGGCCATCGCGGCCGCGGTCAACCTCGCGGTCGCGCGGGTGTTGCTGCGGGTCGGTCGCACGCGGGGATCGATCGCGCTCGAGGCCGACGGTCACCACCTCATGAGCGATGTGTGGACCTCGCTCGGCGTGATCGGTGGGGTCGGGCTGGTGGCGGTCACCGGCATCGAGCGGCTCGATCCGGTGGTGGCGATCGCGGTCGCCCTCGCGATCGCGCGCATGGGCGTGCGGCTGGTCTCCCACGCGATCTCGGGCCTGCTCGACGTCGCGGTGGCGCCGCAGGAGCGCGCGGCACTGGTGGCGGTGCTCGATCGCTTCGCCCGCAGTCACGGCGCGCAGTGGCACGCCCTGCGCACGCGCCAGGCCGCAGCCAGGCGCTTCGTGTCGGTGCACGTGCTGGTGCCCGGGGCGTGGACGGTGCAGCAGGGACACGACCTGTGCGAGGCCATCGAGGTCGAGCTGGCGGCGGTGCGGCCCCCGACCACCGTCTTCACCCACCTCGAGCCGCTCGAGGATCCGGCGTCCTTTGCCGATCAAGCGCTCGATCGCTTGCCACCCGAGCCCTGACGGGTTGCTACCATCGGGCGGCGATGATCGAACGCGTGGTGCTGATCAAGCTCAAGCCCGAGTTCGCGAGCGATGAGCAACGGGCGGCGATTGCCGAGACGACCGCGGCCACGCTGCCGCAGGCCGAGGGCGTGCGGGCGCTCCGCATCGGCACGCCCGCCGACGCGCGCACGCGACGCGACTGGGATCTGTGCCTGCAGGTCGTGCTCGACGACGTCGACGCGGTCGAGCGCTACCGCGTCGATCGGGTACATCGCGCCTATGCCGACGAGTTCCTGAAGCCGCTGATGGCGAAGATCCACGTCTTCAACTTCGAGCGCTTCGAGGCGGTCGCAGTGTCGTAGCGCGCCACGACGAACACCCGCGCGCTCGACGGAGCGAGCACGCGGGTGTCGGCGAGCGTGCGGGCGACTACGAGGCCTTCTCTTCGTACTCGGCGTCGATGACGTCGTCGTCGGCGGGGCGTGCCTCACCGGCTTGGTCCGCGCCGGGCTCGGCGTAGGCGGCGGCCGAGACCTGGTGCGCGACCTCGGTCAGCTTGCGGCGCGCCTCGATCAACGCCTCGGCGTCGTCGCTCGCGAGCGCGTCGCGGGCCTGCTGCAGCGCCGCGTCGAGCTGGGCCCGCAGCGGCGGCGCGATGCGGGCGGCCTGACCGGCCGCGAGCTTCTCGGCCTGCAGCATCAGGGCCTCGAGCGCGTTGCGATCCTCGGCCAGCTTGCGCCGGCGCTCGTCCTGGGCCTCGTGCTGTCGCGCCTCGTCGATCATCCGCTTGACGTCGGCGTCCGACAGCGCGCCGCTGGCCTTGATCTCGACCTGCTGCTTGCGGCCGGTGGCCTTGTCGATGGCCGACACGTGCACGATGCCGTTGGCGTCGATGTCGAACACCACCTCGATCTGCGGCGTGCCGCGCGGCGCGGGGGCGATGCCCTCGAGGCCGAACTTGGCCAGCGTGCGGTTGTCACCCGACATCTTGCGCTCGCCCTGCAGCACGTGGACCTCGACGCTCGGCTGATCGTCGGCCGCGGTCGTGAAGACCTCCGACTTGCGGGTCGGAATCGTCGTGTTGCGGGGGATGAGCACCGTCATGACGCCGCCCTTGGTCTCGATGCCGAGCGACAGCGGCGTGACGTCGACCAGGACCATGTCGCTGACCTCGCCGGTCAGCACCCCGGCCTGCACCGCGGCGCCCAGGCCGACCACCTCGTCGGGATTGACGCCCTTGCTGGGCGCCTTGCCGAACAGCGCCTCGACCTTGCGCTGCACCAGCGGCACGCGGGTCGAGCCACCGACCAGCAACACCTCGTCGATGTCGGCGAAGCTCTTGCCGGCGTCGGCCAGCGCGCGCTTGCAGGGCGCCATGCTGCGCTCGACCAGCTCCTCGATGAGGGACTCGAACTTCGCGCGCGAGAGCTTGATCTGCAGGTGCTTGGGTCCGGTCGCGTCGGCGGTGAGGAACGGCAGGTTGATCTCGGTCTCGGCCTGCTGCGACAGCTCGATCTTGGCCTTCTCGGCGGCGTCCTTCAGCCGCTGCAGCACCAGTCGGTCCTTGCCGACGTCGATGCCGGTGTCCTTCTTGAACTCGGCCAGCAACCACTCCATCACCCGCTGGTCGAAGTCGTCGCCGCCCAGGTGAGTGTCGCCGCCGGTCGAGAGCACCTCGACCACGTCGGCCGCGACCTCGAGCACGCTGATGTCGAAGGTGCCACCGCCGAGGTCGTAGACCGCGATCAGCCGCTCGCCCTTGTCGGACTTATTGCTGCCGTGGGCGTACGCGAGCGCGGCCGCGGTCGGCTCGTTGACGATGCGCAGCACTTCGAGCCCGGCGATCTTGCCGGCGTCCTTGGTGGCCTGGCGCTGGGCGTCGTTGAAGTACGCCGGCACCGTGATGACCGCCTTGGTGACAGCCTCGCCGAGGTGGTCCTCGGCGGCCTTCTTGAGCTTGCCGAGCACACGCGCGCTGATCTCGGCCGGCGACCATGCACGATCGCGCAGCACGAACTCGACGCCGCCGCCCTTGGCCTCGCGGACCTGGAACGGCACGCGCTTGGCCTCGTCGGTGACCTCCGCGAAGCGGCGGCCCATGAAGCGCTTGGCCGAGAACACGGTGTTCTCGGGGTTGGTGATGGCCTGGCGCCGGGCTTGCTGCCCGACCAAGGCGTTGCCGCCGGACTCGATCGCGACCACGCTGGGCGTGGTGCGACCGCCTTCCTCGTTGGCGATCACGCGGGGTTCGCCGTCGTCCATCACGCAGACGACGGAGTTGGTGGTACCGAGATCGATGCCGATGACTTTGGACATGCTCCGACTCCTCACGGGTTGGGGCCCATGTTCGAAACGAGTTGATGCGGGACCGTCCGCGGCGGCGTTGGAGCATCCAAGCGCGCGTTCGGGTCGACCGGCAACCTAAGCCGGTGCCTCGGGCTGTCAACCTGCTGCTACGGCGCGAGCATCGGTGGCAGCGCGGCGAGGGCCGCGACGATGCGGTGGTGTTGCGCGTGCAGCTCGGGCGGCGATGCGTGCCCGCGCTGGCTGTGCCGGAGCGCGCGCTCGCACGCGCGCAGTTGCTGCGCGAGCCAACGGGCATACGTGGGCGTCGGCGCACGGCGCAGCAACGGCCCGAGCCACAGGTCGTCGTCGTCCCAGCTCACCGGCGGTCGCGCTGGCGCCGGGGCCACGGCGCAGACCAGCACGGCGCGGCCATGCTCGAACACGATCGACTCGTGGCGCAGCGTCAGCGGCTGCGCGGCGATCCAGCGACGCAGATGCGACCACTGCGTGCGCGGCTGCAGCACGATGCACGCGAGCTCCGGCCAGCGATCTCGGGCACGCTCGAGGATCTCCACGATCGTGCTCGCCCCCAGGCCCGCGAGCACGACGCTGTCGACCTCTTGCGGTGCGATCGGGTCGAGACCGTCGCCCTCGCGCAGCTCCACGCGGGCGTCGGCGGTCACGCCGGCGGCGGCCCGCAGCGCGGCGCCCGAACGGTCGATGCCGATCGCGTGGGTGACCCCGCGGCCGCGTACCAGCAGCGTCAGCAGCTGGCCGTGGTCGGTGCCGACGTCGGCCACGCGGGAACCGCTGGGGACGGCCGCCGCGAGGGCTTGCAGGCGGGTCGGCATCGGAGCGCCCGGCAGTCTGCCAGACTCGGGCGGACGGGCGCGCATGGGTGAGGCAGATGCGGACGCGGGGGTGCTCCCGACGATCGCGGCGGCGGCGGTGAACGCGGTCGCCGACGACACCGAGGACGACCGCGTCGAGGGGGTCTTGACGGCGCTCGGGCGCGCCGCGGCGCAGGCACGCCTGTTCGACCACGAGCAAGCCGTGCTCCTGGGGCGCTACGTCGCGCTGCGGCACCTCGGATCGGGCGGGATGGGTGACGTCTTCGTCGCCTACGATCCGCAGCTCGATCGCAAGCTCGCGCTGAAGCTGCTGCGTCCGACCTCGGCGACCGACGATGCCGCCAGCGCGCGACTGCTGCGCGAGGCGCAGGCGATGGCGCGGCTGTCCCATCCCAATGTGATCGCGGTGCACGACGTCGGCACCCACGGCGGCCGCGTGTTCGTGGCGATGGAGCTGGTCGACGGCGTGACGCTGCGCGAGTGGTCGGCCACACCGCACCCGGTGCGCGAGATCGTCGACGTGGTGCTGGCGACGGCACGCGGGGTCGCGGCCGCCCACGCCGCCGGCGTGGTGCATCGCGATCTCAAGCCCGACAACATCATGGTCGACACCGAGGCGCGCGTGCGGGTCATGGACTTCGGGCTCGCCCGCGAGCTCGATGGCGGCGCGGCCGACGTGCGGAGCAACGACGAGGTGTTCCGGGTCGCGGCACAGCCCGAGGTCGACGCGCTCGCGTTGCCGCTCACGCAGCACGGCGTGGTGGTCGGCACGCCCGCGTACATGTCGCCCGAGCAGCTGCGCGGGCTGCCGCTCGACGCCCGCAGCGATCAGTTCAGCCTCTGCGTGGTCGCGTGGGAGGCGTTGTTCGGCGCGCGGCCGTTCCGGGGCCGCACGGTGCGAGAGCTGTTGGCGGCCATGGCCGCGCGCACGCCGGGCGGCGGGGGCGGGCGCTCCGACGTGCCGCGATGGCTGTTGGCGGCGCTCGAGCGCGGGCTCGCGCCGGTGCCAGAGGAGCGCTTCGAGTCGATGGACGCGTTCATCGATGCGATCGCGCGGGGCCAGGCCCGCGCACGCACCCGTCGGCTCGGCGGCGCCGCGGTCGTACTCGGCGTGCTCGGGCTCGGCGCGCTCGGGGCCAACGAGCTGTCGCGCGCGCGCGGGCGGGCGGGCTGCGTCGAAGAGGGCGCAGGCCTGGCCGAGGTGTGGAACGACGACGCGCGCGAGCGGCTGTCGACGGCGTTGCGCGCGACCGGGGCCGCCGCGGCCGAGGACACGATCGTGCGGGCGGTGCCGTGGCTCGATCGCTTCGAGTTGGCATGGCGCGAGGCTCGGGTCGAGGCCTGCACGCGCGGCGAGGTCGACGGCGTGTGGACCACCGAGACGCTGGCGCGCTCTCGACAGTGTCTCGACGAGCGCAAGGCCGAGGTCGTTGCGCTGCTCGATGCGTTCGAGCACGCCGACACTGCGATGCTGTCGCGGGTGGTGCAGTCGGTCGCGGGGTTGTCGGGGCTCGAGGACTGCACCGATCCCGATCGCCTCGCGCGGCGCGGTCCGGAGCCCGCCGACGAGGGGGCCCACGCGGACCGGCTCGAGTTGGTTCGCGCCGAGGGGCTCGGCCAGGCCGGTCGCCACGCCGATGCGCGCGCGGCCGCGGCTGCGGTGGCCGAGCGCGCGGCAGCGAGCGGCGACGAGATCTTGGCGGCCCGCGCGAACGTGGTGGCGGGGCGCCACGCGGAGAAGGCCGGCGATGCGAAGGCCTCTGCGGTGCTGCTGCGCGACGCCTTCGAGCGCGCGGGTCGGCTCGGACAGGACAGCGTGGCCGCCGACGCCGCGACGGCGCTGGTCTTCACCATGGGCGACGCGCTGCGTGAGACCGACGCGGGGCTGGCGTGGGGCGCGACTGCGGCGATGCTGCTCACGCGCACCCACGAGGAGGACGAACTCCGCGGTGCCGTGCTCTCGGGCCAGCTCGGCAACGTGCACTGGCGGGCGGCGCAGTACGACGAGGGCGTCGCCGCCCACGAGCGCGCGCTGGCGATCAAGCGCCGGGTCTTGGGCGACGAGCACCCTTCGATCGCAGTCACGCTCTTCAACCTCGCCAACGTCGAGGACGAGCGCGGCGATCACGAGCGTGCCTGGAACCGCATGCTCGAGGCACTCGCGATGTTCGAGCGCGAGCTGGGGCCGATGCATCCGGCGGTGGGCAACTGCGCCAACAACCTCGGCAGCATGGCCAACGTACGCGGGGATCTGTCCGAGGCGGTGGGCTGGTACGAGCGCGCGCTGGCGATCAAGGAGGCGAGCGCCGGGCCCGAGTCGCCGCAGCTGGCGTCGAGCCTCGGCAACCTCGGCAACGTGGAGCTGCAACGCGGCCGGACCGAGCGCGCGCTCGAGCTGCACCGCCGCGCGTTGGACATCAAGCGCGCGCGGTTCGGCGAGGAGCACCTCGAGGTCGCTGAGTCGATCGCCAACGTCGCCAAGGTCGAGCGCACCCGCGGCAACCTGCTGGAGGCGCTGCGCCTGCAACGGCGCGCACTCGAGATCCGCGAGCGAGAGGTTCCCGCCGATCACCCCGACGTGATCGACTCGTTGCTGGCGCTGGCGCTGGTGCACGTGGCGCTCGGCGAAGACGCGCAGGCGCAGGCGCTGTACGAGCGCGCCAGCGAGGCCTCGCTGCGGCGGCTGGGGCCCGACGATCCCAACCTCGCCGCGGCCGTGCACGGGCTCGGCAACATCGCGCTACGGCAGCGGCGCTTCGCCGATGCAGTGCCGCTGCTCGAGCAGTCGCTGTCGATCCGCGAGCGGGCCGGCGTCGATCCGATCACGCTGGCGACCGCACGGGAGTCGCTCGCGCAGGCGCTCGACGGCGTCGGTGGCGATCGCACCCGTGCGCGCGCGCTGATGGACACCGCCCGCAGGGACTACGCCGCTGCGGTGGATCCGGAGCTGCAGGCCCGCGCCTCCCGGGCCGCCGCGTGGTTGGCCGCCCACCCGCCGTGAGCACTCACCAGGGGTAGAAGCCCTGGCCGCTCTTCTTGCCCAGCTTGCCCTCGGCGACCAACCGTCGCAGCAATGCCGGCGGCTCGAAGTGCTTGCCGTCGGGCAGCGCGGTGCTGAGGTACTCGGCGATCGCGAGCCGTACGTCGAGGCCGACCAGATCGGTGAGCCGCAGCGGGCCCATGGGGAAGCCGTAGCCGAGGGTCATGGCCTTGTCGATGTCCTCGGCGCTGCCGACCCCTTGCTCGACCATGCGGATCGCCTCGAGCCCGATCACGAGCCCCAGGCGGCTGGTGGCGAAGCCCGGCGAGTCCTTGATCGTGATGCACTCCTTGCCGAGTGCGGTGCCCCACGCCCGCACGCGCGCCACCACCTCGGGCGCGGTCGTGTCGGCGACCACGATCTCGAGCAGCTTCATGATGTGCACGGGGTTGAAGAAGTGGGTGCCCAGCACGCGCTCGGGGCGCGGTAGGGCGGCGGCGATCTTCGCGATCGACAGCGAGCTGGTGTTGCTGCCGAGGATCGCGTCGGGCTTGGCCGCTGCGGCCGCCCGGGCGAGCACGTCGTGCTTGAGCGCGAGGACCTCGGGAACGGCTTCGATCACCAGGTCGGCGCCGGCGGCCGCGGCCGCGAGGTCGCTGGTGCCCCGGAGCTGGGCCAGCGTCTGGTCGCGGCGGGCCGCGTCGAGCTTGCCCTTGTCGACCCCGGTTTGCAGGTTGCTGCGGATCTTCGCGAGGCCGGCCTCGACGCGGGCATCGTCGACGTCGAACAAGCGGGTCTCGCAGCCGGCCGCGGCGGCGACCTGGGCGATGCCGTGGCCCATGGTGCCGGCCCCGAGTACCGCGACGATCTGGAGCGCGTGCGCATCGGTCATGGCGTCGTTATGCCACGACGGGGCGCCGCGCAGCGCACGTGCGCGACGGGCTCGCCGAGCGTCGCGCTGGTGGCGGTGCCGGTTGGGTCGAGAGCGGCCGCGGTCGGGCCGCGCTCGCGACCGACGGCCCTTCTGGGGCAGGTCCCACGCCGACGCCCTTCGCCCCGACACGCGCGCGGCCCTTCCCACGCGGGCGTGGTTGGACATACCCTCGAACAGACGCGCACGCACTCGGCTCGAGGACTCCATCGACGTGAAAGGCCGCGGGGACATCCCCATCATCATCTGCTGTTCCGAGGACGACGAACCCGCCCTCGCGAAGGTGTTGGATGAGCTGCGCCGCGAGGGCATGTCGCCGGAGCTGGTGCCGGGCGTGGAGTTCGATGCGGCCCTGCTCGCGAGTGCACTCGACGTCGCGGCCGCCGAGACGTTGTTCGTGCTGTGCACGTCGAGCTCGCTGGACAAGGCCGCGGTTCGAAAGCTCACCGGGTTGTTCTCCGCGCGCCGAGGGCCGGCGCAGCGCATCATCTCGACTGCGTTCACACCGTCGCGTCCGCTCGCGGTGCTGCCGGCGATCCGCGGCGCGCTCAAGGAGATGCGCCTGACGGATCACGACGCCAACGATCCCGACGCGCCCAACACCCACCTGCGCGACGTCGTCGAGGCGCTCACACCCGCTGCGCTCGCCCCCGCCGATCCCGAGCAGCTCGCGCGCGAGCTCTCGCGTGGGCTGACCGAGGCCGCGGCGTTGCTCGATCGCTCACGGCCCGCGCCACGGCGCGGCACCCCGACCGGGCTCGGTGCCGCGTCGCCGACGAGCGGCGTTGGTGCACCGCAGGTCATCGCCGAAGACCCGGTGGTGTTGCCCAGTCGCGAGCCCCCGCGCAGCGTCGCCGGCTCCATGCCGGTGCGAGCCGAGGAGGACACCGCCGAGCTGCCGCCCCAGCCGCCGCGTCGCTCGCTCGAGTCGACGCTCTCGCAGGTGCCATCGGCGGGCGCCGACGAGCTCGTCACCGACTTCACGCCGAGCCGGCAGATCCCACGCGCCGCGGCGCGCTCGATGCATGCCGCGACCTACGACGAGCCGCGCGGCAACCGTTGGCTGCTGCTGTTCGCAGGGCTCGGCATCGCGGGCATCGTCGCGCTCGCGGTGCTGCAGCTGTTCCAGCCGGGGGCCGACCCGGGGCCTCGCAGCGCCGGCGCGCGACCCGATGGCGCCGCCGGTGATCCGAGCGCCGCCGTCGTGGCGCCGCCTGTCACCGGTGGCGCGCCGGTCGAGGCGAGGGTCGACGACGGTGGCGCACCCACGCCGACGCCGACCGCCGACGCGAAGCTCGAGCCCGATGCGAAGGCCGTGGTGCCGGACGCGAAGGTCGAGCCCACGCCGACGCCGGCCACCGACGACGCCGGCGGGACCGACGACGCCGCCGGCACCCCGCCGGTCGACATCCCGCCGGGGCCCGAGGCCGTGAGTCGTCGTGACCTCGAGCAGGCGGCACTCCAGCTCGCCGTCAGCGAGGGCCGCGTCGAGCGACTCGGCAACCTCTGGGTCGCCCGCGGCGGCGAGGACGAGGTCACCTGGGACGAGGCGCATCGCCGCTGCCAGAGCAAGCGGATCAACGGCGTCACCGGCTTCCGACTGCCCGGCGTGCACGAGCTGCGCAAGATCCGGGCGGCGCGACTGCTCGCGCGCGCGTCGTACTGGGCGCGCAACCGTGCGGCCGTCCCCGACGAGGCGGTGGCCTACGACGGCGGCGCCGGCACGACTGCGCTCTACCTCAAGCTCGAGCCCAACGCGCGCGGACTCTGCGTCCGCACGCTGTGATCGCTCACCACAGCTGCACGAGCTTGGCGTCGCGATAGTAGTGCCCGAGGATCGCCTCGCACGACTTGCCCGCGGCGGCCATGCCCATCGCGCCGTGCTGGCACAGGCCCACGCCGTGGCCGTGGCCGCCGCCGGTCAGCACGATGCGTCCGTGGTCGCGCTCCGACTCGACCACGAACAGCGAGCTGCGCAGGCCACCGAGCGCCTTGCGGATGCGCAGCTCGCCGTGGAGATCGATCTCGCCGTGCTCACCGATCACGCGCAGCACCATCGCGCGACCGCTGCGGCCGCGGCTGCGGACCTGCAGCTCGCGCACGGTGCCGAGCGCGGCGTCGATGCCGGGGTTGCCGGCCAGGCTGCTGGGGTCGAGGGTCTCGCGCCAGCGGTAGGCCGTGCGGCTGATCTCGGGCTCCGGCACGCTGTAGCTGCGCGGCGAGCCGCGCAGGAACGCCGCGATGTTGTCGTCGGTGATGCCCTTGGCGAACTTCTTCTCGAGCAGGAGGTCGGGCTGACCGCGCAGCTGGGGATCGGCCGCGCTCGGCCACACGAGATCGTTGTCCTCGCTGTGGCCGCCGCAGTTGGCCGAGTAGACCGTGTCGACGAGCTGGGTCTCGCCCGGGCGCAGGGCGACCTTACCGGCGGTCTCGCGCACCGCCTTGGTGGTGCGCTCGTGCTCGCGGATGCGCCCGGCGTAGACCTGGCAGTGCTGCTCGGAGCACAGCAGGAACGGGTCGTCGAGGTGACGCGTGCCGATCTTCGCGAGTAGCTGGCCGCGAGCTGCGACCGCCTGGGCCTGCAGCGCGGCCATCGGCGACGACGCGAAGATCTCCGCCGGCACCAGCCCCGCGAGCAGCTCCGACTCGCCGACCAGGTTCACGACCGCGAGCTTGCCGTGGCGATCGACGGCAACGTAGATGCTGCCCCAGTACTCGCGCGACTCGTGCTTGATCGCGCCGCCGCGGGCGCTGTCGATCGGCACGTCGTGCACGGTGATGGGCCCACCGTCCTTGGCTGCGAACCACAGCACGCCTTCGGCGCTCACGCGCAGGCCGTGGGCGGCGTCGCGGGCGAGCAGCGCACCGCTGGCGTGGCGACCGACGATGGGATGCAGCTTGGCGAGTGCACCGTGGCGCTGACGCAGCACCTCGGCGCGTCGGCGTGCCTCGTCCTCGCTCGAGTGGCTCTCGCTCACCAGTAGCACGCGGCGGTTGTCGAGCACGCGACCCGACACGCCGAACACGGTGCCGACCTCGTGGTCGGAGACCTCGAACCCCTGCTTGCGCCACCGCGTCGCGACCTCGTCGACGCCACGCATCGCCGGCCCCGCGAGCTCCTCGAGCACGATCGCGAAGCGCTGCTTGGCCGCCTGCCCCTGCACGAGCGACAGCTCGAAGCTGGTGCCGCCCTCGATGGTGGTGCCGCCGGCGCCCGACGGTAGCACCAGCAGGCCGCCGGCCGCGGACAGTCGCACGCGGTCGACGTTGCTGACGAGGCCGACGGTGATCTGTGGCTGGCCGCGGTCGTCGAAGTGGAACTGGTTGCTGTAGAGCAGCTTGAGGCGATCGGCGAGGCTGAGGTCCGAGGCGGCCGAGCGGCCGCTCCACGCCAGCGTCGTGCAAGTCGCGACCGCACCGGCGGTCAGGCCCTGCAGCCACGCCCGGCGGCCGATCGAGGAACCGTCGTGGGGCATGGCCGCGACTATGGGTTGCCCGCCGTTGGGGGGCGAGTTTCTGGCCAATCGTGCGCGGCGCGGCGGAGCCGCGGTCGACGTCACGCCGGCGGCTGCAGCTTCTGGGGCCGCACCGGGCCGCGCACGGTCGGCCGCGGGGGATGGCGCGTGATGTACCAGAGGTTCTGCAGGTTCACGACGAAGTGCGCGGCCGTGGCGGCCCCGAGGTTGCCGGTCAGCAGCGTGAGTTCGGCGAACAGCAGCCCCGCGACCAGCGAGCTCGCGGTCCACGGCCACAGCTGCCACCGCGGCGGGATGTGCAGCAGCGCGAACACCAACGAGCTCGGCACCAGGCCCCAGGCGTCGAGCATCGCGCCGCGGAACAGCAGCTCCTCGGCGAGCGCACTGGTGGCCGCCAACAGGATCAGCTCGCCGGTGCCGGGGCGCCCGAAGATCGAGCGGAACTCGGCGTGCAGCGCCGGCAGCCACGCGAAGTGGTGCTCGAGCGCGCGGAACACCTGCACGACCGCGAGCCCGACCCCCACGCCGACCATCGGCGTCCACGCCAACGTCGCGAGCCCCTGGGAGGGATCCAAGCGCCAGACATCGTTGCTGTCCTGCGCGGTCGCGTGCCAGAAGAAGCCGACCAGGCCGACCGCGCCGTAGAACCCCACCACGATGCGTGCCCGTGCTGGCGAGTCCTGTGGCGAGCTTGGAGCGCGCGTGGACAAGGTCGTCCGTCAGCATAGCAGGGCGCCGGCTCGACACCGCTGCCTACGCCCGCTGCGGGCCTTCGTCGCGGGTTTTTCAGCCGGGGTTGGGGCAGCTGCCGGGAGAACGGACGGTCGAGGGCACCCACGCCGCGTCGAGGCGGGCGGCTGCGCGCGCATAGCCGTGCTCGTCGTCCACGTCGGGCGCGTCGGGCTCGGACACCAGGCCGTGCTCGTCGACGAGCGCGTTGGTGTTGGCGCTGCCGTAGATCAGCGCGTCGACGGGGACCTGCACGGTGGGGTCGAGCGCATCGAGCTCGGCGGCGTAGAGCGCGAGTCCGTCGGCCGCGGGGCCACTGTTCTGCAGGTCGGTGTCGAAGTCGACCGCTTGATCGAACACCGGCTCGCCGTTGTCGGGCGACGACAATGGCCCGCCGACCACGAAGCAGCCGCCGGCCGGGATGTTGCCGACCAGCTGCAGCGCGCTCTCGTAGGCGGGCCCGCCCCACGCGAGGGTGTAGCCGCCCAGCGCGATGGCGTGGTCGCAGGGATTGTAGAGCTCGACCCACTCGAGACCGTCGTCGGACATCGGCACGTCGTTGGCGACCTCGTGGAGGATCGGATGGCACGCACCGGCGACACCGGTGTCGCCGTCGTCGTCGCCCCCGCTGCCGACCTCGTCGCCGCTGCTCGCCACGCCGTCGTCGCTGCCGCTCCCCGGTCGCCCCTCGCCGGTGGTGCTGGTGGCGTCGAGGGTGGTGACGACGCCGTCGTCGTCGCGCGGCCCTTCGGCGGCGCTGCCCGTGGTGCTGCCGACCTCGTCGGGGTCACCACCGTCGGCCTGGCCGATGTCGGCGCCCGAGTTCGCCTCCAACGGATGGCCGGCGCACGCCGTGATCGCGATCGCGATGCAACCGACGCGCACGCGCAGCGTCATGGAGTACGAGGGCGGTGCAGACGTCATCGGTGGATCCGGGGGCGCGAACGCAGCAACGCCGCCTCCAGCCGAGGGCGCGAAAGAGCGCTCTCGGTCGTCAGCGGCTGTCAGTGCGAAGGGGGGGACTCGAACCCCCACAGGTTACCCCGCCAGATCCTTAGTCTGGTGCGTCTACCAATTCCGCCACCTTCGCGAGGTGCCCGGGCCCTCGGCCGGGGAGGCCGGGAGCGGCGAGGCGGGATGGGTAGCACACGCCGACGCTCGCCCGCAAGGGGCCATTCGCAGGGACGAGGACGCCCGCGGCGGCGCGGGGGCCATCGCCGACGCCAACGCCCAGGGATCGCGTCGCCGCGGCTGGGTCGTCGGCCGCCCCGAAGGGGCCCCCGAGGGCCCGCGACGAAGCCGGCGGGCGCTTGGGTCCCCCGGCGGCCGCGATCAGGCCAACATCTCGCCGACCTCGTGCAGACGCAGCACGTTCACGCTGCCGCGCTTCTTGATCGGCTGGGCGACGGTGATCACCACCCGGTCGTGCATCTCGAGCAGGCCCTTGTCGAGGATCGCATGGTCCATGTCGATGAAGATCGTCTCGCCGTCCTCGGACGCGGGCGAGAACAGCACCGGCATCACGCCCCAGTAGAGCGCGAGCGTCTGGTAGGTGTCGGGGTTGGGCGTGAACGCGTAGATCGGCATCCGCGGGCGGTACTCGCTGACGAGCCGCGCGACGCCGCCGGAGACCGTGTACGTGATGATGGCGCGGGTGTCGGGCCAGGCCTCGGCGGCGTTGACCGCCGCGAACGCGATCGCGTTGGTGGTGTGGCCCAGCTCGAGATCGACCCGCTTGGTCTGCCACGCCCGCGGTGCGCCCTCGGTGGTGCGGATGATCTTGTCCATCGTGCGTACCGCCAGCACCGGGTGAAGGCCGGTCGCGGTCTCGCCCGAGAGCATCACCGTGTCGCTGCCGTCGAGCACGGCGTTGGCGACGTCGGAGGCCTCCGCACGGGTCGGCCGCGGCTTGCGGATCATCGACTCCAGCATCTGCGTGGCCGTGATGACGAGCTTGCCGTGGCGGTTGGCGGCCTCGATCGCGCGCTTCTGGATGATCGGCACCGCCTCCGGGCCCATCTCCACGCCGAGATCGCCGCGGGCGATCATGATGCCCTCGGCCGAGCGCACGATCTCGTCGAGCGCCTCGATGGCCTGGGGCTTCTCGATCTTGGCGATGAGCGGTCGCATGCGGCCCATCTTGCGCATGACGTCGCGTGCGACCTCGAGATCTTCGGGCTTGCGCACGAACGAGAGCGCGACCACGTCGACGCCGAGCTCGAGCGCGAACTCGAGGTCCTCGCGATCCTTCTCGGTCAGCGCCGGCACCGGCAGCTCGACGCCCGGCAGGTTGATGCCCTTGTTCGACGATAGCAGGCCGCCCTGCACGACGGTGGTGTTGAGCACATGGCCATCGGCACCGTTGGCGGTGAGCTCGATGTTGCCGTCGTCGAGCAGGATGCGATCGCCGGCGCGGACATCCTCGGTGAGACGCTCGTAGGTCGTCGTCACCGCTGCGATCGTGCCCTCCTGCACGACGGCATCCTCGGGGTTGGTGCTGATGCGCAGCTTGTGGCCGGCCTCGAGCATGAAGCCCTCGCCGGGGATCTTGCCCACGCGGAGCTTGGGCCCCTGCAGGTCCGCGAGGATCGCGACCGCCATCCCGCGGCGACTGGCCTCCTGGCGGATGGTTCGATAGGTCTTGGTATGGACCTCCTTCGAGCCGTGCGAGAGGTTCAGCCGACACGCGTTCATGCCGGCGTCGATCAGTGCACCGATGACCTCCGGGCTGGAGCTCGCGGGGCCCAGCGTGCAGAGGATCTTGCAGCGACGCGGCGGTTGGCTGGCGGGGGAGCGCATGCGCGGCAAGCATGCCGATTGCGGCCGCGCAGCGCCACGTCGGCCCTGTGCCCGTCGCGCGAGCGCCGTGTGCGCGAACGTCACGCTCGCGTGCGCGGGGATCTACGCCCCGCGTCTACAGGCGCTCGTCGAGCACGGCTGCGAGCTCCTCGGGGTCGAGCTTGCGGCCGTCGACGACGTAGCCCGGGGTCCCGCGGATGCCCTTCTCGCGGGCCTCGGCGGCGAGTCGCGCAGCCTCGCGCTGGGTCTCGAGGTTGTCGTCGACGCAGGCGTGCAGCGCCGCCGGGTCGAGGCCGACGTCGCGTGCAGCCTGGTCGAGATCGACGCTGCGCTCGCCGGTGCCATGGGCGAACAACCAGCTGTCGGTCTGCCAGAACTTGCCCTGCTGATCGGCACAGATCGCGACGCGCAGCATCACGCAGCCGCTGATGCCGATGTCCGTGCAGCGCAGCCGCGGTTGCTGGTGCCGCACGATTCGGAGCGCGTCGGGGTGCTTCGACAGCAGCCCGTGCATGCGCGCGGTCGCGATGCGGCAGTGTCCGCAGGCGTAGTCGGTGTACTCGTGCACGACCAGGGTCGGCTCGCTGGCGCCGATCCACGGGAAGCCGTCCTCGTCGTGGCCGGTCGCCCACGGCAACTCGCGGGTCCACAGCACGCCCGACCAGTACGTCGGTGCGAACAACCGCACGCCCAGCCCGATCACCAACGGCACCGCGATCGCGCCGATCCAGTCGGCGCGGGTCGGTGCACCGAGCTCGTCGCGCTGTCGCCAGGCGACCACGAACAGCGCGATCGCCACCAAGTGGATCGCCTCGCAGAACAGGCACACCGCGCCGACATGGGCCAGCTCCTCGACCAGCAGCGCGACCGAGGCCAGCGCGGCGAACCCCGACAGCGGCAGCAGCAGCCGCGAGCGTCGCCACGCCAGCAGCATCAGGGCGTAGAAGCCGAGCGCCCCGATGGCCGGCAGCGGCAAGCCGAACAGCACCGAGAAGCGCGACAGCGTGACGGCGTTGCAGTCGAAGGTCTCGCCGACGTGGCAGATGCTGTCGGCGGTGGGGAACAGGTAGGTCCGCACGTGCAGCACCTGCAGGATGCCGCTGACGACGAGACCCACCAGGGCCAGGCCGGTCGCGAGCGAGCGTCCGAGGGTGGGGCCGCGCGGGGCCGCAGGCGCATCCATGGCCGCGATGCTGTCACGGCCGACCGCGGCCGGCAACGTCACGGCGGGCGCCAGCGCAGCAGCATGGGGCAGTGATCACTGGTGCCAGCGAGATCGCGATCGGGGTAGGCGTCGGTCGAGCGCAGTGGTGCACAACCGTGACGCGCGCACGCACCCAGCGGCTCGAGGCTCGGCGCCGCTGCGACGGCGCCGCCGACGAATGCGAGGTCGAGCAGCGACGGTTCGAGCCACGCGTCGCGTCGACGACCGTCCCAGTACGCCGAGCAACCGGCCGCCGGCACCACCGCGCGCAGACCCACGCGTGCGAGCACCGAGCTGAGCGCGGCCCGCTCGTCGTCGGCCGAGAGGTCGTCGTCGCCGGTCACGTTGAAGTCGCCGATCACGACGATCGCGTCGTGGTCGCCGGACGCAGCGGCGCGCGCGATCACCTGCGCGAGCGCGGCCCACTGCAGCCGACGCTGCGGCAGTCCCCGCGGCGTCGCCTTGAGGTGCACGACCACCACCCGCAGCCGCGTGTCGCCCTCGCGCAGCAGGAACTCGACCGCCGGACGCACACGGCCGCCCAGCTCGAGCTCGCGGTGCTCGCGGGGGCCCTCGAGCAGCTCCACGTGATCGGCGATCGCGAGGCCGAGTCGTTGATCGCGTGCGCCCCCGTGCTGCGACAGCAGCACGCGACGCCCGGGCAACATCGTCGCCAGCGCCTCGGCGTCGAGCACCTCCTCGACCGCGACGATCGGCGCGTCGACCTCGGCCAGCGTCGCCGCCATCGCGGCGACGTCGTGGTCGGCGGCGGTGAAGTTGCGCAGGTTCCACGTCACGACGGTGCCGTCGGTCGCGGCCCCACGGTCGCGCCAGCAGCCCTCGCGGACGCCGTGGTGCGTGGCCACGGCGGCGACCAGGGCGGTGATGGTCAACCATCGTGGCGGGGACACGCGGCCTGCATTCGGCCGCGCACGCCGGATCGTTGCGATCGCCGTCGCCCGACCCCACGGGTCACCTGCGCCGACTACCCCTCGAACTCGAAGCGCGTGAGATCGACGTGGACGTTGCGCACCATGCTCGCCACCCGCGGGCGCTCGGCGGCGCCGGGCTCGATGTCACGCAGCTGCGCGGTGTAGCCACCACCCAGCAGCGCGATGCGCTTGCTGTCGTGCACGAGGCTGGTCGCGACCACCACCGTGCGCGCACCGCCGGGCAGGGTGATGCCGCGGGCGTTGCGTCCCAGCACCGTCAGCGTCAGGCCGCTGTCGTCGTCGAACGGCGCGTCGACCCACAGATCGGCGTGGGGCACCGAGTCGGCCGCCTGCGATAGCTCGATCTCGAGGCGGACGCCCCAGCTGCGACGTAGTGCGCGGCGGCGGATCCCGTCGAGCAGCAGGCCGGCGTCGAACTCGTAGACACCATCGGGATCGAGCCCGCCCATGCTGAAGATGGGCATCGACACCGTGTACGTGGGACGGAAGCTATCGGCGTCGGGCGGCTCTCCCGAGCTGGCACCGACGCCGAACGCGATGCGCAGCGCGGCGAGCTGCGGCGGCTCGAACAGGTGCGTGCTCGGGCTGTCCGGCAACGACACCGAGCCTTCGGAGACGCGGGGCACCACGACGCGACGCGACATGGTGCCGAGACTATCACGCACCGCGGCAGGGCCGTGCGGGTGCGATCGGGGCGAGCTACGCCCGGGCGTCCATGTGCTGCTTCTTGCGCTCGCGTCGCTTGCGGCGGCGCTCGGCCTCGCGGAGCTTCCGCTTGCTCTTCACGCTCGGCTTCTCGTAGTGACGGCGGCGCTTGATCTCGCGCAGCACGCCCTCGCTCGCCATGAGGCGCCGCAGCTTGCGGATCGCTCGCTCGACGCCGCGGTCGTCGACCTTCACCTCCAGCGGACGACCTTGCACGGGCTCGTACTGGTTGCGGTCGACGGTCGTGACCGTGGGGGTGGCCGGCGTTTGCGTCTCGGGCGTCGTCATCGAAGGGAGGCACATATAGGAGAGGGGGGCGCTCGCGGTCAACCCCCACACCCGCAGGTCCCGCAGCGTCGCCTGCAACGGGGGGTGTGACCGCTCACAGGCGATCGGCCCCGATGGCCGCCACGCGGCCGCCGTCGACCACCAGACGCGTGCCGGTCACCCAGCTGGCGCGCGCCAGGTAGAGGACGGCCTCGGCGACGTCGTCGGGCCCGCCGATGCGACCGAGCGGGATCTGCCGCAGGATGGCCGCGCGCACCGAGCTGCCGGGGGCGTGCCGCTCGTCGGTCGGCCAGGCCACCGTGCCGGGGGCGATCGCGTTGAAGCGAATCGGTGCGAGCTCGACCGCCAGCGCCCGGGTCGCGAAGTCGAGCGCCGCCTTTGCGATTCCGTGGTCGACGTGCCCGCCCAGCGGATGCATGCCCGCGACGTCGACGATGTTCACGACGTTGCCACCGGCCTGTTCGAGCGCCGGCACCAAGCTGCGCACCAGCGACAGCGGCGCCACGAGGTTGACCTCGAGCACGCGTCGCAGGTCGTCGTCGTCGCGATCGACGAAGCGACCGTGCTCGAAGCTCGCGGCGTTGTTGACCAGTAGATCGAGGCGGCCCTCGTCCCACGCGCACACGCGCTCGGCCAGTGCGCGTCGCTGGCTGGCATCGGCCAGGTCGGCCACCAGCACGTCGATCACCGCCTGCTCGCCCGCGCGCGCGCGCAGCTCGTGGGCCAGCGCCTCGGCCTCGCGGGGGGAGTGGTGGTGGTGGAGCCACACGCGATAGCCGGCGTCGACCAGCGCGCCGGCGATCACGGCACCCACCCGCCGTGCGGAGCCGGTGACCAGGGCGACTGCGGCGTGTGACGGCGTCGTCATGCGCGGGCGTTCGTGACGGTAGCAAGTTTCCCGGGCGCGGCGTCGTCGAGGCCTCACCGTCGCTCGCGGCGACCGCCGCCCACCGCCGGCGGCGCGGGCGGCCGGTTGACAGCATGGCGGCGGCTGGGCCAGCGTGGGGGCCCGTGCGAGCCAAGCCACTGACGCTCAAGGACATGATCGACGGCAGCGGCTGCACGCCGCGGACCGTGCGGTACTACGAGCGCGAGGGGCTGCTGCGAGCAGCCCGCACCAGCGGCGGCCATCGGCTGTTCCAGGCAGCCCAGCTCGAGCGACTGCGCTTCATCATCGCCCTGCGCGAGGCCGGCTGGACCCTCGAGGAGGTCACCGAGTTCCTCGACGTGCGCAGCCAGGGCGACGGCGATCGCGAGGCCATGCGACGGCTCGAGCAGCTGATGCAGTCCCACGTCGAGCGGCTCGAGCGCAAGCTGGAGATCCTGCAGCGACTGCGCGCCGATCTCGATCAGACCGGGCTGCTGCTGAAGGTCTGCCACGCCTGTGTGCCGCCCACCGGCGAGGTCGCGTGCGAGACCTGCGATCGCCTCGCGCCGCTCGCCGAGCTGCCGCGCAGCTTCCGGCTGGCCTGGCGCGCACGCGAGCTCGATGCTCAGTTGTTCGACGAGCCCTCGGCCGACATGCTCGAGGGCGAGGCGACGCCGTGACTACCGCGGCCGCGGGCGATCGCGACGCGCTCGCGGCGGCGGTCGCTGCCCTGCTGCGGGCGGCCGGGGCCGATCTCGCGGCCAAGGACTTCGCCGACACGCCCGACCGCGTGGCGCGGCTGTGGTGCGACGCGTTCCTCGGCGGCAACCGGCTCGATCCGGCGGTCATCCTCGGCCATCCGGTCGAAGGCGAGGCCCCGACCGAGATGGTCGTGGTCCGCGACCTGCCGTTCGCCGGCATGTGCCCGCACCATCTGCTGCCTTACATCGGACGCGCCACCATCGCGTACCTCCCGGGTGACAAGCTGGTGGGGTTCGGTCGCCTCGGCGAGCTGGTGCGGTGCTTCACCGCCCGGCTGACGCTACAGGAGCGCGCCGGCAACGACATCGTCGACGCGATCATGACCCACCTGCAGGCGCGCGGCGCCGCGTGCATCATGGTGGGCCAGCACGCGTGCCTGCGGATCCCCGAGACCCGCCACGACGCCGAGGTCGTCACGGCGTCGTTCCGCGGCGAGTTCCGCGATCGCGCCGAACTCCGCGATCGGCTGATGCCGCGCGCGAGCTGACGTGACGTGACGGCAAGGGGGGCGGCACGTGCGTCCGCCTCGACTCCCAGGATGACAAAGCAATGCCGATGCGCAAGCCGGCGGTGCGCGCGGCCGCGGCTGCGCGATCGCGAGGCGCCGTGAACATCGTTCTCGCCGGGGCCGTGTCGGGCGGTGGGACCGCTGGCGCGCAGCTTTCGAAGCGGTCGGCTATCGCCAGGTCGGGGGTTGTCGACTAACCTTCCGGTCGGGCGCCCCTCATGCTCGACGATGTCGAACTCGCGGAAGATGTCTTGACGGCGCTGCCGATCTTTCCGCTGCCGAACGTGGTGCTGTTGCCGGGCATCGTGCTTCCGCTCAACGTCTTCGAGCCCCGCTATGTCGATCTCGTGGACCACGTGATCGCGCACCACCGCCACGTCGGCGTACCGCTGCTGCGGCCCGGCTTCGAGCGCAACTACGAGGGGCGCTGCGAGGTCGAGCCGGTGTTCGGCATCGGTCGACTGCTGTCGCACCAGCGGCTGCCGGACGGGCGTCGCTTCATCCGCCTCGAGGGCGTCCGCCGCGTGCGCGCGCTCGAGGAGCTGTCGTGCGTGACCCGCTTCCGCCAGCTGCAGGTGGAGCTGCTGCCGGAGGAATCACCCGACGACGACGACCGCGTCGAGGTGCTGAAGGCCCAGCTCGAGCGCATCTCCAAGTCGCTGCCGACCGACGACCAGCAGCTGCTGAACTCGGTGCTGATGATCCCCGACGCGCGGGTGCTCTTGTATGCGATCGCGGCCGTGATGCCGACCTTCGGCTGCATGCCGACCAACGTCGACGGCCGCGCGCGCTCGCCGGTGCTCGAGGTGCAGCAGCGCTGCCTCGACGCCGAGACCGCCGACCTGCGGGCGCAGTGGCTGTTGGAGTGCAGCCAGAACATCTGCAACGAGCTGCACGACAGCGGCCGCTACCCCCGCTCGATGCTGAACTGAGCGCTCGCCGTAACGATCGGGTGCCCAGGGCAGTTGGGGAGGCGTGGTGCGCACGCACGACGCGAGGGGCCCATGACTGCGGCGGGCATGGCAGACTGTGTCCGTGGCGGCGCACAGTCCTGGCGCGGTGGGTTCGTCGTGACGGCCGAGGGCGAGATCCGTCAGCTCGCGGCGCTCATGCGCCGCTACGCGGATGACGACCCCGCAGCCTTCGTCGAGCTGCACCGCATCGTGGCCCCGCGGGTGCGCGCGGCGATTCGCGGGGTCGCCGACGTCGGCGCAAGCGTCGAGGATCTGCTGCAGGTCACGATGATGCGGGCCCACCTCGCGCGCACCCGCTTCGAGCCACCCGCGCCCGATGCCGGTGCGGCCGTGCTGGCGTGGTACTGCACGATCGCCCGCAACGTCGCGCGGGCGTGGCTGTCCGAGTCGGGGCGTCGCATGGTGCCGACCGACGACACCGGCTTCGCGAGCCTGCCCGCGCTCGGCGATCCCGAGCAGGACCGCATCGAGGCCGATGGTCGCAGCGCCGCGATCGACACCCTCGACGATGCGCTCGCGCAACTCCCCGCGGGGCAGCGCGAGCTCATCACGCTGCACAAGCTGCAGGGCATGTCGTTTCGCGACATCGCGGCGCGCCTGGGCGTGCGCGAGACGGCCGCCCGCGTGCGGGCACATCGCGCCTATCGGGCGCTCGCGCGACTGCTCGGGGTCGCGACGAAGGGAGACGTGACGTGAGCGAGCCTTCGCCCACGATCGCGGCCATCACCGCCGATCTGCAGTGTCGCTGGCGTCGGCGCTGGCGGGCCTGGGGGGTGTGGACGGTGATCGAGCTGGCTGCGATCGCGGCCCTGCTCGCGATGGTGCACCCGCGGGCCGACCTGTGGACGCGCGGCGGCTGGCGTGTCGCGCTCGAGCTGGCGGGCTGGGTGGTCGCCCTCGCGGCGCTGCCCTTGCTCGCACTCGGTCTGTGGCACCCCGCGGCCGCAGTGCGCACGACGATGATCGTCGGCACGGTGATCGCGTTGACGCTGGCGGCGACCGGTGGCGTCGCGCCGCTGCACGCAGGTGCGATCTTCGGTGATTGCGGACTGCTCGTCGGCCTCGCCGGGCTGACCGCTGCCGCATCGCTCGTGCTCGCCGGCGCGGCTGCGCCGGACCGCAGCCGTGCCGCGCCGACCTTGCTGGCGTTCGCGGTCGCCGCGACCGCGTTCCTCACCGCGACCTGGGTGTGCCCGCTCGATGCGTGGACCCACGTGGTGCTGGGGCACTGGCTGCCGGCGGGAGTGCTCGCGGGCGTCGTGGCGGTGTGGGTTCGCGCCCGTCGCGGCCGCGCGCGCCCGGGCTTCGCCGCGGTGTGAACGACGGCCCGCGAACCCGCGACCTCACTGCACCGTGCGCAGCAGGCTGCTGCGCTTGGGCCCGGTCGCACTGCGCACGCTCGCGGCCATCGCCGCCTGGGCCGCGAGTTCGAAGAACGCCCGCGAGACCTCGCCTTCGGGATCGTCTTCGACCACCGGCCGGCCGCTCTCGCCGCCATAGGCCACGCGGGGCTCGATGGGGATCTGCGCCAGCAGCTCGACGTTGAACTCGCTCGCCAGTCGCCGACCGCCGCCGGCGCCGAAGATCTCCGCGCGGTGACCACACGATGGGCAGCAGTAGAGGCTCATGTTCTCGGCCACGCCGAGCACCGGCACCTCGAGCTTGCCGAACATGTCGATGGCCTTGCGCACGTCGATGAGCGCGACCTCCTGCGGGGTCGTCACCACGATCGCACCGGTGATCGGGATCAGCTGACACAGTGAGAGCTGGGCGTCACCGGTGCCGGGTGGCAGGTCGACGATCAGGTAGTCGAGCTCGCCCCAGCGCACGTCCTCGAGGAACTGCGTCAGCAGCTTGTGGATCATGGGGCCGCGCCAGATCACGGCCTTGCCGGGCTCCACGAAGTACTCGACGCTCATCACCGGCATGCCGCGGTAGCGCGCCGGCGCGATGCCGCCGCCAGCCTCCGCGGTGGTCGCCTCGCTCTGCGCGACGCCCAGCATCTTGGGCACGCTGGGGCCGTAGATGTCGGCGTCGAGGATGCCGACGCTGGCGCCGAGCTTCGACAGCGCCATCGCGACGTTGACGCTCACCGTGCTCTTGCCGACGCCGCCCTTGCCGGCGGCCACCGCGATGATGTTCTTCACGGTCGGTAGCCGCGCGAGATCGGCGCGGGCGGGCTTGAACGGCACCCGCAGGGTCCACTCGATCGACAGCCCATCGAGCGCGAGCTGTGCCAGCGCGCCACGAATGGCGGTGTCGAGCTCCGGGCGTCGCGGGTAACCCGGGGAGATCAGCTGCACCACGAGCTTCGCGGTGCGTGCGGCGTCGTCCGCCTCGACGCCGGCGAGCTGACCACTCGCGACGATGCGGTTGCCCGACGCGGGGTCGGTCACCTCTGCGAGTGCGGCGCGGATCTGTTCGGTGAGGCTGCTCATGGCGCGTGGACCTTCGCCCGCGGGGACGCACGCAGCGCGAGGCGGCGGCCCCCGAAAGGCGCGGCACATGTAGCACCGAGGGGCGCCACAAGCTACCCTCGCGTCAGGTATCCGAGAAAGGCTCGCGACATGGCAGTGCTCGACGTCGTCAAGTATCCCGATCCGCGGCTGCGCGAGCCGACCGTCGCGGTCGAGCAGTTCGACGACGGCCTGCGCGAGCTCGTGCGCGACCTCGCCGACACCATGTTCGCGCAAAATGGGGCCGGCATCGCGGCGATCCAGGTCGGTCGCTTCGAGCGCGTGTTCCTCATCGACGGCCGCGTCGCCGGCCGCGAGGACGACGAGCCGGTCGCGTTCGTCAACCCCGAGCTGGTCGAGGGCGGTCGTGGCATCTCGATCTCCGAGGAGGGCTGCCTCAGCTTTCCGGGCGTGTTCGTCGAGGTGAAGCGTCCGCGGTGGGTGAAGTTCCGCGCCCAGGACGTCCACGGGGAGTGGTTCGAGATCGAGGGCGAAGGCCTGCTCGCGCGCGCGCTGCAGCACGAGCTCGACCACCTCACCGGTCGCCTGCTGGTCGACATGGTCGGGCTGGTCAAGAAGGAGATGATCAAGCGCAAGATGAAGCGCTGGCACTCCCAGAACGACGGCGACGGCGACGGCGATGCGGTCGTCGACGAGGGCGCCCCGGTCGGCGCGTGAACGCGGGCGGCCGCGGAGCCGCGGTCGCGCGGGCGCTGGCGTGGGCGCTCGGCTGGCTGCTGGTCCTCCTGGTCGCCGCCCCGGCGCGGGCCGACGATACGCTCGGCTTCGCGGTCGAGCGCCACGAGCTTCCGTCGCGACTGTGCGTCGACGAGCGCACCCGCGTGGCGTTGACGTTGCGCAACGACGGTGCACTGCCGTGGTCGGCCGCGCTCGGCGATCGACTGGCGTACCACTGGCTCGACGCCGACGGCCGCGAGGTCGTCCGCGAGGGGCGACGCACGCGAATCGTCGGCGTGGTGCTGCCCGGTGCGACCGCGCAGCTGCAGGTGCGGGTCGACGCACCCGCCGATCCCGGCCGCTACACGCTGGTGTGGGCGATGGTCCGCGATCGCGTGCGGTGGTTCCCCGATCCCAGCGGCGCGATCGGCCACGCGCGCGTGGCCGTCGAGGTCGTCGCAGGTGCGCCGTCGCTGGGCTTCTCGATCGTCGAGGCCGATCCCGTCGCAGCGCCCGCGGGTGAGCGCACGCGCACGCGGGTGGTCGTGCGCAACGACGGTTGCGCGACGCTGTCGGCGGCGTTCGGCGACGCACTCGCCTATCACGTATACGACGGTGATGGTCGCGAGCTCGTGCACGAGGGCGTGCGCACGCCGCTGCCGGCGCTGCCGGCCGGTGCGCAGGTCGAGCTCTCGGCCGAGGTCGAGCTGCCGCCGTTCACCGGTGCGGCGTGGCTGGTCTGGGAGCCCGTGCGCGAAGAGGTCGCGTGGTTCGGTGCGCCGCGGCAGGGCGACGCTCGCACGGAGCTGGTCGCCGATGCGCCGGCGTTGGCGTGGTCGCTGCAGCGCGAGCTGCCCGCGGAGCTGGGCGGCTTCGCCGGCGCGGCCGCATCGATCGAGGTGGTCGTGCGCAACGACGGCGAGCGCACGTGGAGCAGCGCCGACGGCGACGCGCTGTCCTACCGCCTCTTCGACGCCGAGCAGCGGCCGTTGTCGATCGAGGGTGTGCGCACGCCACTGCCCCACACGGTCGAGCCCGGCGAACTCGTGCAGCTGTCGCTGCGCGTCGAGCTGCCGGGCGCTGCGGGTCGCTATCACCTGCGCGTGCAGCCGGTGCGCGAGCACGTGCGTTGGTACGGCCCCGCGGCCGACGACCCCGAGGGCTGGGACGACAGCGTGCGGCTCGAGGTGGGGCCGCCGCAGTTCGCATGGTCGATCGAGGCCATCGCGTGGCCAACGCGTGCGTGGGCGGGGCGCTCGACGACGGTGCGCGCCGTGCTGCGCAACGACGGCGCCGACACCTGGTCGCCGGCCCAGGGCGATCGCGTGGCCTATCGCTTCGTCGATGGTGATGGCGTGCTCGCCCCCGGCGAGGCGATGCGCACCGAGCTGCCCCACGCGGTCGCGCCCGGCGAGTCGCTCGCGGTCGACGTGCGCGTGCGGGCGCCCGACCGCCCGGGCCCCTGGCAGCTCGAGCTCGCGATGGTGCGCGAGCACGTGGCCTGGTATCCGCCGCCGCAGCAACGACCACCGGTGGTGCGCACCGTCGTGCTGCGCCGGGGCCTGGTGGTGTGCACCGTCGCGCTCGCGCTGCTCGTGATCGCGGGCTTGCTCGTGCGCCGGAGTGCGAGCGAGCACTGGCTCGTCGGGTTGGTCGCGGTCGGCTGGGCGCCGCTGCACCTGGCGGTCGGCGCCGGCCTCATCGGCGAGCTCTTCGACGATCTCGCCGGCATCGAGCCGTGGGCGGGGACCGAGACCATCGCCTGGTCCGGCGCGGTGCTGTGGGCGCTGCCGCTGCCGCTGCTGCCGTCGCGGTGGCGCCGACGCGTCGCGGCCGGCGTGCTGGTGTTCGCGTGCGCGCTGGCCCTGGTGGACCTCGGCTACCTCGATTTCTTCGGCTCGATCGTGCCGAGCTCCGCCCTGGTCGCGCTGCACCACCTCGGTGATGCGCACGCGACCGTGTTCTCGCTCTGGCACGACGCCTACCTGCAGTTGCTGACGCCGCTGTTGCTGCTGGTGTCGTTGTTCGCGCTCGCGCCCCCACGACGCGAGAACGCGGGCCTCCGCGTGATCTGGGGCGCGCTGGCGCTGGTGGCCGCGTGGCCGGCGATCGCCGCCCTGCGCGAGCTGGCCGACTCGCCGATCGGTGCGCGGGTGTTCTCCGAACGCGACAACGTCGGCCGCTTCGGACTGTGGAACGCCCACGCGTTCGAGCTCTCGCGCACGCTGTCGCGCTGGCTCGGCGTCGATGCGCTCGCACCCGGGGAGCGCCGCGAGCTCGCGCAGTGGCTGCACGCGCGCGCGGACGCGCGGCCACGCCCGAGCGGGTCGGCACGCGGCGCCAACCTGGTCGTGATCCAGGTCGAAGCGATGCAGGCGTGGGTGCTCGACGCCGAGATCGGGGGCGAGCCGGTGATGCCGTTCGCACACGGGGCCGATCGCACCGCCCGGGTGTTCACCCACGTGTTCGATCAGACCGCGCAGGGCCGCACGTCGGACGCCGAGTACGCGGTGCTGCAGTCGAGCCACCCGTTGCGCGCGGGCTCGTTGGCATTCCTGCGCGCCGACAACCGCTTCGACACGCTCGCGCACCGGCTGCTCGACGCCGGCTACACCACCAGCTCGGCGCACCCCTACGCGCGCGGCTTCTGGAACCGCGCGACCATCCACCCGCGCTACGGCTTCCAGCACTCGTGGTTCCGCGAGGAACTCGGCGACGGCCCGCTGGTCGGGTGGGGGCTCTCGGACGTCGCCTTCCTCGAGCGCATGGGTGTGGCCTACGGCCGCGAGCCGCAGCCATTCTTCGGCTTCCTCGTGACGCTCAGCCTGCACCACCCCTACGACGACTTCCCGATCGCGCTGGCCGAGCTCGACACGGGATCGCTGTCGTCGCCGGCGCTCGCCAACTACCTGCAGGGCATGCGCCACGCCGACCGTGCGCTGGCGCGCTTCTTCGAGGTCCTGCGCGCCGAGGGGCTCGCCGATCACACCGTCGTGATCGTGTACGGCGATCACGTGGCGGGTCTGCCCGACAGCCCCGAGCTGCGCGCGCTCGAGGGCGCGACCGCGTGGGACCCAACCGTACCCACGCGCATGCACAGGGTGCCCGCGTTGGTGTTCGCGCCAGGTCTGGCGCCGGGGCGCGACGATCGCATCGGCGGGCACATCGATCTGGCCCCGACGGCGCTCGACCTGCTGGGCATCGCGCCCGCGCCGACGATGCTCGGGCGTTCACTGCTGGCGCCCGCCGAAGCGCGCGTGGTGGCGTTGCCCGATGGATCGGCGATCGCCGACGACCGGCTGTGGCTCGCACGCGGCCGCGACGACATCTCGGGCGGCGGCTGCTTCGATCGCGACGGTCGAGCCCGCCCGCGCGAGGACTGTGACGGCTTGGTGCGCGACGCTGCGGCCGAGCTGTGGGCGGCACGTGCGGTGCTGGACCACGATCTCCACCGCGCGCCTGCGCCGTGACGGCTGCGGTTGCGCCGTGCACGTGCGCGGTCGTATCATCGGTGCCCATCGAGGAGCGCCATGGCCGGCCCGAACCTCCGTTTGTCCCCGTCTCTACTGATCGCCTGCGCGCTCGCGTCGACCGTATCGGCGGCCTGCGGTCTCATCGACGACCCCGCCCACTGCGCGAATCGGGGCGGCGACGCGGCCTGTCAGCAACTGTTCGGCGCGGCGTACCAGTGCAGCGTATGCACGCGCGTGGCCGACGGTTGCACGGCCGAGGGCATCACGGCCGAGTGCCGGGCCGCCAGCCCCGCGGACGGTAGCGGCTCGAGCACCGATGCCAGCGGCTCGGGGTCCGGTAGCTCCGAGGCTGGCAGCAGCACCGGCATGCCGGTCCCCGACTGCGAGGGCAGCGGCATGGTCGCGGGCTGCCCGGCCGAGCTGCCGTTCTGCGTCGACGGTAGCTGTGCGGGGTGTGCCGACGCCGGCGGTGACGAAGCCTGCGCGGCCGCGTCCGGCAGCACGCCGCAGTGCCATCCGAACACCGGCGCGTGCGTCGAGTGCTACGCCACGCCATCGCCGGCGTGCGGCGAAGATGCGCCGTTCTGCACCACCGAGTTCACGTGCGGCGGCTGCACCTCCCACGACGACTGCCCCGACTCCGCGTGCAACCTCTTCCGCGGCACCTGCATGGACGACGCGATCCAGGTCTGGATCGACGACGAGAACTGCGACAACGGTGCGTCCGGCAGCGCGAGCGCGCCGCTGTGCACGATCGACGCCGCCCTCAATCGCATCGCCACCGGTGACTCCGGGGTCATCCACGCCGGCGCGGCTGGGTTCGGCAAGCTGCGCCTCGAGAGCTGCTCGGTGCGCTACGTCGCGGTGCTCGGCGAGTCGTCGGTGACCACGATCTTCAACACCTCCGAGGTGCCGGGCGCCTCGACCATCAACGTCGCGTGCGGCAACGAGCTCATGCTCGACAACGTCCGCGTGCGACGCAACGTCGACTCGGCGGTCGAGTGTTCCAACGGCGGTCGCATCGCGTTGACGCGTGCGCGCGTCGACGACGGCCTGCGAGGGGTCCACGCCGACGACTGCAGCATCATCTCGCGGCGCTCGCGGTACCTCGAGCTCCGCGGCGCGGCATTCGAGGCCGTCAACGGCGCCGAGCTCGATCTCGAAGGCGACATCATCGCGGCGACGGTGAGCGATGACGACCCGATGACCACCGACGGCGGCGTGGTGATCGACGGCGCCTCGGTCGCGCTCCGGTTCGCGACCCTGGTCGACAACGTCGACGACAACGTCGTGTGCGAGGGCGCGTACGAGGTCTCGGCCCACAGCTCGATCGTCATCAACGAGGTCGGCGGGCCTTCGTTCGCGTGCGCCGATGCGGCGGTCGATCACAGCGTCATCGACAGCACGCTGACCAACGGCACCGAGAACAGCGCGCTCACCTTCGACGCGGGGTGGTTCCTGAACCGGCCGCAGCACGACTACCGCCTGGGCGGCGGTGGCTCGGCGCTCGACGGCATCGGCCGCTGGGACCCCGGCGACCCCCGCATCGACATCGACCGCGACCCCTGGCCCGACGTGCCGGGATCGGCGAGCTACCCGGGGGCAGACCAGCCGTGACGACGGAATTGGCCGAACGATCAGCGGCGGGCGACGGGGCCTCGGAGGCGCGCGGACACGCACCGCAGGGCCAGGTTCGCAACGGGTGCGACGCCGCGTCCGACACCGGTGGTTGCCCGCCGAGGCGCCGACCTGAGAAGGTCGATTGCGCTGCGCGGCACCGGACGCTGACCACCATGCTCTCGCTGCTCTGCCTCGTCGCTGTCGCCACCCCTTCCACCGCGCTCGCGCATGCATCGACGGCGATCACGATCGCCGCACCGGCACAGGTCCCGGTCGACGTCGATCTCGCGGGGCTCGAGCCGCTCGACCCCGAGGTCCGCGCGGAGCTCACCGGCTCCATCGCCAAGCGGGCCGCCGAGGTGATCGCCAAGCACGGGCTCCCGCGGGACCACGTGCACATCGATGTGACCTGGCGCGACGCCGCGAACTTCGACTATCTGGTGAAGCTCGCCTTCGATGCCCACGACGGCGTGCCGGCCTCGTCGCACAGCGCGTCGACCGGACCGGACGCCAAGCAGAGCGACTTGGACGAGGTCGCCGCGCAGGCGCTCGAGCGCTACCTCGCCGAGTGGACCAGCGCCCATGAGCAGGCGGTCGCGGCCAATCCCTCGAAGCCGCCGGCGGCCACCACCGCGACGCCACCGCCGACCTCCTCGACGGCACGTGGTCCGGGCAAGCGCACGCGGCTGGGCGGCATGGGCTGGGCGGGCGTGGGCATCATCGCCGGTGGCATGGGCGCGCTCGGTGGCGGCGTCGCGTTGTTGACCTTGAACGCCACCGACTCGCCCGACAACGTGCTGAAGCTGCGGAACTGGCGGCCGGCGGGCATCGGCCTCGCTGCCGCCGGCGGTGCGACCGTGGTCGTCGGCGTCGTGCTCGCCGCCGTCGGTGCCTCGCGCCAGCGCAAGCGCGACGCGAACGCCTTCGCACCGTGGATCGGCCCCGGCATGGCCGGACTCAGCCTCGCTCGGCGCTTCTGATGCTCCCATCGCGGCCCGCGACGCGTGCGGCTAGCCTCGACCTCCGACCCCTTCGCTTCCTCGAGACCACCCCTTGGACCCTTCACGACGCAGCTCGCCCGATTCCGGCTTCGGCCGCATGCAACCGTACGCCCTCGCGATCGGTGACGTGGTCGGCGGCTACGAGCTGTTGCGCGAGATCGGTCGCGGCGGGATGGCCGAGGTGTGGGTGGCCCGCCGCGCCACCTCGACCGCCGGCAAGTTCGTCGCGGTGAAGATGGTGCTGCCGCAGTACGTCGGCGACGACCGCTACTCGCGGATGTTCGCGACCGAGGCGCAGGTGTCGGCGCCGCTGTCCCACTCGAACATCGTGCAGGTGTTCGACGAGGGCGAGGACAACGGCCGCAGCTACTTGGTGATGGAGTGGGTCGACGGGGTCGACCTCGCGCAGCTGCTGCCCGACATGCAGCTGCTGCAGAAGCGTGATCCCGTGCTGCGACTGCGCATCGCCGCCTACGTCATCGGGCAGCTGCTGCACGGCCTGTCCTACGCCCATCGCGTCACGACCCACGACGGCCAGACCCTCGGCATCGTCCATCGCGACATCTCTCCGCAGAACGTGCTGGTCAGCGTGTCGGGTGACGTGAAGGTCACGGACTTCGGCATCGCGCACCGCATGAGCGAAGAGACCACCGGCCTGCACATCAAGGGCAAGCTGCGGTACATGCCGCCCGAGCAGCTGGGCGGACGCTCGCACGCGCCGACCGTCGATCTCTACGCCGTCGGCGCGATGCTGCACGAGCTCGTCGACGGCAATGTCTTCCGCTACGACGCCGACGACCACGTCTCGCTGTATCACCAGGTGATGAGCGGCACGATTCCGCCGCTCACGGTGTCGGATGTCCCAGCCGAGCTCGACGCCGTGCGCTTGGCGTTGCTGCAACCCGACCCCGCGGCGCGACCGCAGAGCGCCGACGAGGCGCTGATGATGCTCAAGCGTTGGTCGGGCTACGCGGAGATGAAGGTCGAGCTCGCGCAGCTGTGTGGCCTCGCGACCGGCGTTGCGCGGCCCCGCACCGGTCCCGAGTTCGACGCGACCGCTGCGGCCGACGCCCGCGCCTCACGACTCTCGGGGCTGGCCGGGCTCCCGCCCGGGCTGATGGCCAGCCTCGCGCAACAGCAACAGCAACAGCAACAGCTCGGTCCCGATGGCCGTCCGCTGCCGTCGACGGTGCCGACCACCAACGCGCCGATCGGCGCAGTGGCCGGGCACGCGCCGACCGGGGTCGCCGGGCACGCCCCGAGCGTGGGCGGCGAGCTCGATGCGCCCGCGGCCCGCTGGGGCGTCGCGCAGAGCACCGGTCGCACGGGTGCGGCGGGCACCGAGATCCTCGGCCACGGCGAGCTGCCGTTCTCCGATCACGGCGTCGTCGACCCGACCATCGCGTTGGCGGGCGACGGCGCCCACGGGCGTCCGACCACCTCACCGGATTTCCCCGCCAGTCAGACCGCACCCGGCGCCTTGGCGGTGCCCGGCGCCCGCGGCATGCACGAGACCACGGTGTCGCAGATCGATCTGCCGCGTGGCGAGCCCAGCGGTCGTCGGACACCATGGGGCTTGCTCGTCGGGCTGTCGCTGGTGGCGGCGATCGGCATCGGCACCACGATCGCGCTCGTGATGCCGGGGCCGTCGTCGGATGCGGCGGCCACGGGCGCTGCGGTCGCGGCGAAGCCCACGACGCCGCGCGCGGATGCACCCGAGGCACCCGCGCCCGAGCCCGACGACGCGGGGCCGAAGCTGACCGCGGTCGCGCCTGGGAAGCCGGCCGACCCAGTCGCCGCCGAGGTCGTGCCGCCGGTCGCGGCCGCCGAGCCGACGGCCGCCCCGACGCCGGCCCCGACGCCGGCCCCAACGCCGGCCCCGACGCCCGCTGTCGAGGCGCCGCCGCCCGAGCCGACACCGGCGGTCACCCCCAGCAAGCCGAGCAAGCCGAGCACCAAGCGACCTGCGAGCAAGCCGGAGGTCACACCGAGCAAGCCCGCGAAGCCCGAGCCGGCGCCCGCGGGCCCGGCGGTCTTGGTGCACTTCCGGCTGGCCGATGATCTGGCCGGCGCCGACGTCAAGCTCGGCGCGCGCGAGATTGCGGTGCGCCCGCGCTACGACGCCCGCATCCCCGCGGGACACTACGCCGTGAAGTGGCGCGCCGATCCCGGTGCGCCGTGGAAGTCGGCCGGTAGCGTCGACATCGGCTCGAGCGGCGAGTGGAAGCTCATCGTCGGCAAGTCGGGCGCGCGCGCCAGCAAGATGTAGCGCGCATTTGCTACCCTGTCGGGACGTGCATCGACGTCGCATCCCGAGGGGTCTCGCCGGCGCAGCGCGCCACGCCGATGGGTCGTGGGGTGCCGGCATCCTGGCGATCGCGTTCGCGGCCACGTTGGTGGCCCGCTGTGCCGAGCCCGACGGTCCGCCGCGATGGCTCGACGCCGCGAGCACCATCGACGCCCCGTCGTCGAGCGACGAGCCCGTCCCCGCGATGGCGTCGGCCACCGCAATCGGCGGACGTGCGGCGGTTCGCGTGCAGCCCCGCGACGCCGCCGAGTCGGCGCTCGTGCAGGCGATCGCGCTCGACGTGTGGAGTGAGGAGGCCGCCGCCGACGAGCCGATCGACATCGTGGTCGACATCGACGGGCTGCGTCGACTCGGTGCCGCCGGGGTGCCGTGGGAGGTGCTCGTCGCCGACATCGACGAGCTTGCCGCGCAGGAGCGGGCGCGGTTGCAGCAACCCGCTGCCCAGCGTCCGGCCGATTGGTACGCCGAGTACCACGACTTCACGGCGATCCACGCCCACCTCGAGCAGCTGGCATCGGAGTTCCCCGAGCGGGTCGCGCTCGAGGTGATCGGCGGCTCGATCGAGGGGCGGCCGCTGCTCGCCATGCGGCTGGGCAACCACGCCGACGGCGTGCACATGCTGGTCAACGGTGCCGAGCATGCGCGCGAGTGGATCGCCGCGACGGTGCCGGTGTGCATCGCCGAGCGCCTCGCACGGGGCCAGGGCGACCCCGCGCTGCAGCGGTTCCTCGACACCACCGCGCTGTGGGTGGTGCCGGTCGTGAACCCCGATGGCTATCAGTACTCGTGGAGCTCCGATCGCTACTGGCGGAAGAACCGTCGTGGCGCGTTCGGGGTCGATCTCAACCGCAACTTCTCGGTCGCCTTCGGCGGCGCAGGCTCGAGCAGTGATCGCCGCTCGCAGGTGTATCGCGGCGAGTATGCCTTCTCGGAGCCCGAGACCGCCGCGTTGCGCGACCTCGTGCGCCGCGAGTCGATCGCGCTGCACGTCGACTTCCACTCGTACGGCCAGCTGCTGCTGCACCCGTGGACGCACACCGCTGCGCCCACACGTGATCGGGATCGCTTTGCGGCCATCGCCGATCGCATGGCCTCGGCGATCTACGCCGCCCATGGTCAACGCTACGAGATCAAGGCCGGTGCACGGCTCTACGCGGCGGCCGGCACCATGACCGACTGGATGTACGGCGAGGCCGATGCGCTCTCGTTCACGATCGAGCTGCGCCCGCGCGGCGGCAGCGGGTTCGTGCTGCCGCCCTCGCAGATTCGCCCCACCTGCGACGAGGCGATGGCCGCGGTGCTCGAGCTGCGGGCGTCGGCCGAGCGGACCCCGCGGTAGCGCCGCGGGGGCGCAGGCGCGCGCGTGCTCGGGGGCAGCAGAAAAATCGCGACCGACGGGCGGTCGCGCCGTCGACGGACAACGGCGAGCGCCGCCGTCAGCGGAGAACAAGCGAACATGACGACTCGATGTGGATGGATGGTAGTGGCGGTCCTGATGGGCCTTGGCCTCGGTGCGTGTCAGGCCGACGACGGCGGCGACGACGATGGCGGCGACAGCGGCTCTGCGTCGGATGCGACGGCGTCGGGCGGGTCTGCGTCGGGCGGGTCTGCGTCGGGCGGGTCTGCGTCGGGCGGGTCTGCGTCGGGCGGGTCTGCGTCGGGCGGGTCTGCGTCGGGCGGGTCCGCGTCGGGCGGCTCGGCGGACGGCTCGACCTCGGGCGATCCGACCGGCGACGCCTGCGAGGCGGACTGGTCGCTCGGCAAGACCCCGTACGTCGGCGACACGATCCTCGACGCCTGCGACGCCAACCCGCCGCAGAACTGCGTCGACGGCTACTACATCGTGTTCGACGACACCGGCGAGTGCATCTGCCTGCCGTCGTGCTCGTCGTTCGTCGACGTCGGTCTCGGCGACCCGTGCAATCAAGACGGCAGCGTCGTGTGCCAGGCGATCGAGAACGGTTCGGGCACCTCGAGCGGGAACTTCTGCGTGCCCACGCAGTGGGGGCTGTGCGGCCCCTGAAAACCCTGCGAACGCTTCGAGGGGCAAAGGACGGCGACCACGGCCGCCGGCGATCGATGCTACCGTGGTCGCGTGGTCGTGCTCGGCTCCCAGCGCTTGCAGTGCCCCCACTGCGGTCGCGTGCAGTTCCAGCCGATCGCGCGCCGCCACGTGTGCCGCGGATGTCGACGGAGCTTCACCGCCGAAGCCGCGCGCGCCAGCGCAGGTACGCGTGCGCGCCCGGGCAACCGCGGGCCGGCGCCGCCGAGCAAGCCCGGCGGCTCACGAAGCTCGTGAGGTCGACGTCTCGCGCACCCGTCGCGCGAGGTCGAAGTCGAGATCGCAGATCACTGCCTCGAGGTTCGCGATGCGGCGCTCGAGCTCCGGTGGGACCGCGGCCGTGCCGGCGACCGCGGCGAGCTGTGGTCGACTCGCTGGCGGCAGCCCGCGCTGCAGCTGGTGGACGCGCATGCGATGTTCGAGCACGCGGTTGATCACCCAGCCGGCGAAGATGAAGGGGGTCGCGATGATCCCGAGCACGAACGGTCCAACCAAGGTCGGCTTCCAATCCGCCGCGGCGAAGCTGAGCGCGGCGGCGAGAGGGCGAACTGGAGCCCGCCCGGGGCTATTTCGTCGCGTGCCGGCGCATGGGCACGCAGCCCTCGGTTACCCTGATGGCCGCACGCTCGCGAAGGGCAACAGGGGTCCACATGGTCGACGTCACGCGCAAGCAGTTCCTCCACCTCGGCCTCGCAGCGACCGCCGTCGCGATCGGTCCCGCGTGCGCCAGCGATGGTGACGACGACACCGCGGGCGGCAGCGACAGCGGCTCGGGGAGCAGCGGCACGGCGACGACGGCGAGCGGCACCGCGGGCATGACGACCACGAGCACGGCGGGGACCACGGCGTCGACCACCGCCGGCACCGGTGACGACAGCTCGACCGGCGCCGACTCGGGCAGCAGCGACGGCCAAGCGGCGGGCTGCGCCGGCGATCCCGACGCGATGTTCGATCTCCACTTCCACACCCTCGAGGTGCCGTTCGCCGACGTCATGGCCGCCGCGGACGCGAGCTACGTCGCCGGTGGCGCGCACACCCACGACGTGGCGATCTCGGCATCGGCGTTCGCGACCCTGCTGGCCGAGGGCAAGGTCATCGTCTCGGCGGCGGCCGGCGGCGTGGACGGGCACACCCACGCCGTCACGCTCAACTGCTGAGGCACGGGGCCGCCGCTTTCTTGCGTCGTGTCGGCGGTTGCTGGCAGCGTCGGTGCGTGCGTCCTCGCCTCGCCGCTTCGCTCGCCGTGCTCGTGCTCGCGGGCTGCAACCCCGCGCTGGCGCCGTTGCTCAGCCAGGTCGCTCGCAGCAACGGTGACAAGACCCAGATCGCAGCGGTGCCGGTGCAGGACGGCTCGCAGTACGTCTCGGTGATCACCAAGGCCCCCGCGACACCGACGGCAGTGCGGCAGCGGTGGAAGCGTGAGGCCGAGCGGGCGTGCGACGGCGAGTACGTGGTGCTGTCCGAGAACGCGGCCTCGCAGCGAACCGGCGCGGTCACGGCCCGCCTCATCCACGAAGGCTTCGTGCGCTGCGTGTCACCCGAGGCCACGCTCGCGGCCGACGATCGGCCGGCCAGCGATCGCGGTCGCAGCGACGTCGTGCCGCAGACGAACTAAAGCGCCCGCGGACGCCTCGATCGGGTCCGGGGTCGGCCTCAGACAGACGCTCGAGTGGTCCGGGCGTCGAACCGGGGCGGAGCTCGGCGCCGCGCTCGACCAGGGCTCCGCCTTGCGGTGCCGACGACGACGAGATCGTGAACCGCACGCCGCACCCGGCATCGACTGGGGAGCGGCGCAGCAATGGCATCCCTGCTCAAGGCTCAACCCATCGGCCGTGGCTTCCACGGGCTCAACGCGATCTATCAGTTCGTCAACGCCGACGGTGCGGTGCCGTCGACGGCGTGCGGCCAGGCGGCTGTGGCGACGTTCTTGGTGCAGGCAGGCCTGTTGCCCGCCGAGCTGACCTCGCTGCGCAAGGTCGAGCGGAGCCACCCCGCCGATCTCGGCGCCGGCTACCTCGGCACGACGCCATCGCGGGTGCGCAAGGCGCTCGAGGCCTACGGCGCGAAGCCGCTGCAGATCGTCGAGAGCGTCGCGGACGTTCAGCGCCGGCTGGCCGGCGGCTTCCCCGTGGTGTGTCTGGTACAGAACCCTGGCGGTCGCCTGGGCCTGCCCACCAACGGCGCGCACTGGTTCGTGCTGTACGCCTACGACGACGACGGCATCTTCGCCACCAACTCGGCCGGGAAGTACGGCTGGTCCGAGTTCGAGGGCATGTTCTCGAGCTTGACCACGGATCTCGCGTGGCTCACCGGCTTCAACGCGATCTGTGCGACGTCGCGACCCGCCCGCGACGCCGTGCGCAACCCCAACATCACGTGACGTCGGCGCGCATCGCCCCGTCAGGGCCAGGGATTGGCGAAGCGTGGATCGCCGAGGAAGGTCTCGTCGGTGAGCGAGTGCAGGAACGCGAGCAGGTCGTCGCGATCCTGGGGCGACATCTCGAAGCCACCGACGAAGCCGCTCTTGTACGGGTTCGCCCGCCCGTCACCCGCGAACGGTCCCTCGGTCACGTTGCGGCCGCCCGCGGCGTAGGTGTCGAGCACCTCCTCGAGCGTCGCGATCGAGCCGTCGTGCATGTACGGCCCCGAGACCGCGACGTTGCGCAGCGTCGGGGCGCGGAAGCGGCCGCGGTCGGTGTCGAGCGCAGTGCTCTCGTAGAGACCTTCGTTGCCGAGCGGGTAGGCGCCGGTACCCCCGACGTTGTAGAGGCCGGTGTTGTGGAATGCCTGCGGGTCGAACACGGTGTTGGCGTGCTTGACCGACATCGAGAAGTTGAAGCTGCCGTGGCAGTGGTGGCACTCGACCGCCTCGGAGAAGAACAGGTTCATGCCGCGCAGCGCCGACTCGGACAGCTCGCCGTCGCCGTAGACGAAGCGATCGTAGGGTGAGTCGCCGGAGATGAGCGTGCGGGTGAAGCAGGCGAGGGCGTCGCGGACCGCGTCGAAGCTGAAGGGATCGTCGCGCTCGGGGAACGCGGCCTCGAACAGCGGTCCGTAGACGGGTTCGTCGCGCAGACGCTGCAGGATCTCGTCCTCGTGTCCGACGGCGCCGAGCTCGATGGGGAACTCGCCGAACAGTGGCACCAGGATCTGGTGCTCGAGGTCGACGAGGTTGGGGTTCGCCCAGGTCAGCGGGTAGCTGTAGACGCTGTTGGTCAGGCCCATCGAGTTGCGCGCGAGCACGCTGCCGGTCGAGCCCTGCGGGGTCGGCAGCCCGTCGGCGAAGCCGCGCGCTTGATCGTGGCAGCTCGCACATGACTGCGTGCCGTTGCCCGACAGCCGCAGATCGTAGAAGAGATGGCGTCCGAGCTCGACCTTCTCGGCGCTCATCGGGTTCTGCGCGGGCACGTAGGGCTCCGGGAAGCCGGGCGGCAGATCCCACACCCACGGTGCCGGCGGCTCGCCGGTGGTCGACGAGCTGCCGCCGTCGTCGGTGCCGGTGCTCGTGCCACCGCTGCTGTCGACGGCGGTGGTCGCCGCCGAGCTGGAGCCGCCGTCGCCGGACGACGAACTCGCCGCGCCACTCGACGAGCCGCCGTCATCGGCAGGCGTCGAGGCGGGATCGCTGCAGCCGGCGGCGAACGCCACCAGCGACAGCACGATGGTCGAGCGATGCATCATTCGACGGTGAAGAAGTCCTGGCCGGCGCAGTCGTTGTCGCACGCGCCCGTCTCCCAGCTCAGCCCGAGGTGGGGGAACAGCTGGTCGCACTCGTTGACGTCGGGCATGAACGACATGCAACCGGGCGCGGTCATCGGCGTGTCGGCGTCGACGTCTTCATCGGCGACCAGCGTGGCGATGTCGCCGACGATCGTCTGGGTGGCGAAGTCGAACGCGTCGAGGGTGATGGTCGGGAGCGCCGGGCGGCTGCAGGCCTCGGTCGGCGGATCGGTGGGCGCGTCGCTCTGGCAACCCTGGCTGCCCAGGTGCACGAACCACCCGTTGTCGGGCGCGACGTTGCCGTTGGTGAAGTCGATGCGCAGGAACTTGTAGCCGGCCGCCCAGACCCAGAACATCGCGGTCTGATCCAGCGGCGGCGGCGCGACCGCGGCGTCGGCATGGTTGAGCGCGAAGGGCACGCCGAGCTCGAACCGCACGCCGGTGTACTCGCCGGGCGGGACGGTGCCGGCCACGAGGTCGTTGATCTCGGCGGTGGTGCCCTCACCGCACTCGCCACTGGCGTCCTCGAAGTCGAGCAGCGCGACGTCCTCGTACTGCCACACGCCGTCCTGGGCCAGCGCGACCGGGGTCTCGTTGCCCTCGGCGTCGAGCAGGCGCACGCCCGAGACGTAGAAGCGCAGGTCACGGAACGACACCGTGGTGTCGCCGGCACCGACGCCGTCGTAGCTCTCGTTGCAGTGGGCGTCCTGGTCGCCGACGCGCAGGGCGAAGTGGATCTGCACGTCCACGTCCGCGGGCTCGCCGGTGCTCGAGTCGGCGCCGCCCGAGCTGCTGCCGCCGCTGCTGTCCGCGCCGGTGCTCGAGCTGCCGTCGGTCGTCGTCGCCGTCGTGGTGGCGGTCGTCGCGGTGGTGCTGGCGGTGGTGCTGGCGGTGGTGCTGGTCGACGGGTCATCGGTCGAGCTGCCGCTGTCGGCAGCCGGTGAGCCGTCGTCGCCGCCACACGCCAGCGGCACGAGCAGGGTCAACGCAAGGGGAACGATCGATGCGCGAAGCATGACCGCTCGATTAGCAGCCGCGACGCTCGCGAACGATGGTGCAGATTTTCGCAGGCAGCATTTGCGCGGCACTCCGCGCATCAAATGCAGACCGCGTTGCCCATCGCGTTCTCGCAGAGCGCCTCGTCGGCGGCGGCCTGCTCGCAGAAGTGCACGCGGCACTCGATGAAGTTGCCCTCCATCACGTCGCTGCCGGCGCCAGGCACCGCCGCGGCGGCCTCGAGGCACATCGCCTCCGCGCTGATGTGATCCTCGCCCCAGGTGCCGTGGTAGAGGTCGTGGCAGTTCGTGAGCATGCACTCGCACCACGCCGCGTCGAGATCGGCGTGGCCGCCGGTGGTGTCGGAGCCCGAGCCATCGGCGCCGCTGCTGCCGCTGCCGCCGCTCGAGTCGGTGCCGGGATCCGTGTCGCTGGTGGATGTGGTGGTCGATGCCGTGGTCGACGCGGTGGTCGACGCGGTGGTCGACGCGGTGGTCGACGCGGTCGTCGATGCCGAGGTCCCCGACGAGTCCATGTCGTGGTCGTGATCGTGGCCAGTGGTGTCGGCGCCGGTATCGGCATCGTCACCGCCGCAGGCGAGACATGGGACGAGGGTGGCGAGGGCGAGGCAGGCAAGGCGATGCATGGCTGCCGGCGAGCAGAACATCTGCGCGGTCGTTCGGCAGCGTGGTGAATTTGCGCAGGCCCCCAAGGCGGGCCATCGGGGGCCTGCGGCGGTCGTGCGCGGCGAGGATCGCCGCGAGCTCAGGTCCCCCCGGCGCTAGAGTTCTTGCATTCGCCCTCGCCGTCGATGTGACCGACGGTTCGACTGAGCGCGTTCATGTAGTCCCACAGGTTGTCGATGTCCTGGCTGCCGACCTGATAGCGGGCCTCTGGTCGGATGTCGCGTGCGCGCAGCTCGTCGGGTGTGACCACGCCGTCGCCGTCGGCGTCGGACGCTGCGATCAGATCGAACGCGGTGTTCGGGGTGGTCGACTCGAGGTCGTCGTAGAAGATGTGATCGGCGTGGATGGTGATCGTCGCGTTCGCAGATCCGTCGGCGGGCACGGCGGCGACGACCTCGCAGTCGTGGTAGGTGGTCTCGCTGTCGAAGCCCCACGCGAAGCCGATGGTGGCGTCGCCCTTGGTCGCGGTGCCCTCGACCCACAGGCCGAAGCCGCCGTCGGTGAGACGCTGCGCATCGGCCTCGCTGACGTTGCCGCCATCGGGGGCGCCCCCGGGTGCGATGCGGAAGCCCAGGAGCGGGCGCCCCTGCGGCACCACGAGCGACGTGACGGCGTGGCCACTGCCGCCGGTCGGGGCCGTCAGGTCGAAGACGTAGCGTCCGCCGTCGTCGGCATCGTCGGTGGCGATGGTATCGAGCGCGACCAGGTAGTGCTCGAACGAGAGCGCCCAGCCGTCGACGAAGACATCGCTGGGAATGCCCTCTTCGATGAACTCCTCGCCCCAGACGCGGACCTCGAGGGTGCCTTCGCCGTCGTCGGCACACCCGGGGAGAACCATCGCCACGGCGACCGCGAACGTGCATGCATGGAATTGCGACATCGTCATCGGACCCTCACTGCGTACTGGTCGTGGACCTGGAGCTGTTTGATCAGGTAGTTGGCGGCGGTCTCGCCGGCGATGATCTCGATGACACCGTCGCCGTCGTCGTCGAGCGTCGCGAAGTCGAGGTTGTCGAACGCCGTGTCGCCCTCGAACGGATCGACCATCAGCAGCTCGAGGCCGAGCACCTCGTCGCCGTCCTCGTCGATCACCAGGTGCGGGGTCGCGGCGCCCGCCTCGATCTCCTCACCGATGGGCAGGCCGACCACGCGCTTGCCCTCCTCCTCGTCGAGGAAGCCGTGAAAGTCCCAGCGCTCACCCTCGCGGGTCGCGATGCCCGCGATCTCCATGGTGTGACCGATGAGCGGATCGTCGGCGGCGATGCCGTCGCCGGCGCGGGCGCGGGTGAAGACGAAGTTGGCACCGCTGTAGTCGGCGACCAGCATCGTCGCGGTGCCCAGGTCGGCGCCGTCGTCGAGCCAGTCGACCACGAAACGCCCGAGCATCTCGCCGGTGATCTCGCCGCCGGCGTAGTGGCCCGGGTGCGCGTAGGCGGTGGGGATGAAGAGCTCTCCCAGGCGCTGTGAGAGCGAGGCGTGCATCTCACCGCCGGTGGTGAACTCGACGTTGTCGAAGGCCACGCGCAGGGTCGTGATCTCGATGTGGTAGCCGAGGTCGTTGTCGAACGCGCCGAGTGCTCGACTGTCGACGACGACCGAGCGTTCGACGCGGGGGGCCTGTTCGCTGTCGATGCCGCAGGCCAGTGCGGCGGCGAGCGAGGCGAGGGTGATGGGCCAGAGCGGGCGCGGCCTGGGCCGGCCGCGTGGTGCGGATTGCATGGTGGAGTTCCTCGTGGGTGTTCGCGCGGGCGCTTCGCGTGCGCACGCAGCTGGTATGCCGCGCAGCTGGGATGTCCCGTTGCTGGCGGCGAGACGATTCGAGGGCACGCCGAGGGCCACGCCCGACTGTCCGGTTGCGGGGGGCCGATCGACGGTCCGCATGCCCATCGGCCGCGCGGGCGCTGGCTCGCCGAGGGCGAGGTCGCGTGCGCGCGTGATCCGGCGGGGCTGCGGCTCGAGCGGTGAACGTGCTTCAGGCGAGCTGCGGCGGGCCGCGGGCGCAGGCACGGGCGGCGTCACGCGTGGCCGGCCGCGTGGGTGCGGCAGCGACGTGCGCGAGGTGGTGCAGCGGTGCGATCGCCTCGTACGGCAGCACCGGCGGTGGTTGGACCACTGCGACGCCGCGGTGCGCGAGTGCGTGACGGCCGTGGTCCGGATCGAGGCGTGTCCACGCGGCCTGCCGGCGCGCGGCGACTCTGGCATCATCCGCGCCCGAGTGGGTCGCCAGCGAGACGTCGTCGGGCCGATGCGGGTCGACGAGCGCGAGCGCGTCGCGGGCCTGCGCGGCGGGGCTTCGCACGATCTCGATGAACTCGCGCTCCTGCAGCGCGAGGCTGCGGGCGAGCTCGTGGGGGTCGTGGTGGTGGTGGTGCGTTGCGTCGGCGTGGTGGCCGTGCCGGTGGCCGTGCCTGTCGCCGTGACGGTGGCCGTGGGTCGCCGCGTGGTCGTCGTGGGCGTGGACGAGCGCAGCCTCGCCCTCGTGGGTGTGCGGCGTCAGCCGACCGTGGAGGCCGACGTGCAGGTTGGGCATCACCTCGACGCCGAGCAGCCACAGCCATGCAGCCACCCACGCGAGCACGCGGCGCAGCGGCAGGGGGTGGATCGAGCGTGGCATCGGACGTGCGGGTCGCACGCGGCGCGGCCTGGAGGGCCCGCGTCCGGCGGCGAGGTGCCCAGGGTACGCGAACCGCCGCCGTCGGGATCGGTGATCCCGCCGCCGGGCCGCGGCGTACCGCGGGCGAGACCGGACGCGCGGGTGGAACAACGACGGCGAACCGAGGCCGCCCGGCGGCGAGACGGCCGCTGCGCGAGGGCGATCGCTGCTGGGGCACGTGCGCTGGCGACCGTCATCGGGCTCGGCTTGACCATGACCGCGCGCCTCGCTTCGGCCTCGCCGTTCGCGGTCGTGCACCCGGTCGAGCCCCCGGTCGACGACGTCGGCGATGGCTCCGCTCGCGTCGTCAAGGTGCGCACGCGCAGCGATGGCCTCACCGCCTCGGGGCGGCGCATCGGCTCCGACCAGATCCAGACCGCACCCAAGCGCAGCGCCGAGGACCTGCTGCGCATGGTGCCCGGCCTGCTCATCGTGCAGCACGGAAACCAAGGCAAGGGCTACCAGTTCTACGTGCGGGGGTTCGATGCGGTGCATGGCTCCGACATCGAGTTCGAGCTCGGCGACGTGCCGATCAACGAACCCTCGAACGTGCACGCGCACGGCTACCTCGACCTGGCGTGGATCATCCCCGAGACCGTGAAGCAGATCGACGCGCACAAGGGCGCGTTCCGCCTCGAGCAGGGCAACTTCGCCACCGCCGCGAGCATCCGCTACGAGCTCGCGGTGCCCGAGAAGCTCCGCGGCACCCGCATGAGCTACGAGGTCGGTACCACCAACCGTCACCGCGTCGCGTTCGTGCACGCGCCCCGCGGACGCGCGCAGGAGACGTTCTTGGCCGGCGAGGTCATGACCGACGCGGGCTACGGCGCCAACCGCAAGGCCGATCGGCTGAGCGCGATGGCGCAGCTGCGACTGTGGCAGCGCGATGGCTTCGCCGTCGATGCGCTCGCGACCGCGTACCAGGGGCGCTTCGGCCTGCCCGGCACGGTCCGCCTCGACGACGTGAAGACCGGCCGCGAGAACTTCTACGGCTCGTACGTCACCGGTCAGGGCGGCGTGTCGCAGCGATCGATCGCGTCGCTGCGCCTGTCGGGCGCAAAGGACGACCATCGCGTGTCGCTGACACTGTGGGGCCAGGCGCGTCGTCTGAGGCTCGACGAGAACTACACCGGCTGGCTGGTCGATCCGGTGCACGGCGATCGCCACGCGCAGCACCAGGACAACGCGGCGATCGGCGTCGCGCTCGACTACGAGCGACAGCTGAGCGATCGCGCAGCGCTGCGCGTGGTCGGCTCTTGGCGCGGCGATGCGATCGACCAGCGCCAAGACGAGCTGCTCGCCGACGGCCATCCGTGGTCGAGCTCGCGCGACCTCGGGATCCTGCAGCAGAGCTTCGGCATCGCACCCGGCCTGCGGCTCACGCCGCGTCGCGGCTGGCTGCTGGACGGCGGGCTGCGCTTCGACGCGTTCGACGCCCACGTGCACGATCGCCTGGCCCCGGCTGGCACGCCGCGCGCCTCGGGCACGCTGGTGCAGCTGTCACCGCGACTCGCGACCCGGGTGACGATCCTGCCGCGCTGGCAGGCGTTCGCGGCCTATGGTCGGGGGTTCCGCACGCCCGAGGCGCGCGCGTTCACGCTGCCGACGACGGCGCCCGAGAACGTCGACCTCTCGGCCTACGCCGGCGGTAAGCCCGGCATGACGACCACCGAGAACGTCGAGCTCGGCAGCCGCGTGCAGCCGAGCGAGCTGTTCGACGTCGGCGCATCGGCGTTCGGCATCTGGATCGCGCGGGAGAGCATCTTCGATCACGTCTCGGGCTTCAACGTCGAGCTCAACTCGACGCGCAGGCTCGGACTCGAAGCCGATGTGCAGATCCACCCCACGCGCTGGCTCGACCTCGGCATCGACCTCACCGCGGTGCAGGCCCGCTTCGTCGACTCGAAGGCGCCGATCCCTGGCGCGCCGCCGCTGTTCGTGCAGATCCAGGGCGCGCTCAACCATCCCAAGGGCTTCCGCGCGGGGCTGCGGTGGTTCGTGCTCGGCCCACGCCCGCTGACCTACGGCGCCAAGGCGGGCGCGACCACGGTCATGGATGTGTCGGTCGGGTACCGCATCAAGTGGATGCAGCTCGACATCTCGATCGACAACGTCTATGCGACCAAGTGGCGCGAAGGCGAGTACAACTTCGCGTCGTGGTGGGATCGCAGCCAGCGCGCCAGCCAGGTGCCGGCGATTCAGTTCGTGGCGGGGCCGCCGACGATGGCCCGCTTCGCAGCGACGGTGTACTGGTAGCTCAGGCCAGGCGTGCGAGCACGCGGGCCTTCTGTTGCTCGAACTCCGCGTCCGTGAGCAGGCCGGCGTCACGCATCTGCCCGAGGCGCACGATCCACTCCGCGACCTCGTCGGTGCCGAGCGGCGTCTCGGCGGCCGCCGGCTGCGACGGCGGAGCCTGGGCCGGATAGGGCTGCTGCGAAGGGTAGGGCTGCTGCGGCGGATAGGCCTGCGGTGGATACGGCTGGGGCGGGTAGTACGGCGGCTGCGGATACGGCTGCTGCGGATAGGGCGGCTGCGGATACGGTGGCTGCCCGACGACGGAGCCCGGCGGCAGCATGCCCGCCTGGGCGTTGGGCGCGAGTCGGCGACGCTCGCCGGCCTCCCTCAGCTCGCCACGCTTCACGAGGTACAGCGGAAACGCGACGATCCACAATAGCAAGCCGCAGATGAACCACCCCGCGGGGCTCATCGCCGCGAGGCCACGAACGTCGCGCTTGTCGTAGCCCAGCTGCGCGGCGTCGACGGCCATCCACGCCGCGCTCGCCAGCACGATCAAACTCATCAAGCCGTTCATCGTCGTCGTTCGAGTGTAGCAACTCCACGCGCGGCGAGCCCGGCTACTCCCCGCTGGCGAGCTCGGCGGCCCAGCGGTCGATGTTGTCGGTGGTCTCGCGCAGGGCCTCGGGCGAGCTCGAGAGCTCGGCGAGGCTGCGGCGCAGCTGCTCGATGGCGCGTCGAAGGCGGCTGCGCACGGTGCCCGCGGGCAGCTCGAGCGCGACCTCGAGGTCGCGGCCGCGCACGCGCTCGACGTAGTAGAGCTCGAGCGCGATCTGCAGCTCGAGCGGCAGGGTGCGGAGGGCACGGATCAGCAGCCGCTGATCTTCGTGCTCCGCGATCACCTCGCTCGGGGACACGCCGAGGTCGACCACCGAGGAGACCATGAAGTCGGGTGCCACCGGCGAACGCAGGCGCTTGCCGATCTGGTCGTAGAGCTTCGAGCGCGCGGCCGCGAACAGATAGCCGCGGAAGGCCTCGGGATCGCGGATGCGGTCGCGTTGCTGCACGCAGACCAGGAAGGTCTGCTGGATCAGGTCCTCGACGCCGGTGGCGATCTTGTTCTGGAAGAACCGCCGTAGCGGCTCGAAGTAGCGGTCGATGAGCGCACCGCCGGCGTCGCGGTCGCCCGCCTGCCAGGCCACCAGCAGCTCCGCGTCGGTCTGCACCGGCCGCAGGATAGCGCGTCTGCGACGCCGCCGCCCGTGCGGGGATGCCCCGCCGGCATCTCCCGTGATCAACGGCGGCCCCCGTCGGTCTTATGATGCAGGCCCGCCCGCGGCCATGGGCGCGGATCCGCTGGACCCCCGTGCGAACCCATGTCCCCACCGAGCGCTACGATCCCCGGTCCGACGCGGCCGCGCGGCCGGACGCCGAGGGGCCGCTGCAGCAGCGGCTCGAGCGACTGGGCGATGCGGCACACCAGCAGACGTCGCTCGACGGCGGGCGCATGCATCGCGCCGTGCGCTCGCGCCTGCTCGACGAGTCGCCACCCGAGGTGCGCATCGATCGCTACCTGGTGCTCGAGAAGCTCGGCGCTGGCGGCATGGGCGTCGTCTATGTCGCGCTCGACGCCGAGCTCGAGCGACGCATCGCCATCAAGCTCGTGCGTGGCTTCGACGGCCCGCGCGGGCGCGAGGCGCAGCAGCGGTTGGTTCGCGAGGCCCGCGCGATGGCGCGACTGGCCCACCCCAACGTGGTCGCGGTGTTCGATGCCGGGGTCCACGGCGATCGGGTGTTCATCGCGATGGAGCTGGTCGCTGGCTGCACCCTGCGCGAGCACGTCACCACGCGCACGCGCAGCTGGTCCGAGGTGCTCGCGGCGTACCTGCAGGCCGGCGAGGGGCTCGCGGCCGCCCACGCGGCGGGGTTGGTGCATCGCGACTTCAAGCCCGACAACGCGCTGGTCGGTGACGATGGCCGCGTGCGGGTGCTCGACTTCGGACTCGCGCAGGCGCGAGACACCCCGGTCACCGCGTCCGGCGGTGCGTTCGACGACGTCGACGACACCACGCAGATCACGGCGACGGGCAAGCTGGTCGGCACGCCGGCCTACATGGCGCCGGAGCAGTACGCGGGCTTGCCGGCCGACGTCGGCTCCGATCAGTTCGCGTTCTGCGTGTCGTTGTGGGAGGCGCTCTATGGTCAGCGCCCGTTCGACGGGCGCGACGCGGCGACCTTGCGGCGCGTGATCGGCAGCGGTCGCGTGACCGCGCCGCCGGCATCGACCGCGGTACCGACGTGGCTGAACACCGTGCTGCGCCGCGGGCTCGCGGTGGAGCCCAGCGCGCGGTGGCCCTCGATGACCGCGTTGCTGTCGGCGCTGCGCGACGACCCGCGCCCGCGACGACGGCGCTGGCGCGTGCTCGCGGCCGTGATCGCGATCGCCGGCGTGGGCGTGGGCGCGTGGGCACTCGAGCGTGGTCGCCGGCTGGGTGCGTGCGAGGACGGCGACGCGGACATCGCGGCGCGCTGGAGCCCCGCGGTGGCCCAGCGCGTCGGCGAGGCGTTCGCGGCCAGCCGGCTGGTCCACGCACCGGCGGCGTACGAGCACATGCGGCCGCACCTCGACGCGTGGGTCGACACCTGGCGTGTCGCGCGACGGGCCAGCTGCGAGGCCTACGCGCGCGACGGCGTGATCGACGGGAGCGACTGGTCCCGTCGCGCGGCGTGCTTCGATCGCCAGGCCCGCCGCCTGGGCACGCTGATCGAGGCCCTCGCGGTGCCCGATCGGAGCATCGTCGAGCGCGCACCGCGGGCGGTGTTCGAGTTGCCCGGCCCCGACGAGTGCAGCGACGACGCGCGGCTGGCCGCGCTCGATCGCTTCGATGGTCGCGATGCCGCGGCCGCCGAGGCCCTGGCGCAGCGGCTCGCGGACGTGCAGGTGCTGACCAGCGCCGGTGACCTCGCGCGCGCCCGCGATGCCAGTGCGCATGCGATGGCCGACGCGGTGGCGCTCGACGATCCCGCGTTGCTGGCCGAGGCGCGCCTGCGCGAGGCGCTGGTGCTCTACGCCGAGGCCGACTATCCCGGTGCCGCACGCGAGCTCGAGCAGGCGTACTTCGGTGCGCTCGCGGTCGGTGCCATCGACGTCGCGCTGGGCAGTGCGACCGAGTCGATCGCGGTCGTGGGCTCTCGCATGGCCCGCTTCGACGAGGGCCTCGAGTGGAGTCGCCACGCGCGCGGACTGCTGGACCGGCAGGAGCACGCGCGCGAGTGGTTCGAGGGGCGCATCGAAGATCGACTCGGTACGCTGGAGTTCCAGCGCGGCGACCTCGACGCGGCGGTGCAGACCTACCAGCGCGGGATCGCGTTGTTCTCGAGTGCGGTCGGCGAGCAGCACCCGCTGGTGGGCGAGCTGTGGCTGAGCCTCGGCTCGGTCTACGTCACGGCCAAGCGACTCGAGCTCGCCGAGGACGCCGTCGATCGCGGGGAGCGCATCTTGGTGCGGGCGTACGGTGCGGACGCGCCAGCATTGTTCGTCGCCGCCGGCGCCCGCTGTGGGATCGCGTTCGAGCATGGCGAGTACACCGAGGGCTTGCCGCACTGCGAGCGCGCGGTGACGCTGCGCGAGGCGGCGGTCGGCCCCGATCACGCGTCGCTCACGAGTTCGTTGCTTCGACTCGCGGCGGGTCGCATGGCGGCCGGCGAGGCTGCGGGCGCTCGCGAGTCGACCGCTCGCGTGGTCGAGCTGCGACGCGCCAAGCTCGGACCGCAGCACCCCGAGCTCGCGACCGCGCTCAGCAACCTCGGTGTGATCGACTATCTGCTCGACGACAATGACGCCGCAGAGGCCCACCTGGCGGAGGCGCTCGCGATTCGTCGTGCGGTGCTGCCGAGCGGCCACCCCGACATCGCGGTGACCGTGCTCAACCTCGCCGATGTCGCCGGGGCCAGGGGCCAGCACGCGCGCGCTCTCGCGTTGTTCGAAGAGGCGGCGGCGCTGCTGGGCGACGCCGCCGACGACGTCAGCGACAACCACCGCGGCCGCGCGCAGGCCGGCATCGGCGGAGCCCAGCGCCGCCTCGGTCACGCGGCGGCGGCCGTCGAGGCATACGACGCCGCGCTGCGCTCGCGCTTCGTCGAGCTTGGTGATCCCGCGGCCCGCTGCGAGGTCCGCCACGGACGCGTTGCGGCCCTGCGTGCGCTCGAACACCCGCCGGCCCACCTTCGCGCGGCGCTGGCGGAGGCGCTCACGGTGTGTCGCGACGCCGGCGAGCGTGCGGCCGAGTTGGTGGCCGAGCTCGAGTCCTGGCAGTCGCAGGAAATCGATCGCTGACGCGTGATCAATCGCGGGGGGCCGTCGGTCCTCTGCGATAGATGGTGTCCCCACGATTCACACTCCCCTTGTTCGCGCTTCTCCCCTGCATGGCCTGCGTGCTGCCTGGTCTCGGCGAGGACGACGGCGCCGGTGAGTCCGGCAGCGCGAGCGCGTCGGCGTCGACGACCGCGTCGTCGACCGGCACTGCCACCGAGGCCAGCAGCAGCGGTGAGTCCGGCAGCGACAGCGTCGCCGACAGCGGCGAGTCCGGCAGCGTCGAGACCACCGGTGGTACCACCGGCGGCGATCCGCTGGCGACCTGCAGCGACGCGTCGCTGTACATGGGCAACCCCTTCTTCGACGGTGAGCTGCAGGGCTGGAACCCCAACGGGCAGGGGCTGCGTGCCGACCCGCCGCTGCGCAGTCGTCACCTCGCCAACTTCGGTGGGCAGCTCGCGATCGACACCCAATACGAAGTCTGGGGTGTCGACGGTGACCAGGTGCGTCGGATCGCCGGCAACGAGAACGAAGGCGAGACCCAGTACCAGCCGAGCGGTGCCTGCGAGGACGTCCGGCTCATCATCGGGGCCGGCGTCGCGGGTACCCCCGACGGTCGAGTGTTCGTGGCCGACCGCCGCGGCAACGGCGTGATCGAGCTCAGCGATCCGCTCGGCAACTGCACCGCGCAGCCGATCGCTGGCAACCCGGAGGTCACGATCGACCTCGACATCACGGAGGACGTCGCGGCCAAGGGCGACCTCGACGGTCCCGGGCTCGAGGCACGCTTCTACTCGGTCGAGCGACCCACCGCCGATGCCGATGGCAACGTGTTCGTGTTCGACACCGGCAACCGCAAGCTCAAGCGCATCGCCGACGACGCCGAGCACACCGTCACGACGCTGCTCGACTACGGCGAGGCGGCCCCGTTCGCGAGCACGGCCATGGGTGGCAAGGTCTACATGACCGGCACCACCAGCAGCGGCGACTTCCTGTGGGCGGTCGACGCCGAGACCGGCGAGGTCGACGAGCTGTTCGAGGGCCGCGGCATCTTCGCGGAGATCGACAGCCACACCCAGGCGACGTTGTTCGCGATCGAGTCGGACGGCGTCGACCTCTTCATCGGCTCTGGGCAGGGCTACATCTTCCGTGTGTCCACCCAGGGGCAGCCGCTCGGCGTAGTCGCGGGCTACGGCACCGCGATCGACTTCCCCGACATCGATCTCGAGGCCCCGATCCCGCTCGACCAGCTGCCGATCCGCTCGTACGCGACTGCCGAGGCGGGCCTCGTGCGCGTGGGCGATGACCTCATGTTCACCAACGTGAACGCCGGCATCGGCTTCCACGTGTGGTCGATCCACTGCGGCGGCTAGTACCTGCGCGACCGCGACGCTTCGGCGTCGCGGTCGCGTCGACATCACTCGCCCAGGAACGGCGCGAGCTGAGCGACGAGGTTGGGGTACACGCCGGCCAGTGGCGGCTCGCAGATCGAGAACATCGAGGTCGTCATGCCCGGCTTCTGCAGCGCCTCGATGACCTCGCGCTCGCGCACGGGCGGCACCGCGTTGCCCCACTCGCTGCTGCACCCGGGACCGATGCCGAAGTCGTCCTGATAGGTCGGCGACTCGGCATCGGCGTAGACCAGCGGGTTCGCGGGGTAGCCGACCGGTACGCCCATCACCCCGAAGAGGAACACCGCGGTGCCGTTGTGCGCCCGCTTGGCCTCGTCGAGCGCCAGGAAGTAGTCGATGTAGCGCGAGGTCGGCCGCAACATCGCCTCGGTGGGCTGCGTCGTCACGGCGGCGTCGTGGCCGTAGTCGGCTGCGTGGCACTCCTCGTAGGGCGCGCCGTCGCCGGTGCACGCGACGCCCGCGTTCCAGCAGACCGCCGAACTCGGTGCCGAGGCGGTCGGGTCGCTCCAGAATCCTTCGGGATTGCCGCCCATGCTTGCCGGCAGGAACAGCGTGTCGTCCTGCGCCGAGCAATCGGTCTCGTCGGTGACGAAGATGACCACCAGGTGGGCCTCGGTGCGAAGGAACCCGTAGCTGGATTCGCCGGCGCTCTGCATGCGCAGCATGGCCTTGTACGCCGACTCGAGCGGCGACTCGAAGCCGCAGCCCGCGATGCCCTGGGGCAGTGCGCAGTGCAGTGCGTCGGAGAGCGTCACACCGTCGAGGTTGGTGCCCTCCACACCGCGCTCGATCCACGGGCGCGCACGGGGGCTCGGATCGAACTCGGTGACGGTCGGCACCAGCGGGATCTGCTCGAGCGTGCAGATGTCGGTGCACGCGACCGCGGTGGCGTCGCTCGGCTCCGCGCCGTTGAACACGAAATCGCCGAGGCGCTCGCGGCAGCTGCTCATCCGCAGATCTCCGGCCTCGGGAGAGGTCCCGTTGCACCACGGGTTGCCGTTGTCGGTGGTGGTCACGCCGATGCGATAGCTGATGTCCGTGAACTGCTCGAGTTGCTCGACCAGCGCGTCGATCGAGCTGGCCAGCGCACCCTGCTCCTCACCCATCGAGCCCGAGTTGTCGAACACGAACAGGATGTCGACTGCCGGCGCTGCGCCGACGCTCCCGCCGCTCGAGCTGTCGTCGCCCCCGGTCGGCGAGCTCGAGTGACCGTCGGAGGCCTCGGAGCCACTGCTGCCGCTGCCGTCGGTGCCGGCGTCGGTATCGACACCCCCGAGCACCTTCGGGGCCAGACAGCCACCGCCCAGGGCCAGTGGCGTCGACAGCAAGATCGCGTGCATCGAGCGTACATTGAATTGGCGTCCCATCGTTTTCATCCTCCACTGCGCCGAAGCGACGGCGCGTTCGTTCGACCCATCACGCGGCGACGACATCAGGGCGTCGCCGACACTCGCATTCCAACCATCGTGCGACCGCAGGGCTCCGCTAGGGCTCCGGGTCGGGGCATGCAGCACGCACGCGTGCGGCGTGCACCGATTGCGGCCACCGCTCGAGAAAGCGCTTCCGCGCCGCCACGGCGTCGCTGCGTCGACCCGCGCGGCACAGCACGACCACGCGCAACGCATCGCGATCCTGTGCCAGCGTGCCGCGTTCGAAGCGTGAGGCGTGCTCGGACAGGCGCGCCAGTGCCAGCGCGGTGTCGCCGGCACCGAGCGCCCGGTTCGCGGCCCGCAACAGCGCGGCCTCGTCGTCGAGGGTGGCCGCCGGTGGCGAGGGCTCGGGCGCACGCGCCGTGGCGCTCCGCGACCGCCGCGTGGTCGCAGCGGCGGCGATCGGCGGGGGCTCGACGATCGCCGCGGTGGTGGTGGCGATCGTCGAGGGCAGCTGTGCGGGCTCGGGTGTCGGCGTCGGCGTCGGCGTCGGCGTCGGCGGCACTGCGGCCGGCATGGCGGCCTGCGCACGATCGGCGGCGACCTCGGGCACCGTCGCGGCCCGGGTGCCGCGCGCATCGTCCGGACGCGACGCGAGCACACCGGCCGTGACCGTGGTGGCGACCACGCCACCGACGATCGTCTTACCTACCCATCCACCCGACGAACTCACCCATGCACGCCACGAACCCATCCACTGCGATGCCGCGGTGGCCTTGCCAGCGCCCGCGCTGCCGAGGCTGCTGGGCGCGACGTCGAACTCTGGCATCAGCGCGGCGCCGGGCAGCGCGCGACGTAGACGATCCCAGCCCTGCGCGGCGGCGGCCGGTGACGGCTGTACGGCGTGATCACGCTCGGCGGCGATGAGCCCGTCGAGGGCGCTGCGGCGAGGCGCGTTCATGGCGTCCGTCCTTCCCGTCCGCGCGGGCGATCGGTGTCGCGGGCCTGCGCGCGCGCCACGTGGCGCTCGAGCTCCTCCCGCGCGAGTCGCAGTCGCGAGTAGACCGTTGGCAACTTGGCGTCGATGACCTGGGCGATCTCGGGTGCGGTCATGCCCTCGAGCTCGGCCATCACGAACACGGCGCGCTTGTCGTCGTCGAGGCGATCGAGCAGCCGTCGCAGGGTCCGGGCTGCGTCGGCGCCCTCGTGCGGCGAGTGCACGGGCTCGCCGGCGCGCTCGAGCGGCGTCGTGCGGGCTCGCTCACGGGCGGCGTCGCGACGGAACGACTGCGCGACCCGCATCGCGATCGCGAACAACCATGTGCGCATGGAGGCGCGGCCCTCGAACTCGTGCAGCCGCTGCGCGACCACCATGAAGACGTCGTGCACGCCGTCGTCGACGCGTCCGTCGTCGACGCCGAGCCGCGACAGCGAGCGCCAGACGAATGCATGGTGTTCGGTGTACACGGCGGCCAGCTCCCGCTCGTCGACCCGCACCGTGGGTGCAGCGGCACCGCGCGACCGGAGCTCGGTCGGGGGTTGCAGCGCCACGGCGGGGGGACTCACGGGCATTGGTTCCGCGACGCCGCCAATTCCATCACGGAAATCTGCCCTCGACACCGACGAACGCGGCGCCGAACACCGGGGCGGTGGCGAAGACCGCCGGCGCGCCCAGGATCTGATAGCTGCGGCGGATTGCGGGCACCCCCAGCTCGACGCCGACGCGCACGCCCAGCGCGGGGCGTGGCAGCCACACCAGGGCGCCGGCGACCACCGGGGCGATCCATGGATCGGGGCTGCGGTCGGCGCTCGGGGTGCTCGGCAGCGACCGCACGCGCACGCGGGTCTGGCCGGCATCGATCCCGGCGCACGCGAGCAGCTCGAGTCGGGCACCGGCGCCGGGCCGGAACACCGGACATGCCCGCAGCTGGGCGGTCCATCGCAGGAAGGCGATCCGCGCCGCGCCGCTCGATCGCGTGGGGCCGCCACCGACGCTGCCACCGACCTCGACACGCCACCTGGGCTGCGCGAGCCCGAGCCACACGCGGCCGTGGCCCCCGGGTGCCGGCAGATCACCCACCGAGATCGCCGGCGCGAGCCCCAACACCGCGCGGGTGCGTCCCCGTGCTCGCGGCGTCGCGGGCACGGCCGCGTCGCCGTCGTTGTCGTCGGTCGTCGTCGTCGTCGTCGTTGGGGCGTCGTCGTCGGCTGGCGTCGCCGTCGTCGTGGCGGGCTCCGTGGCCGTCGTCACTGGCTGCGGCGGATCCGGCACCGCGAACACGAGCTGGGGATCGATCGCGATCGCGACCACCAGCGCGGCGGCCTGCACCGCGGCCGCGCAATCACTGGCGTCGTCGAGCTCGCGGGGTGCAGTGCCGTCCGGCCCCGCGATCCTCAGCTCGATGCGCCAGCGCCCGTCGTCCTGTGCGGCGGCGTCGAGCTCCACCCGCAGGCCGTCGCCGAGCGGGGGTTCGATCGCGCGACCCAGTTGTTGCTCGATCGCCGCGCGGACCTCGTGCTCGCGCGGGCACTGCTGCGGTGCTTGCCAACGCAGCGAGAACTCGTCGGCCGCAGGGGCAGGCGTCAGCGCGGCGAGCATCGTCAGCGTCAGCATGCGCGAGGGGGGCCAGGGCGCAGCGTAGCAGCCCGCCCGCGCGCCGCAGACCCGTGTCGCGACGCCGCGGCCGTCACGGCGCGGCGGCGGGGGCGGGCGCCTGGAAGGCTCCGATGGCCGCCAGCAGCTGCAAGCCGTTGGCGTAGCTCCACGTCTCGGCCACCTTGCCCGCGGACAGCCGCAGCAGCTCGGACATCGCGACCTCGACCTTGCGATTGCTCGCCGGCATCGCGCCCAGGGGGCCGCGGTGCGTGCCGCGCACGCGCGCGAAGCTGACGACCCAGTCGGGCCCGAACGACACCGCGTCCTGCACCGTGACCTTCGCGTCGGGGAACGCGGTGAAGAACGCGTCGTGGCCCTCGCGATGCTGCTCGGGGGTGGTCATGGTCTCGCCGGTGCGGACGTCGTGGGAGACCATGTCCGCGGTGCAGTACTTGGTCTCGCACAGCGTCCAGGCCTTCTTGCCCGCCGACAACATCGCCCGCACCGCCTTCGCGGCGGCGGGGTCCTCGTCGCCGCCGATGATCTCGGGCGCACCCTCGGGCACCTCGGGGATCTTCGCGGCCGCAGCGGCGCCGAGCTGACCCATCTGCGAGAGCAACGCGGCCTCGTCGTAGACCACGCGCACGCGCTTGGCCTTGCCGTCGGCGTCGTGCCACACCCACGCCAGCACCTCGGCGCCCAGGGGCTTGCCGGTCGCCGCGATGCCGCGGAAATCGCCCTTGTGCGAGCCGGTGAGCACCACCTGCATCACCACCAGATCGCCGCGGTGGAAGATGCGGCGCGCGTGCAGCTTCATGTCGGGGATTGCCGTGAGCAGGTCCTCCCAGCGCGACAGCACTGCGGGCTTGCCGATCGACGGCGGCTCGAGCGGCGAGCCGACCGCATCCCACTCGATGTCGATCGCGAAGTTGGCGACGATCGGATCGATGTCGCCGGCGCGGAAGGCCTCGAGCCCTTGCACGAACCACTCGGGCGTGCCCGGCCGGGCCGTCACCTCGACGCGCTTTGCGTCGCGCGAGGCCACGAAGTCGGCCACGGGATCGCGGACCGGCTTCGCCATCTTCGCGTCCTCGTCGGTGGCCGGTTGCGCGCCCGCGTCGCGCTCGCCCGTGCCGCCCTTGGGTCGCAGCTGGTCGGGCTCGAGCGCGGTGGGATCGAACTTCGCGGTGGTGACCGTCGGCGGCGGTGCGCGGTGCTTCGCGGCGGTTGGCACCGGTTCGGGACCGCCGCGATCACACGCGACCGGCGCGAGCGCAACGAAGAGCGGGAGGAGGAACGGCGGCAGACGTCGACGAGAAGCGGGCATGGTGGGACTCGCGGGGGCGAATGCGTCGGCTTGCGACCGCGATCACGTAGCACGACGGCGCGTGGCCGTGGCGGCTGCTTGCGCCGTCGCGGCGCGTGTGCGACCCATGACCGTCGATGACGCTGGTGTGGTCGATCGGGGTGCTGCTCGTCGTCGCCGCCGTGGGGTGGAGGCTGGCCCGCGGTGAGTTCCACGACGCGGTGTTCGTGGTCGAGGTCCGCGATGACGACGAGCGCGTGCACGTGCGTGGCGGCGTGCCGGGCAAGGACACGGCGGCCGTGGCGGCGTTCGTGCGCTCGCTCGAGCTGCCGGTCGGCGCGCGCGTGTGGGGCACGCGAGATGGCGGGCGGCTGCGCCTGGGCTTCTCGTCGCGGGTGCCGGAGTCGCTGCACCAGCGGCTGCGCAACTACTTCTACAACTGAGCCGGACCGGGCCTTGGCCCCGACCCGGGGGCGGCGGGGCGTGGGCCGCGGCGGGCGTTCGCGCGCCGACGGGATGCGTGAAACCACTCACGCCACGCAACTCCTCGCTTGAACCGTTCGCGCCGGCTGGCCACTGTAGTCGTGCGGACGGCTGCGACGCCGCGCTGCCTGGGACCTCGCTTGCCTGATCTCGACGATTTGCCTCACGCTCGCGCCGGCGGGGCGGTGCGCACGTGGCTTGCACCCCGCGCGAGCGCCCGCGTGCCGCCCATGCCCTCCGCCCTGCGTACCGCCCTCGTGCTGCTCCCACTCGTGCAGGGCGGTGCGTGCAAGGCCGATGGCCATGCGCCGGTGTTCGACGGCGTCTCCGACCAGGTCGCTGCGGTTGGCGCCGAGTTGGTGATCGACCTGCGCGCGTCCGATGCCGACGGCGACGAACTCTCGTTCGCCTACGAGGTCGAGCTCGACGGCCTCGATGCCTCGATCTCGCGGCGCCCCGACGGCAGCGGCGTCTTCCGATGGACGCCGCTCGCCGAGCATGTCGGCACCTGGTACTTCGACTTCATCGTCAGCGACGGGCACCTGCACGACACCGTCACCGTGGCGATCGACGTGCGGACCACGCTCGGCCAGGGCGCGGTGCCGGTGTTCCGCGAGCCGCTGGGGTCGGGCACGACCCTCGATCTCGCCCACGCGGCCTGCATCGAGGTCCCGATCGTCATCGAGGACCAGGACGACAGCGAAGTCCTGCTCGCGATCGAGCCGCCCGGTCTCGAGGGCGCAGAGATCGTGCAGGACGACGGCCTCCACGGGCGCCTGACCTGGTGCCCGAACAAGCAGCAGCTCGTCGACGACCGCCACCCCGTGGTGTTGTCGGCCGACGACGGCGACCACGAGAAGACCTTGAAGGACTACCTGGTCGTGTTGCGCCGCGCGCCCAAGCCGGACTGTCCCGGTGAGGCGCCAGTGGTCGAGCACACGCCGAGCGACGTGTCGACGGTGCTCGACGTCGAGCTGGTCGCGCACGTCACCGACGACGTGGGCCTCAAGCAGGCGCCGCTGCTCTACTCGAGCCTCACGGAGCCGTCCCAGCCGATCGACTTCGGGACCCTCGACGTGGTCGAGATGGAGCTCATGGGCGGCGACATGGTCGACGGCAGCTGGCGCGCGCGGGTGCCCAATCCGGTGGCCGCTGCCCCCGAGGGCAGCGCCGCATCGCTCTTCTACATCATCTCGGCCGGTGACAACGACGACCTGACGGGCGACTGCGATCACGTGACCGACGCGCCGACCGACGGCACGTTCTCGATTCGCGTCACCAACGACGGCAGCTCGGGCGGACTGGGCGCCTGCGAGGCGTGCAGTGCCGACGCGCAGTGCGGGCGCGACGACGACCTCTGTGTTGCGATGGGCGTGCAGGCGGCGGGTCGCTGCACGACCGATTGCGACGTCGATGCCGACTGCGACGCCGACTTCGACTGTCTGCCGGTGGAGTCGGTCGACGGTGCGGTCGCCAAGCAGTGCATGCCGATGAGCGGCACCTGTGATGTCACGCCGCCGGCCTGCGAGGACGACGATCGCGAGGACAACGACTCCCGCGCGCAAGCCCAGGCCCAGCCCGCGCTGGTGGCGGGCGACTACGGCGGCTTGGTCGCCTGCGACGGCGACGACGACTGGTATCGCGTAGTGGTCGCGACCGACACCACCATCGGCGCGCTCATCGACGGCGGCGCGGCGACCAACCTCGAGCTCGGGCTGCACGCCGCCGACGGCACCGCGCTGACGGTCGCGGAGGGGTCCAGCTCGTTCGAGGCGGTCGAGCGGTGCGTGCCCGCCGGCACCTACTACGTGCGCGTCTACGCCTACGACGGCGGCGACAACACCTACGACCTGCTGCTCGAGACCAGTGCCGGCGCCTGCGCGTCGGCCTGTGTCGACGATGATCTCGAGCCCGACGACACCCGCCTGCAGGCCACCTACGCCGAGGTCTATCCCGACGGCTACACCGTGACCGACCGGATGATCTGCAGCGACGACGACGACTGGTACGAGATCGCGTTGTTCACCGGCGAGGCCGTGGTCGTCGATCTGACCTTCACCGACACCATGGCCGGCGAGGATCTCGACCTCCACTTCCACGACGACGCCGGTGTGGACCTCACGCCCTGCACCGAGGACATGCCCGGCACCTGCACCGCCGCCAATGGCCAGAGCTCGAGCAGCAACGAGCACTATGAGTTCGACGGCGTCGACGCAGGCTGCACGCCGTGCACGTACTACGTGCGCGTGCACGGCTTCGACGGCTCGCAGAACGACTACGACCTCAGCATCGCGCTGCAGTAGCGCGTCAGGTGAAGATGATCTCGCCGCCGGCGGCGAGCGAGTAGAACTCGCCGACGGTGATGATGTCGTGCACCTGCTCGATGAAGTCGCTCTTCTGCATGCCGAAGAGGTCGACCGAGGCCTTGCAGGCGTACATGCCCGCGCCGGTGTCGGCGATCATCTCGATGAACTCGGGGATCGTCGGGATGTCGAGCTTCGCGATCTGCTTCTGCATCATGTGGGTCACCACCGCCGACATGCCCGGTAGACCACCGAGCCAGGTCGCCAGGTGCAGGCCGGGGTTGCCGACCGACGCGACCTTGATGTGGTCGTGACGCTGCTTGTGGATCGCGTCGAGCCCGAAGAACGTGAAGAACAGGTTGGCCTCGATGCCCTCGGCGCGGGCGCCGTTGGCCATGATGAGGCCGGGGTAGATGCCCTCGAGCGAGCCCTTGGAGACGATGACGGAGACCTTGCGGATCGGCGCGTTCATGTGGACCTCGTGGAATCGATGGCTTTTGGGGGGAGGCGGATCAGATGCAGCCGCGCGGCTTGGGGATGCCCGCGATCCGTGCGGCGACCTTGGCCGGTCCGCCCGGGAACAGCGTGTAGAGCTCCTTGATGGCGACGCCCGAGCTCTTGCTCAGCGCGCGCACCGACGGTCCGGTGCCCTGCTCGAGGAACGCCTTGCGCATGAATTCGACGACGACCCAGTGGCGGTCGCCGAGGCCCTCGATGCCCTCGGCGCGCGCGAGCTCCGGCACCATCTCACGGGTCCACTGCTCGGGCTTCACGAAGAAGCCCTCGTCGTTGAGCTCGACCGGGGTGTTGGCAAAGGTCTTGGTGGGCATGGTGGCGTCGCTTTCGGGGGCTGTCAGGCACTCTTGGGTGGCGGGAGCTGCTTGCCCTTGGTCGGCATCGTCGACGCGATGCCAGGCATCTCGTGGCCGGGCAGGAGCACGTGCCAGTACATCCACTGGAACATCAGCTTGCCGAGGTGGGCGAGGCGCGACTCCTGCAGCAGCGGCAGGCCGATGCGTCCGGGGAAGTGGCCTGGCAACGGCTCGGTCTCGTAGTTGAAGTCGATGAGCAGGGCCTTGCCGAAGCCGGTCTCGATGAAGCAGTTGGCGTGGCCGTCGTACGAGGCGTCGAGCGGCTCGCCGGCGAGGAAGCGCCGCACGTTCTCGACCAGTGTCTCGCCCTCGAAGTGCGTGACCGATCCGGCCTTCGAGGTCGGCACGCCCGCGGCGTCACCGATCGCGAAGATCTCCGGGCGAACCTTGGTCTGCAGCGTGTGGGCATCGGTCGGGACGAAGCCGAGTTCGTCGCCGAGCCCCTCGGAGCGGCCCACGAAGTCGGCGCCACCGTGCAGTGGCACCACCACCGCGAGGTCGAACTCGAGCTCGCGCCCGTCGTAGGCCACCAGCTTGTGCGCGGCGCCGTCGACCGAGCCGGTGCCGAAGTCGGTGACGACCTCGATGCCGCGCTCGGCCATCATGCCGCCCAGGCGCGCTGCCGCCACCGGCTTGGTGAAGACCGCGTCGAGCGGCGTCACGAAGCTGAGCTGCACGCGGTCGCGCAGGCCGTGCTGTCGCAGGTACCAATCGGCGAGGAAGCAGAACTCGAGCGGTGCCACCGGGCACTTGATCGGCATGTCGACGACGGCGACCACCAGCTTGCCGCCCTCGAACCGTTGCAGCGCCTGTTGCAGCGCGCACGCACCCTCGAGGTCGTAGAAGGTGAAGACCGAGCGGTTCCAGGCCTCGCCGCGCAGGCCCTCGGTCTCGTCGGGCTGCAGCTGCGCACCCGTTGCGATCACGAGCACGTCGTAGGGCAGCGTGCGCCCGTCGCCGAGCAGGACCTCGCGCGCGTCGGGCAGCACGCGCTCGATCGTCGAGCCGACGTACTCGATGCCGGCGTGCAGCTGACGCTGGCGCGGACGCACGAGATCGTCGGGGCGCGCGAGCCCGAACGGGACGAACAGCAGGCCCGGCTGGTACAGGTGGCGATCGTCCTGGTCGACCACCGTGATGGACGCCTCGTCGGTGGTGTAGTGACGACGCAGGCGATTGGCGGTGAGGGTTCCGCCGGTGCCGGCACCGAGGACGACGATGCGATGGGGCGCGGCCATGGGTCGTCGCTATCATGGCGCACGAACCATGCCCCGCCCGCGCAAAGCCTGCGAGCGTGGGTCGGCCGCCGCAGCAACGAACGCCTGCAGCGGCGGCGACCGTGGATCACCTCAGCAAGCGGCGCCGCAGGGATTCACGGCCTCGCCGGCGCAGAGGTCGTCCCACTGCACCATGCAGCAGAACCCATCGATTGCGCACACGCAGTCCTCGATGTCGGGCACCTCGCAGCCGGTGGCCATGTGCGAGACGCAGCAGTTGCCGCCCTCGGGTGCTTCGTCGATCGTGAGCACGAAGTTGCCGGTCATGCCCTCGCCGTCGACCGTGGCGACCACGGTCTGGCCTTCGGTCAAGGTGGTCACCACCACCGAGGTGTTGCTGAACTGCTGGAACTGACAGCCGAGCTCGGTGCCCGCGCAGTCGCTGCCGTCACGCACGTACAACAGCGCCGGGAACGACGAGCCCGCGGTGCTGAAGCGGTAGGCACCGTCGGCGGGCGCCGTCCACGAGTACGAGGCGTCGTTGGTGGTGAGGCCGCCGCACGAGCCCACCGCCGCGTTGTCGGTGGTCGCGGTGGTGTCGGCGACCGAGGCGGGCAGGTCGCTGCCGAGATCCGCGTCGGGGCAGGTACCGCCGAGCTGGTTGACGTGCAGGGTGTATGCGCCCTGGTCCTCGAAGGTGCCGTCGACCACCACGGTGACGGTCTGGTTGGCCGCCAGCGTGACGGAGAGCGCCGACGCCGAGTTGAACTGATAGTTGTCGTTGCAGGCGAGCTCGTCGCCGTTGCAGGCCGCGCCGTCGAGCACGTACACCACGCTGTTCCAGAACACCCCGAGCGTGTCGAAGGTGTAGACGCCGTCCTCGGGCGCGGTGAACGAGAACGCGTCGTCGGGTGACTCGTCGTCGATGCCGGCCTGCCCACAGCTGGGCTTGAGCTTGTCGATGCCGTTCACGGTGGTGTCGGCGACGTTCTGCGGCACGGTCGAGGAGATGCTGCCGTTGGGGCAGGGCACCACATCGACATGAAGGGTGTAGGCGCCGACGCCGTTGCCGTCGACGCCGATGAGAACGCTCTGGTTGGCGTCGAGGCCCTCGATGACGCGCGAGTCGGCGTCGCCGGGGGCGAAGTCGTCGTTGCAGTCGAGCTCGGGCCCGAAGCACGCGGCGTCGCGGAGGAACAACACCGTGTCCAGCGTGGAGCCGAAGGTGTCGAACTGGTAGAGCCCGTCGGCCGGCGCGGTGAAGAGGTAGAGATCGTCGGCGGTGAAGTCACCGCCACACGAGCCGGCATCGGTGTTGTCGCCGGTCGAGGTGTTGCCGGTCGCGGTCTGCGGCACGGTGTTGCCGAGGTCGGTGTCGGGGCACGCGCCGCCGAGCACGTCGACGTGGAGGTCGAACGGGCCCGACGCGAATTGGCTGTCGACCGTGACGGTGACCTCCTGATCGGCCGCCAGGGTCGCCAGCGCGCCCTGATGGCCGCAGCTGATCTGGTTGCCCGCGCACACGCCGTCTTGCACGTAGACGATCGACTCGAACGACGACCCGAAGGTGTTGAAGCTGTAGGTCCCGGCCGCGGGGGCGGTGAACGTGTAGCTGGCGTCTGGACCCGCCTGACCGCCGCAGCTGCCGGCGTTGCCGTCGAAGAGGAACGTGGTGTCGGCCGAGACCGTGGTCGGCAGCGGGCCTGCGATCGTGCCGAGCGGGCAGGTCAGGCCGCCACCCTGCACGCGCAGCGTGAACGGGCCGCCGGTGGCGTCGTGGCCGTCGACGACGATCGTCACGCTCTGCCCCGAGAGCAGCGCCAGCGACAGCGCCGACTGATGGCCGTCACCGTCGTCGTTGCAGCCGAGCTCGGTGCCATCGCAGGTGCCGTCGAGCACGTACAGCACGCTGTCGAGCTGCGAGCCGTGGGTGTCGAAGGTGTACGTGCCGTCGGCGGGGGCGGTGAACGTGAACTCCGCGTCGGGCGAGCCCGCGCCGCCGCAGCTGCCGGTGAAGTCGTCGGTCTGCGGGATGGTGTTGCCGAAGAGGCTGTCGGGCACCGCCGGTCCGAGCACGTCGATCGGGCACTGCGTGTTCATGCCGGTCTCGCCGGAGCTCGACGCGCTCGGGTCGGTGGGGTCGGTGCTGCTGGACGAGCCGCCGTCGTCGGAGCCGCTCGAGGTCGCGGCCGACGTGCTCCCGCCGCTGCTGCCGTCGCTGCCACCGCTGGACGACGCGTCGGTGTTGCCACCGCTGCTGCTGTCGGCCCCCGACAGGCTCGTGTCGGCTCCGGTGCCGACTCCGGTGTCGGCGCCGCTGGTCGACGACGAGCCGTCGCCGACCGCCGTCGCGTCGTCGCCGCACGCCGCGAGGCCCACTGCGAGCACACCCAGTGCCCATCGGTATCGATCGAGTCCAAGCAAGTCCACCGCCATGGACGCGATGGTACCCCAGTGCATCCCCAAGCCCCGGCGACCGGCGGCCAATGGCAACGACGGCGCGCCATCGCGGCCGAAAGTGCGGTGGGCAAGCGTTGCGCTCGCATCGCCGGCCGGAACTGAGCGATGCTCACGCTCGCCATGCAGCCGGATGCATTGGTCGCCGCGCTCTCGCGGCCCGCCGCCTACCCCCATGCCGCCACCGCCGTCGAGGTCATCCACACCCACGGCTCGGTGGTGTTCCTGGTGGGTGAGCACGTCTACAAGTTCAAGCGCCCGGTCGATCTCGGCTTCCTCGACTACTCGAGCTTCGAGCGGCGGCTCGCGATGTGCGAGGCCGAGGTCGAGCTCAACCGCCGGCTCGCCCCCGCGGTCTATCACGGCGTCGTGATGCTCCGTGACGGGCCGCAGGGCCCCTGGCTCGGTGACACCGGCGCGCCGCTCGAGCCCGCGGTCCACATGCGACGCCTGCCGGATGACGTCACCATGGCCCACCGCGTCGCGACCGACACGCTCACCCGCGGGGACATCGTGCGGGTCGCCGAGGTCCTGCGCCGTTTCCACGCCACCGCGCGCCGCGGGCCCGACGTGCGTGCGTGGGCCGAGCCCGGGCCGGTGGAGCGCAACGCGGCCGACAACTTCGCGGCGCTGCGCGAGCGACCCGAGCTGTGCCCGCCGGCGCTGCTCGAGCGCCTCGCCGTCGTCGATGACGAGCGCTGGCACGCGCTGCGTGAATGCGTCGCCCGGCGCGCGCCACTGGCGTGCGAGGGCCACGGCGATCTGCGGCTCGAGCACGTCTACCTCATGCCGCCCGACGGCGAGCCGTGGGTGGTCGACTGCGTCGAGTTCGATCTGCGTCTGCGCGCGGTCGACCCCGTGTGCGATCTGGCGTTCCTCGCGATGGACCTGCAGTGCCACGGTGCCTGGTGGGCAGCCGAGCAGCTGTGGCAGGCGTCGCTCGACGATGACGACCACGACGCGCGGGCGCTGGTGCCGAGCTACGTCGCGTATCGCTCGCTCGTGCGCGCCAAGGTGCGCGGGCTGCAGCTCGACGGCGCCCGCGATCCGCAGACCCGAGCGTCGCTCGCCACCTTGGTGCGCGCCCACCTCCTCCAGGCCGCCGCCGTGCTGCTGCCGCCCGCCGAGCGTCCCTCGCTGGTGCTGATCGCGGGGCTACCGGGCACCGGCAAGTCGGTGCTCGCCCACGGCCTCGAGCAGCACGCGGGCTACACCTGGCTGCGCGCGGACGCGATCCGCAAGGAGCTCGCCGGCCTCGACCCGACCGTCTCGGCCCACACCGACGTGCGCGCCGGCATCTACACGCCGGCGTGGAACGACCGCACCTACGACGCGTGCCTGCAGCGCGCTCGCGCCGTGCTCGAGCAGGGCGGTCGTGCGGTGGTCGACGCCAGCTTCAAGCAGGAGCACCGACGGCTGGCCTTCGTCGACCTCGCGCGCGAGCTGGGCGTGCCGGTGCGACTGTTGGTCTGCGAGGCCGATCCCGAGGCCGTGCGGCACCGGCTCGCGGCCCGCCACGACGACGCATCCGATGCGGACTGGTCGATCTACGAGCACATCCGGGCCACCTGGGAGCCCTACGGTCCGCGCTGCGCGGCGATCGCCTTCGTGGTCGACACCTCGGCCGCGCCGTCGGAGTCGCTGGCCGCCGCGCTCGCGCTGCTCTAGTACCTCGACACAGCGATAGTGATGGGTCAGAACGCCGTCATGGCCGCGACTCCGCAAGGCGGCGTGCCGCCGGAATACCGGGCGTATTTCAAGGTGCGGCAACGCAGCGAGGCGCGGTCAGGGCGGTGTTATGGCCCGTCACTATCGCTGTGTCGAGGTACTAGTCGATCTCTTCCTTCGCCGCGATGCTGGTCGCCATCCCGTCGGTTGCGTCGAACTTGATCTCCCACAGCTGCTGCTCGGCGTCGCGGATGTAGAACTCGTACTCGAAGCCGACCTCACCGTCCTCGAGCTCGCGCTTGAACTCCCACGCGATGACGTCGCCGGTGACCTCGTCCTGCGCCTTGGCGAGGATGGCCTGGTACGCGAGCACGCCCTGCACGGGGGTGAAGTCGGCGTAGTCGAACGGCCCGACCTTGTCTTCGACGACCACGATCTCGCCGTCGTCGAGGCCGACCTTGACCTCGAGGGTCGCGCCGTTGGTCATCGCCACGTGGACCTCCCAGACCTCGGTGTCGCCCTCCACACTGCGCTCGATCTCGCCGGCGTCGCCGCCGACGGCATCCTCCGCCGCGCGCGAGGCCTCGGCCTCGCTGACGCCGGCATCATCGCCCGCGTCGCAGGCGAGCACCAGGCTGAGGATGAGGATTTTGAAAGTCGTTTTCATTATCGAGAGGGTGGCGTACGGGGGCATCCCCTGTCAAGCGCCAGCAATGCGCGGTCCGTACGGCGCTGCAGACCCTAAATGATGTTGACTTTCAACTTCGAGGGGGGCGACCCTCGGCGCCCCGAGAGAGGAATCGAGATGCCCCGACAACCCACGGCCCGCACTGCGCCGAGCACCTGGCTCGCGGCGTCCACCGCCGCCCTCGCCGTCACGTGGGCCTGCATCGCAGGTCCTGGCGACGACGGCCACGATGCACTGCGCGTCGAGATCCTGCGCAGCGAGGTCGAGCACGTGCTCGCACCCGCGTTCGCGTCGTTCGAGTCCGCAGCGAAGGAGCTCGACACCAAGGTCGCCGCGTGGGCGGCTGCGACCGCGGCGGGCGACGACGCGACCGCGGCACGCGACGACGCGCGTACCGCCTACCGCGAGGCGATGGCGCAGTGGCAGCGCGCCGAGGTGCTGCAGATCGGGCCCGCCGGCTCGTCGGCCTACGTCCGTGGCGGCGAGGACATGCGCGACGCGGTCTATTCGTGGCCGACCTCCGATGCCTGCCGCGTCGACGAGGAGACCGTCGCGCAGGGTTACGCCGCGCCGGGCTTCGACGTCGCGTTGGTGAACGTGCGTGGCCTCGATGCCCTCGAGCGGCTGCTGTTCGCCGAGTCGGCCACCAACGCATGCGCCGCAACCGACGAGATCAACCAGGCCGGCACGTGGATGGCGCTGGGCGACGACGAGGTCGTGCGTCGGCGGTCGGCCTACGCCGCCGTGCTCGCGACGCAGATCCACACCGCGGCCAGCGAGCTCGCGCAGACCTGGGCGCCCGGTGGTCGCTTCGCCGGCTACCTCGCCGCGCCCGGCGAGGGCGACTCGCCCTACGACACGCCGAGCCAGGCGCTCGACGATGTGTTGCTGGCGTCCGCCTATGTGGATCTGATCGTGAAGGACCACAAGCTCGCCGCCGACGCACCCGCAGCGCTCGAGACACCGCTCGCGGGCGAGTCCAAGGCCCACGTGCGCACCAACCTGGTGACGCTGCAGCAGCTGGTGTGGGGCGGTAGCTCGGCCGCCGAGGGTACCGGGCTCGACGACTTCCTCGTCGAGCTCGACGAGGGTCCGCTGGCCGACGAGCTGCTCGCCGCGATCGACGACGCGATCGCCAGCGTCGACGCCGTCGATGGCGAGTTCGCCGAGGCGCTGACGAGCGATCCCGCGGCGCTCGCAGCCGCACACGACGCGGTCGTGAAGTTGATCGACCTGCTCGACGGGCGGGTCGCGACCGCGCTCGGCCTGCACAGCCCCAGCGAAGCCGCGGGGGACGCCGACTAGTGATCGCGCCGCCGCAGCTGGTGGACGCGCCCGTCGCCGACGGACCCCTCGCGCTCCTGCACGAGGTCGTGACGGCGGTGGTCGGCATGCTGTTCGACCCCAGCGAGCGCATCTACTGGGGCTTCTTGCTCGCGACGGTGGTGCTCGCGTGGGCCGTGCGTCGGGAACAGCGTGGTGCTGGCGTGCCGACCACGCCGGGGCGCGTGCTGGGACGCTCGTCGGCGCTCGATCTGCAGCTGCTGATCTTCAACGCGCTGGTGCGCATCGTCGGCGCCGGCGCGTGGGTGGGGTCGGCCTTCGGGCTCTCGCTCTGGCTGGTGGCCGGCCTCGACGCGCGCTTCGGCGTGCCGATCACGCCGACGTGGCCGCCGGCGGTGGTGGCCGCCGTCTACACCGTGGTGCTGTTCGTGGCGTGGGACGCCAGCCGCTATCTGTTGCATCGGTGGCTCCACCAGGTGCCGTGGCTGTGGGAGCTGCACAAGGTCCACCACAGCGCCGACACCCTCACGCCGCTGACGCTCTACCGCGTGCACCCGCTCGAGGCGCTGTTGTTCGGGCTGCGCGGCGTGCTCGTGACGGGGGTGATCTCGGCGGGGTTCTTCTACGTGTTCCGACGCGACGCGATCGAGCTCGAGCTGCTGGGCGTCAACGTGTTCGGCGCGGTGTTCAGCTTGGTCGGCGCCAACCTCCGCCACAGCCACGTGTGGTGGTCGTGGGGGCGACTCGAGCGGTGGCTGATGAGTCCGGCGCAGCACCAGCTGCACCACGCCGACGATCAGGATGCCGGCATCAATCTCGGCACCTGGATCGCGCTGTGGGACCGGCTGGGCGGCACGCTGCGCTACGCCGACGTCCGCCCGCCCGCGGCATTCGGTCTGCCGGACAGCGAGGCCAACCACCATCCTGGCCGCCTGGGCTCGGCGCTGCTGCAGCCGATGATCGCGGCTGCGCGGGTGCTCGGTGCGCGGCGTCGACGATCGCTCGCCGCCGCGGCGGTGGTCGGCGCGCTGGTGTGGGCCGCATCGAGCCTGGCCCGCGCGGAACCACCGGTGGCTGCGCCCGAGGCGGGCCCGTCGGCGAAGGCGCCTCCGAGCGTGTCCGCGACCCCGCGCGGTGCTCCACCGCCGCAGGCCGTCCGTGCGCCCCGCGAGCCCGGCGACGAGGCCCCGCCGCCGAGCGCGTCGTCGACGGCGCCGACGTTGGCACCGACGGCCGTGATCGAGCCGCCGGCGCCGACGTCGGCCGCCGCGACGATCGTCCCCGACGAGCCGGCACCGCTGGCCACCGATGGGCGCGAGGCCGACACCAGCCGCACCGTGATCGTCGGCTCGATGTTCGACGGCGACGAGCTGCCCCGCGTCGCCGGCTCGGCCCATGTGATCGGCAAGCGCGAGCTCGAGCGGCGCGAGTACGACGACGTGCACCGCATCCTGAACGGCGTGCCCGGGGTCTACGTGCGGGGCGAGGACGGCTTCGGCCTGCGACCCAACATCGGCCTGCGCGGGGCCAACCCCGATCGCTCGGCCAAGGTCACGCTGATGGAGGACGGCGTGCTGCTGGCCCCGGCGCCCTACGCCGCGCCGGCGGCCTACTACTTCCCGTTCCCGACCCGCATGGTCGGGGTCGAGGTGTTCAAGGGCCCGGCCTCGATCAAGTACGGGCCCAACACCATCGGTGGCGCGATCAACCTGCGCACGCGCGAGATTCCCGAGGGCCATGCCTCGAGCGTCGATCTCGCGGCCGGCCGCTTCGGCTACGTCAAGGGCCACGGCTTCTACGGCACGACGTACCGCGGCTTCGGCGTGCTGCTCGAGGTGGCTCACCTGCAGAGCGACGGCTTCAAGCAGCTCGACGGCGGCGGCGACACCGGCTTCGCAAAGAACGACGCGATGCTCAAGCTCTCCTACGAGGGCAAGACCGGTCGCGACACCGTGCACCGCGTGCAGCTCAAGGGCGGCTACGCGACCGAGCGCTCCAACGAGTCGTACCTGGGGCTCTCGCGCGAGGACCTCGATCGCACGCCCTACCGCCGCTACGCCGCTAGCCAGCGCGACCAGATGACCTGGTGGCGCTCGCAGGCCGAGCTGTCGTACCACGTCGGCAACGACACGCTGCAGCTCGAGACCACGCTGTACCGACACGACTTCCACCGCGTGTGGCGGCGCCTCGATCGCTTCCGCGACGAGCCGGACTTCTCCACCGTGCTGGCCAACCCCGAGGCCGGGCAGCTCGCGGTGTTGTCGGCGATCATCCGCGGCGAGGAGGACGCGACGACCCCCGAGCAGGCGCTGATGGTCACGCGCAACGATCGGCGCTTCGTGTCCGAGGGGATGCAGACGGCGCTGCACTGGCGGCCCACGTTCGGCCCGGTCACGCAGGACCTCGAGATCGGCGGGCGCTTCCACCACGACGGCATCATCCGCAACCACCTCGAGGATGCGTACATGATGACCGGCGGCGTGATGGTGCCCGACGGCAGCCCCACCATCGCGGCGCTGCGCAACGCCGGTGAAGCCCACGCGGTCGCGCTGCATGTGCTCGACGCGATCACGCTGTGGGACCGCTTCACCATCGCGCCGGGCATCCGGGTCGAGACCATCCTGATGCGCTACGCCGACCACCTGACGGGCGCGCGCGCCCATCGGCAGGACGTTGCGGTGACCCCGGGCATCGGCGCGCTGGTGCGGGCACTCGAGTGGCTCGATGTGTTCGCGGGGGTCCACCGCGGCTTCTCACCGGTGGCGCCCGGCCAGCCCGACGCGGTGAAGCCCGAGTACAGCGTCAACTACGAGGCCGGTGTGCGCGCGATCCGTCGGCGCGTGTGGGCCGAGGCGGTGGGCTTCTTCAGCGACTACAGCAATCTGAACGGCGCGTGCACCTTCTCGTCGGGCTGTGCCGACGGCGACGGCAGCACGCAGTTCAACGGTGGCCGCGTGTTCGTCTACGGCCTGGAGAGCGCGCTGCGCTACCGCTACCAGTTCCAACGCGGCGTACGGCTCGACGTCGGCGCGCGCTACACGTACACCGGCACGCAGTTCCGGCATGGTTTCGCCTCACCGTTTCCGCAGTGGGGCGACGTGCAGGCCGGCGATCAGCTGCCGTACGTGCCGGTGCACCTCGCCGGTGGCTCGCTCGGCGTGGGCGCGGAGAACTGGGAGGTCTCGCTGGCGCCGTCGTACAACGGGGCCATGCGCGACGTGGCGGGGCAGGGCAAGATCCCCGACGATCAGCGCATCGACGGCTTCTTCGTGCTCGACGCCGCCGCCAACCTGCGGCTCCACCAGCGGCTGCTGCTGTACGGCACGGTGAACAACGCCACGAACAACGCCTATGCGGCGTCGTATCGGCCCTTCGGGCTGCGGCCGGGCGCGCCGCTCACCTTCATGATCGGCATCAAGGGCGACATCTTCCTCGACCGGCAAAACCCCCGCGGCGTGTTTGCCCGCCGCAGCGGTGGCCGCAGCCGCGGCCGCGCTCAGCGGGCCTCGAAGCAGCGTCGCCCGGGCTGACAGTCCTCGGGCACGCACGGCGCCGCATCGGGGCCGGTCACGAACTGGGTGCGCAGGCAGTGGTAGTGGCTCGAGCGTGAGGTCGAGAACGCGTCGGGCGTGTCCTGCCCGTAGACGTGCAGCGCCTTGGTCCGCAGGAAGCGGCACACCGGCGCGTCGAGCTCGGGGCGAGGTCGGTCGTCGAAGGTCGGCATGGTTCACTCCGGGATCGCGACGTCGGTCGCACGGTGCAGCGCCTCGCGCACGAGGCCTCGGACGAGGGGGATCTTGTAGCCGTTGTGCTCGAGCGGCTTGGCCTTGGCGACCGCCGCGGCTGCGGCCTTCTCGAACAGCGCAGCGCTCGGGGGCTGGCCCTCGAGCACGGCCTCGGCCTCGCGCGCGCGCCACGGAATCGGCGCGACGTGGCCGAGCGCGACGCGGACGTCGACCAGCTTGCCGCCCTGCATCCGCACGCGCACGGCGGCCTCGCCCAGCGGCCAGTCGTGGGATTGCTTCTCCTTGGCCGCCGCGTAGGTGGAGCGCTGATCGGCGGCGGCCGCCGGAAGCTCGATCGCGAGCACCAGCTCGCCCGGCGCCAGCGTGTGCTCGCGCGTGGCGTCGACGGTCGGCAGCGCGAACAACTCGGCGATCGGCAGCTTGCGCGCGCCCTTGGGGCCGCGGGTGTGCACGACGGCGTCGTGGGCCACGAGCGCGGCCGCCATCGTCGAGGGGTGAACGATGAAGCTGGGGCCGCCGCCGAGCACGGCGTTGTAGCGGTTGTCGCCGGTCAGCGCGAAGCACTGCGCGCCGCCCTTCTTCAGGCACTCGAGGTCGACGTGGCGGTAGTACCAGCAGCGCGGACGCTGCAGCAGGTTGCCGCCCAGCGTGGCGGCGTTGCGGATGCCCGGGGTCGCGGCGGAGCCGGCCGCCTCGCGCACGGCCGCGAATGCCCGTCCGAGGTCGGCGAACGCGGCCAGCTGCGCGAGCGTCACCAGGGCCCCTAGCGACCACGCACCGGACGACTCGGTGATGCCGCGCATGCGATCGCCTTCGGGGCCAGTGATGGCGCGCAACTCGACGAGCTCATCGGGCGCGTCGAGGCCCTCCTTCATGTGATCGATGAGGTCGATGCCGCCGCCGCGGAAGCGACGGGTCTGCGGCGCCGCGGCCACGCGTGCGCTGGCCTCGGTGGCCGTGGAGAGGCGAACCAGGGTGAAGCGATTCATGCTCGGGCTCCTCGTCTCAGGCCGGCACCACGCCGAGCGCGGCGAGCACCTTGGCGGGGGTGATGGGCAGGCTACGTACCGGCACGCCGAGCGCGTCGAACACCGCGCAGCCGATCGCGGCGGCGGTGGGGATCGTCGCTGGCTCGCCGATGCCGATGGCGCCGGTGCTGTTGTTGCCAACGAACACGTCGGTCAGCACGACCTCGATGTCGGGGATGTCGCGCGCGCCGGCGATCTTGTACTGCTCGAGGTTGGGGTTGAGCATGCGACCGAAGTCGCGATCGAGCACGCGCTCCTCGAGCAGGCCGTAGCTGGTGCCGAGGATGATGCCGCCCTGCACCTGGCTGCGGGTCGTCAGCGCGTTCATCACGCGGCCGCAGTCGTGCATCGCCAGCACGCGCTTGGCTCGGACCACGCCGGTCCAGGTGTCGACCTCGACCTCGGCGAACTGGACCCCGGCGATCTGCGGCATCGCCTGCGGGCCTGCGGTGCCGGGGAACGCCATCGGGTGGCTGCCGAAGGTCTTGGCCCGCGTCGCGGTCGCGACGATGGCCTCGGCCGGCATCTTCTTGCACAGCTGCGCGAACGTGAGGCTCTTGCCGCCGCCGGCGATGGTGCCGTCGTCGCGCCACGTGACCTCCTGTGGCTTCACGCCGAAGAGCTCCGCGGCGACGTCGGTCAGCTGCGCGCGGGCCCGCTCGGCGGCGTTGCGCACCGCCGGTGCGACCGACGAGGTCGTCACCGAGCCGCCGCTACCGACCGAGGGGCCGAAGTCGGAGCGACCGATCTTCATCGTGATGCCGTCGAGCGGACGTCGCAGCACCTCGGCGGCGACCTGGGCCATGACGGTGCCGATGCCTCCGCCGATGTCCTGCACGCCGTTCTCGATCGCGACGCTGCCGTCGCGGCCGATCCGGCAGGTCACCTGGGCCGCGCCGCCGCGGCCGAAGTCACCCCAGATCGAGGCCGCGACGCCGACGCCCGTGCGCATGCGGGCGTTGCCGCCGCGCTGCGCGGCCGAGCGCGCGCGGGCCTGCGCCCAGCCGAAGCGCTTCGCGCCCTCTTCGAACTGCCAGCGTCGCACGGGGTGCTCGTCGTGATCGATGCGCAGGCGCAGCGCGTCGAGCTGGGCCTTCGCGGCGAGCTCGTCGATCGCCAGCTCGAGCGCGAAGGCCCCCTGCGGATGGCCGGGCGCGCGCATGGCAGTGGCGGGGCCGGCGTTGGTGAACACGTCGCTGGCCTCCACCGACACGTGCGGCACGCGGGTGTAGATCGAGAACGCGTTGCGACCGATGCCGGCGCCGGTGCCGATGCCGGCGGTGCCGAGGCTCTTGACCGCGATCGCGACCAGCTTGCCGGCCTTGTCGGCGCCGAGTTCGATCTCCTGGCGCGAGTCGGGGCGGTTGCCGGTGCACACGTGCTCCTCGTGGCGGTCGCACATCAGCTTCACCGGCGCGCCGGCCTTGCGCGCGAGCTCGCCGGCGATGAAGCCCATGCGCGTACCCGGGGCCGAGGCGCCGAACTTGGCCCCGAAGCCGCCGCCCAGGAACTCGGTGATGACGGTGACGTGGTCGGACGGGAGCTCGAAGATCTCGGCGAGCTCGTCGCGCACGCTGAAGATGCCTTGGGTCGAGCACCACGCGGTGATGCGATCCTTGGCGTCCCAGCGCACGAGGATGCCGTGGGTCTCGAGCGCGCTGTGGGTCTGCACCGAGGTGGTGTAGGTCGCGCGATGCACCACCGCGGCCTTGCCGAGCGCCTTGCGGGCGTCACCGCGCTTGCTGCTCGGCATCGGTCGCACGTTGCCCTCGCCGCCCGCCTCACCGGCGGCGCCGGGCTCGTCGCCCTCGGTCCTGCGCTCGCGCACCTTGCCTTGGTGCACCGCGGGCGCGCCGGCCTTGCTGGCGGCGACCAGATCGACCACGAACGGCAGCGGCTCGTACTCGACCTCGATCGCCGCGAGCGCGTCGTGGGCGAGCTCGGGACGCGTGGCCGCGACTGCGGCGACGTCCTGGCCGGCGAAGATCAGACGATCGCCCTTGCTCGCCACCGCCAGCGCCGCCTTCACGCCCGGGGCCTTCTCGGCGCCGGCCAGCGACAGCTTGGTGATGCGTGCGCACGGCAGCGGGCAGCGCAGCACCGCGGCGTGCAGCATGCCGGGCACCGCGACGTCGAAGGTGTACTGCGCGCGACCGGAGACCTTGAGGTGGCCGTCGATGCGAGGCACCGGCTTGCCGACCTGCGTGAGCGTGGTGTCGGCGTCCCACGGGCGCGGCTCGCCCTCGGGGAGGTCGACCTCGACCTCGGTCAGGTGATCCTGGAAGCCGAGCGTCAGTGTCTTGCGGCTCATCGCTGCGCTCCCTTGCTGCGCGTGCCCGCGACCTCGAGCACCGCGGCGACGACGTTGGGGTAGGTGCCACAGCGGCACAGGTTGCCGGCGATCGCGTCCTTGACGTCGTCGGCGGTGAGCGGCCCGCCACCGGCGGCGTGGCGACGCAGCAGCGCACTGCAGCTGGTGAGCATGCCGGAGGTACAGAAGCCGCACTGCATCGCGTCGTGGCGCACGAACGCCTGCTGCAGCGGCGACAACGAGGTGTCGCCCTCGCCGAGACCTTCGACGGTGGTGACATTGGCACCCGCGACGTCGTGGGCCAGCATCATGCAGCTGTTGCGCGGCACGCCGTCGACCAGCACGGTGCACGCACCGCAGGCGCCGCGATCACAAACCACCTTGGGGCCGGTGGTTTGGAGGTCGAGCCGCAGCGCGGCCAGCAGCGTCACGCGGGGTTCGACGGCGACGGTCATGGGCTTGCCGTTGAGCGTGAACGCGACCGGGACCGCGTCGGGTCCGATCTCGGCCGGCGCGTCGGCATCGGTGACCGTGGGGGCATCGCTGCCGGGCTCGTTGGCAGGCTTGGCGCAGCCTGCCAGCACCGAGGCCGTGCCGACGCCGCGCAGCAGTCCGCGACGGGTGAGGGACGGAGTCGTCATGACGCCGCGAGTGTACCCTCGATCCCAGGCGCGCGGCCCGGCGTCAGAGTGCTGCCCGTTCGGTCAGGATGCTCGCGATGCGGCGCTCGAGCTCCGCACGGCCGTCGCCCGCACCCACGGCGTCGAAGTTGGTGCGGGCGATCTCCGCCGAGAGCTCCGAGTCGGCCTGCACACTGCGCTCGAGCATCGCCAACATGACGGTGTCGCCGGCGAAGCGGTCGCGCAGGCGTGTCATCGCCGACTGCTGAGCGACCACCCGTGCGCGCTCGAGCACGTCGATGCGCACGCACTGGATCACCGGATCCGGGGTCCGCCGCAGCAGCGGCACCAGCGTCTCGGGCGAGCTGCGGCGGTGCGGCGTCGCCGGCGGTGCGAACCCGGGGTGGAACGCGACCATGAAGAAGCCCGGCGCGCCGGTGTCGTCGTAGGCGAGCCGCAGCTGCGACACGAAGCCGGCGAACGACTCGGCGTCGTGGTGGCGGTGCGCTCGCGCGAACACGAAGGTCGGCAGCAGGATCTCGGCGTCGTCGTGGGTTGCGACGATCGATTGCAGCCAGCGCGCGGTCGAGCTGGCGAGCTGGTCGTCGTCGTCGCGCAGCACGTGCTGCAGCGGGCGATGCACGCGGCCCTGCTCGCGGCTGCGTCGCGCGAACGGGCACAGCCCCAGCTGCTCGACGATCTCGACGAGGTAGCGATCGTGCACGGCGTGCAGCCGGCCGGCGGTGGGCAGCCCCGCCGCGGCCGCGCGCGGGTCCTCGAGGTCGTGGCGTCGGGCCCCGGCGAACATTCCGATCGCCGCAGTGTAGCCCGGCGCGCTCGCGCTAGCCGCCGGTGGTGGCGTCGCCCGTGCTCGTGCTGGTGCCAGTGCTCGCGGGGTCGCCTGTGCCCGTGCTGCCACCGGTGGTCGGCGCCTCGCCGGTGGTGGAGCCGGTGTCGCCCGTGGTCGAGCCGCGCTCGGCGGCGCCGCTGGTGTCCGAGCCGCCGCTCGTGGAGCTCGACGAGCTGCCCTCCGGTTGCGGATCGCCGCAGGCGCCCACGAGCCCCCGATCCTGCGAGCTGCCCGCGAGCGGTACGCACTGGAATCGTGGGTAGCAATCCGCGTCGTCGTTGCACGCGGTGCCTTCGAGGAAGTCCCCGCGGAAGCACCCCGCGACCAGGCCGAGCGCCAGCAACGACAGTGATGTTCGCGTGCGCATCGTGGCTAGAACTTCCCGCTCCACGACAGACCCGCGCCGCCGCGGCCGACCGACGCCGTGACACCGCGCGTCCGTGGCTTGCGAGCACCGGTCAGGATCATCGCGATCGCGCTGCTGGCCAGCAGCGCACCGCCGATGCCGAGGCCGATCGCGGTGCGGTTGGCCCGCACGCCGTCGCGGGCGAGGCCCTGCAGCGACGCGGCGTCGGTCTGCGAGGGATCGGCGCCGACGCGGTCGCGGCCCTCGCGTTCGATGCGGCTCGACTCGGCGATGAAGTGCCCCATGTAGCCGAGCGCGACGCCGGCCCCTGCGAGCACCACCGTGCCCATCACGATGAACGCGACGCGGGCACGCGGCTGCATCGGCGCAGGCTCGGCGGCGCTCGGGGCCACCGCGCGCGGTGGCGGCACGGCGCGGGGCGGCGTCGTGGTGGTCGGCTCCGACACGGCCGAGGTGCTCTGCGCCGACGCGTCGTCGCCCGCGTTCGCCTCGTCGGTCGAGGGCGCGGTGGCGGGTGGCGTGGTCGCATCGTCGGCCGGTGGCGTGGTCGTGCCGTCGGCCGGTGGCGTGGTCGTGCCGTCGGCCGGTGGCGTGCCGGCGGCCGCGTCGGTCGGCGCGGCGGTCGTCGTTTCGGCCGCCGGCGGCGCGGTCGCGGCGGGCAGGCGCTGCGCCGACGCGAGCGCCCCGAGCAGGATCCACGTCGCGGGGACCGGATTCACGGCATAGGGAGACCACACGCGCGCGTGGGTGTCAACGGCGGTGGGCGACGGCCGCGCTCGTGCGACGGCGACGCATGCCTCGACGTCCCCGCGTCGGGAAGCGCAGCGTCGATGGCCCCGTGATCAACGCGGCGACTCGCGAGTCCACCGGGGGTGACCCCCGTGCGACTGCGATCCTCCGTGCGCCTCGATGCCCTCGCGTCCGTCGTGGCCTGTGTGCTGCCGGTGGTGGCCTGCGACGCCCCCGGCGGCGCGCCGTCGCAGTGCTTGCCCGTCGTCGGCGCGGTGATGCGCGTCGATGATCAGGATCGCGTGGGGACGCCGCGCGGCGAAGAGGATGCCCAGGGCACGAGCCTGCAGGGTGGGCGTCCGCGCGGCGACGACGAGGGCCAGGGCACGAGCCTGCAGGGCGGGCGTCCGCGCGACGACGAAGAACTCCAGGGCACGAGCCTGCAGGGCGGGCGTCCGCGCGACGAGGAAGATCTCCAGGGCACGAGCCTGCAGGGCGGGCGTCCGCGCGACGACGAAGACGCACAGGGCGCGAGCCTGCAGGGCGGGCGTCCGCGCGATGAGGAAGATCCGCAGGGCACGAGCCTGCAGGGCGGGCGTCCGCGCGATGAGGAAGATCCGCAGGGCACGAACCTGCAGGGCGGGCGTCCGCGCGACGAGGAAGAAACCCAGGGCTCGTCGTACCAGGGCCGGCGCATCGGGCTCGAGGCGATGGTTGGCATGCGCATCGAGCTCACCGACGGCTCCCCGGTGGTGCTGCAGGACGGCCGACTGGTGGCCGGGGCGCGTGTCGGCGCTGCCGCGCTGCAGGGCGAGGACTTGCGCGGCATCGCGAAGAGCGGCCAGCGGTTCGCGCTGCGCATCGCCACCGTGGAGGCCCACGGCGGCGGCGAGCGAATCGTGCTCGAGGCCGACGGCAGCCCCGTGTGTGGCGACGACGGCCCGGGGATCTTCGTCGCCGGTGCGTGGGACGAGTACGGCAGCTTCACCGCCGACGAGGGCGAGCTGACCTTCTCGTGCACCGACGGCGTGATCTCGAAGTGCATCGACTGGGGCTACGCGCCGTGGTCGTTCGGCGCCGAGGTCCATCAGAGCTGCACGCGACTCGCCCGCGCCGACTACTGCGGTGACGGCCGCCCGTGGACCCTCGACGGCACGCACATCGACGTCTACGACGACTTCGGCGTGCAGCAGCGGGTCGGCTTCGACGAGATGTCCTTCGAGGCTGCGTGGGGCGAGCAGGGGGCCGTGTGCGTGAACGCGACGCGCTACGACATCGAGGACGAAGACGGCTCGGCCATCGTGCCCGACTGCTTCGCTTCGCTGCCGCGCTGCACGAGTCTCGCGGACGCGACCATGGCAGGCGCGGTGCTCGCGAACGACTCGCGGCACACACCGATCGAGGCCTGCGCGGGTGGTTGACCCGCGCCGCGGCGCTCCCTGAGCCGCGCGCGAACCCACGCCCAGGCCCTCGGGCCGCGCCGCCGTGGTGCGTCGCTGCCATCGCCGCCCTCCGGCCGGTGCCGAAGCACCCGCCGGACGGCGGTGTATGCTCGGGCGAAGGTGCCGATCGATCCCTCGCAGGCCGACGCCGTCTTCGGCGACGAACCGGTGCCACGGGGGCTGCGATGGATCATCGGCGGGCTGCTGATGTATCGGATCCTCTACCACCTGACGTGGGTGGCGGAGGTGCCGTTCGCGGTCGCGCCGGTGAGTGACGGGCGGGTCTACGAGCTGGCGGCGCTGGACCTGCTCGCCCATCCACCGCTCGGGCAGGCGCCGTTCTATCTGCAGGGCTTCTACGCCGCGGTGCTCGCGGCACCGATGGCGCTGGGGGGCCTGCCGGCGGCGCTGCTCGTGCAGCTGCTGCTGGCACTCGGTGCGCTGGCGCTGTGGTACCGCGCCATGCGGTCGTGGTTCGGCGCGCGCACGGCTGCGATCGGGCTCGCGTTGGCGCTCGCGATCCCGGCGCTGGCGTTCTACGAGAACAAGATCCTCTCCGCGTCGCTGACCATCGACTGCAGCGTCGCCGCGCTCGCAGCAATCGCGTGGTTGCGTCGCGGCGCGCCGACCTGGGCCTGCGCCGTCGCGGGCATGGCCGCCGGTGCGTGCGTGCTGGCGCGGCCGAACCTGCTGCTCGCCGTGCCTGCGCTGGTGTTCGCGCTGTGGCGGATGAGCCGGCGCGACGCGCCGGCGGTGCGCATGGCGGTGTTCGCCGCCGGCGTCGCGCTGGCGCTGGCACCGATGGCGTGGCGCAACGCAGTCGTCACCGGCGACGCGACCATCTTCCCCGCCCACGGCGGCGGCACGTCGTTCTACATCGGCAACAACGCCGCCGCGCGCGGGGTCTGGAACGCCGGTGGCGTCTTCTCCGGCGACGTCACGCGCGAACGCGAGGAGATCGTGCTGCCGGATGCCGCGCCCGGCGTCGAAGTCGACGCGGCCGCGGGCACGCGCGAGCGCGGGCGCGAGCTGTACCGCCGCGCGCTGCAGGACATCGGCGACGATCCGCTGCGCTGGGCGCGGCTCGAGCTGCGCAAGGCGTGGCTGCTGCTCGGCAACGACGAGCTCGCCCAGGACTACGACATCGCGGGCGAGCGCGAGCTGATCCCATGGGCGTGGCCGATCGGGCTGCCGTTCGCACTCGTGGTCGCGCTGGCGCTCATCGGCGCGTGGCGGTGCCGGGGCGATCGCGTGCTCGGCTGGACACTTGGCGGGCTCGCGTTCGCGACCATCGCCGCCAACCTGGTCTTCTTCACGTCGTCGCAGCACCGGCTGCCGCTGGTGGTGCCGCTGGTCACCTGGGCCGCACCGGGCGTGGTTGCGCTGGCGCAGTGGTGGCGCGCACGTGCCGTGCAGGGGCGTGCGCGCGTGGTGCTCGCCTTGGCGGTGGTCGTCGCGGTGCAGGGCTGGTGGCCGCGCGTGCGCAGCCGTGGCGTGACCGCGGTGCACTACTACAATCTCGCGGTCGCCTACGATCGCGTCGGTGAGACCCAGCCGGCGCTGTCGGCCTTCGATCGCGCGCTCGCGCTCGCGCCCGATCACCCTGTGATGCTGATCGAGCGCGCGTCGCTACGGGTCGCGCTCAGCCAGTTCGACGGTGCGCGGGCCGACCTCGAACACCTGCGCGCGCTGCCGTCGCCACCGTGGGTGCAACGTCGCGCGGCGTTGCTCGAGCGCCAGCTCGCGTCGCTGCCGTGACGGGCGGCTACCCGCGGCTGCGCATCGCGATCGCCACGATCGCACCGATGACGACCAGTGCCGCGAGCACCGCGAGCACGATCTTCGCCGTGCTCCACGGCCGCTCGCCCGCGACCGCGCCGGTGCGCGCGTTGACCACGAAGCGGTGGACCTTCTCGCCGTAGCGGAAGCTCGAGATCCACAGCGGCAGCAGCAGGTGCTTGAAGGTGGTGTCGTGATGCGTGGTCTGCAGGCCGTGGATGCGCTGCTCGTCGCCACCGATGTCGCGACGGACCTCGTCGCGGATCCGCGAATCCATGCGCTCCTGCGCGATCGCGAAGCCGCCCTCCAGATCGATGCCGTAGCGCTCGGCCAAGAACCCACTCAAGTAGGCCGGATCGAACGGCGCAAGTCCGCCCAGGTCCCACGGCTCGAGCTTCTCCAGCATGTCGCGGGGCAATGACTTGGTGCCGGCGACCAGCACGTCGTCGAACTCGACGTCGACCTGTCCGCGGACGTGGTGCCAGCGGATCTTGCGAACCTGGCGGGTCTGTCGACGGCCCTCGGAATCGGTATACGACTCGGTCTCCCAGTATGCGTCGCCGCGCTCGCCCGAGTACTGCGAGCGCGTGGCGGAGTCGTAGGTCCAGTAGGGCAGGTAGACGCCGTCCATGCCCGAGGCCTTCGCACGCTTGGCGAGATCGCCGGGCGCGAACCAGAGCTGCGTCAACCACCGCTCGAACTCGCCGCGGGCTCGCTTGGCGTCGATCGCGAACGGCAGCAGACTCTCGGGGCGAATGAACTGGCGCGCGTCGTCGGACAGCACCACCGGCGAACCACAGAACGCGCAGTGGTCGGCCTTGCGCGTGGTCACCGAGACGGCGCCGCAGAAGGTGCACTGCACCTGCGTGGCGTCGTTGCTCAGATCCTTGGCGGTCGCGGTGCGGGCCTGCGCGAGTGCGGCACGGAAGTCGTGCTCGACGATCGGCGCTGGCGCACTGGCGGCCGCGATCTGCTGGCGGTGACCGCAGTAGGGGCACGATAGCTCGCTCGTGCCCGGCTGGAACAGCAGCTTGGCGCCGCAGGCCTCGCACGGGAACTCGGTGTTGTTCGTCGACGTCGGTGCTTCGGTCGGTTGCATCGCGCGGAGCCGGTGGTCCGGCATGGTACCAGCGCTGCGGCCGCGGTCACTCCTGGACGCGCGCGACGAGGTCGCCCTCGAAGTGCACGATGAAGGTGTCGAAGCGATTCTTCCAGTAGCGCCACTGCGCCGCGGCCAGGTCGCCGGTCGCGTGCGGCGGGGGATAGCCGATCGCCTTGATCACACCGGTCTTGCTCATGCCCGGCGCCACCCGGCCCGCGGCGATGCCCTCGCGGTCGGCCTGCGAGAGCGCGTCGCCGCGGTCGCAGGTGTCGCCGAAGTAGCGGCCCAGGTGCACCGAGATGCCCTCGACCATGAACTCGGGGCGGAAGAGGTACGTGTACGTGACCGCGCCGACCGTGAAGGTCATCTGCGCGTCGTCGAGCGCGACCACGTGCACCGGCGTGCAGATCGGGATCACCCCGCCCTGTTGGTAGTTGATCGAGTACAGCCGCGCGGCCTTCGGGTCGGGGTGCAGCACGGTCTGGGTGAGCACGTCGCGGCCGATCCACGGGTGCGTCGCGACGGGCGTCGAGCCGGATGCGCCGGGATCATGCAGGGCTGGATCGGTGGCGCAGCCGAGCAGGGTGATGAGGCAGAGCAGGGGCACGACGCGGGCCGACATCGCGGCCATGGTACGGCCGCCGATGCGCCGGCGGTCGCTCGCGATGGCCGGCCGCATCGCGACGGTGCGATCGAGATCACATGTAGATCCCGACGAAGCCGCCGGCTCCCGCGACGACCACCGCGCCCTCGGGCGTGATGGTGCACTTGCTCACGCTCTCGGTGACGTCCTCGAAGGGCGTGATGTCCTCGAAGCTCGCGCCGCCGTCCTCCGAGATCATCACGAGCCCGGTGTTCGACGACAACGGCTGGCGCTCGCCGACCACGACGATGCGATCGCCGGCCGCACAGACCCCGCGGGCCCAGGTGCCGAGGTCGTTGCCGCCGACGATGTCGGGCAGATCGAACTGCGCGTAGCCGGCGGCATCGTAGGGATCGGCGCCGCTGACGTAGATCTTGCCCACGTCACCGTCCTGATCGACGCCGACCGCGACCACGCGCTCGTCGGTGGCGGCGACGCCCCACATCTCGCCGGTCCAGCCGGTGTTGGGCAGCTCGATCGCGTCGAACATCCACACCTCGGCGGCCGGCGCGGCCGCGGGCAGGAACAGGTAGGGCGGCTCGGCGATGGTCGAGCCGCACGCGTACATGCGATCGTCGTGCACGACCAGGTCGAGCATCTGGTAGCCGGGCGGGTTGCCGCCGTTGGCCCAGTAGTAGTGATCGTCCCACTGCAGCGCGTTGGCGCCGACGCTCCCGTCGGGTCGCAGCAGCGCGCCGTAGCCGGTCTGCGACTCGGTGAAGATGCGATCACCCGAGAGCAGACCGAGGCTCCCGGCGGGGAAGCTGGTACCGACTTGGTTGCCGGCGACGAGCACCTGTGTGACCGCAGCCGGTGAGCTCGAGGTGTCGTAGCCGAGGATCATGTCGCTGTCGGTGGCGTCGAAGCCGGCGACGTAGAGCAGCCCGTCGTCGCCGCGCGCGATGGCGCTGACGCGGAACTGCGCGGCCTCGTTGGCGGGGTCGGTCGCGATCGGCGACCAGCTGGTGCCGCCGTCGAAGCTGCCGTGAAGACCGTAGCCGACCTGATTGGTGCCGCAGCCGACCCACATCGCATCGGCCTCGACGAGCAGGGCGTCGGTGCGGCTGGGGCCGCTGCACGAGTGGGTGTGGATCGACCACGTCGCGGGCTCGCCGGTGGTGGTGCCGCCGCTGCTGCCAGAGTCGGAGCCGCTCGAGTCGGCCATCGAGCCCGATGAGCCGCTGCCCTCGACCATGCCTGGCCCGTCGCTGCTCGAGCCCGACGAGCCGCTGCCTCCGAGGCTCGTGCTGGCATCGGTGGTCGGCGCGGTCGCGCTGCCGTCGCCGGCGGCGTCGTCGGACGTGCCGGGCACGCAGGCGATGACGACGAGCAGCGCCAGGGCGGCGGTGGGCGAGGGGAGGGCGGCGGCGATGGGGGCGGAGCGTTCACGCATCGCCTCCGTTGGAGTCGCCACCGGCGGCTCGGATCACTGCCTACGGCCGCACCACGCCCTTGGCCCGCAGCACCGCGCACGCGTTGCGGGTGAAGTAGCTCGCGCCGGACTCCACGCGCAGCCGGCCCTCGATTCCGGCCCGCAGCTGCTCGAAGCAGGGCTCCTGCGCCATGGATCGCGCGCTCGCGGCATTGTCGTCGTCGGGCGGCAGGCCGAGGGCGGCCTCGACCGACAACGCGAGGTCGTCGTCGCCGCATGCGTCGCGCGAGGCTGCGACCGCGCTGCGGAAGAACGGCATCGCGAAGTAGGGGAACTGGTTCTTGCGCACCAGCTTGGCGATCGCGAGCTTGGTCGAGGCGTCGGTGCCGGCGACGGCAACGAAGTCCTTCGCGACGCGAACGCACTCCTCCCCCGACCACGACAGGCCGAAGCACTGCTGGAAGATGCTCGCACCGAGGCCGGCGCGGCCCGCCATGAACGCGGTGTCGTTCGCGAGCACGGGGTATCGCCGCAGCATGCCCTCGGCCCGCGCGAACTCGCCGAACGCCTCGAAGCCGTCGGTCGCCGCGCCCGCGTTGGTCATGTAGGCGTTCGCGACCTCGCGCAGCAAGTCCTCCCATGCGGCCGTGCGGCTGGCGGGCGGGATGTCTTCGAGGTGTTCGTACAGCTCGGCGTACTGGTGTGCGCGCGCGAGCCTGCAGGTCGGCCATCTTGTGACGCACGTCGGCGACCGCGGCGAAGCCCGACGCGTGCGGACCCTGGTCGGGCGCCATCGCCGTCGGTGACGAGGCGGCGTGGCGATGCACCGCGGCGATCGGCTCGGCCTCGGCGCACACCGCCGCCAGCTCGCGGCGCTCGGGCGTCGTGGTCGCGCTCGCGGAGCCGGTGCCGGCGGTGGAGCCCGGCGGTGGCGCGACGGCGTGTTTGCGGCCGCAGCCCGCGAATGCGGTGAGAAACGCGGCGGCGGCGAAGCTGGCGGTGACGAGGATGCGGCGGGTCGTGGGGGTGCGGAACATGGTGTGGGGCCGTGGGGGGCGACGGCGCTCTCGCGACGCGTCCACCCTGCCCGTGATCCCGCGCCGGGCTTGGTTCCCACGGGATCGACCACGGCGCGCGCATGGCCTGCTAGGCTCGGCACCACCGTTGGCGAGCGACGACGACGACGCGATCTTGCTGGAGGCCTGGCGCGGTGGTGACCCCGACGCCGGGCGAGCCCTGGTCGCGCGCCACTTCGGCGCGATCTACCGCTTCTTCGCCAACAAGCTCGGCGGCGACGTCGACGATCTGGTGCAGCAGACCTTCCTCGCGTGCGTCGAGGGGCGTGACCGCGTCCGCGACGCCTCGGGCTTCCGCGCGTACCTCTATGGCGTCGCGCGCAACCGCCTGATGCGACACTTCCGTGACCGTGGTGCGACCGGCGACGAGCTGATGGTGAGTCAGATCGAGGACTCGCTGGTGAGCGTGGCCGAGGCGATGGCGCACAAGCGCGAGGAGAAGCTGCTGCTGCGCGCGCTCCGGAGCCTGCCGGTGGACCTGCAGATCGCGGTCGAGCTGGCGTACTGGGAGGGCCTGTCGGATCGCGAGGTCGCGGCCATCCTCGGCATGCCGATGGGCACGTTCAAGAGCCGGCTCCGCAAGGCGCGCGGATTGCTGGCCGAGGCGATGGCGCGCCTCGAGGGCAACCGCAGCGTGCTCGAGTCGACCACGCTCGGCCTCGACGGTTGGGTGGCCTCGATTCGCGCGATGCTGCGGGAGACCTCACTGGTGCTCTCGGGCGCCGCCCGGCGCTGAGCCCAAGCGGTTCCGGTCGGCGGCGCGACGCGATGGCTCTGGGTCGGCGACGGGGGTCCGCTCGGCGACGAGCCGGACGAGCGGCCGCGTGCGCGTCGTCGTCGCCCGCGGGCGCGGCGGTTCGCCAGCCACCGTTCGATCCGTGCGATGGTTGGCGTCGCGGCGGTTCGCGTCGCGACGGCGGCGTCGCGAGCCGGCCGTCGACCACCCCGTCGCCATGTCGAGTCACGACCCCACCGAGGTCGGTAGCGGACCGGCCACGCCGCCCCCGGCGACAGCGAGCAAGCCCGACGAGTACGTGCGTGGCGCTGCGATCGGTCGCTACCTCGTGCTCGAACGCCTGGGCCAGGGCGGCATGGGCGTGGTGTGGTCGGCCTACGATCCCGAGCTCGATCGCAAGCTCGCGCTCAAGCTGCTGCACGGCGGCACCCGCAGCGCGACGCCGCCGATGCGCAAGGCCTTCGGCAAGGTCATGAACGCGTTGTTCGGTGATGAAGCGGTCGACGACACCGTCGCCGCGCCGGGGCTCGATCGCGATCAGCAACGGCTGCTGCGCGAGGCGCAGGCGGCCGCGCGCATCAACCACCCCAACGTCGTCACCGTGCACGACGTCGGCCAGCACCGCGGCCAGGTGTTCGTGGCGATGGAGTTCGTCGCCGGCGTCACGCTGCGCCAGTGGCTGGCGCGGCAGCATCGCAGCTGGCGCGAGGTCGTCGAGGTCATGATCGCGGCGGCGCAGGGGCTCGCGGCTGCGCACGCCCATGGCCTCGTGCACCGCGACTTCAAGCCCGACAACCTCATGATCGGCGACGACGGCCGCGTGCGCGTGATGGACTTCGGCCTGGTGCGGCCCGAAGGTGCCGGCGTCGAGACCGGCGCCGACGAGCTGCGACCGACCACCGACGCGCTCGCGCTCGACCTGACCGCCGGCGGCCTCATGGTCGGAACGCCCGCGTACATGTCGCCCGAGCAGCACCGCGGCCAGGTGGTCGATGCGCGCAGCGATCAGTTCAGCTTCTGCGTGGCGCTGTGGGAGGGCCTGTTCGGCTTGCGTCCGTTCCGCGGCGATTCGGTGCCGGCGCTGGCGGCCGCGGTGCTGCGCGGTGACATCTCGGAGGTGCCGAGCACGGTCGACGTGCCCACGGCGCTGCGCCGCGTGGTCGAGCGCGGCCTCGCGGTCGACCCCGCGCTGCGCTGGCCCGACATGCGGACGCTGGCCACCGAGCTGCGTCGCGATCCGTTGCGCGCGCGCCGATGGGCGCTGCGTGGCACCGTCGTCGCGAGCATCGCCGCCGCGAGCTGGGGCACCTTCGCGGTGGTCGAGCGCACCCGGCTCGAGGCCTGCCACCGCGCGGCGCAGGACATCGCGAGCAGCTGGAACCCCGAGGTCGCCGCCGCGATCGACGGCGCGATCGCGGCGACCGGCGTCGCGTATGCGGCCGACACCGCCCAGCGGGTTCGGCCGCAGCTCGATGCGTGGGCGCAGCAGTGGTCGGCCCAGCAGGACACCGCCTGCATCGCCCGGCTCGAGCGTCGCACCGAGGCGGTCGCGATCGAGACCCTCGACTGTCTCGCCGACGCGCGACGCAGCTACGACGCCGCCATCTCGGCGCTGCGGGAGCTCGACGTCGAAGGCGTGCGCCATGCGGGGCGGCTGGTCGGTGGCCTGACGTCACCGACGGGTTGCAGCGAGGACGGCGTGCTGCTGCGGCGTCGCTTCGCGGCGTCGCGGGCGGAGGCGTCCGAGGGTGACGACCCTGCGCGTGCCGAGGTGCTGCGCGCGCAGACGCAGCTCTCGCTCGGGCACGTGGATGCTGCGGTGGCGATCCTCGAGCCGGTGGTGGCGGCGGGCACGGCCGCGCGCGCGACCGTGGGCGACGCGACCTACGAGCTCGGGCGCGCGCTGTCGCGACGGGGCGAGTTCCCCGCCGCCGAGCGCGTGTTGAACGACGCGGTGTTCCTGCGCATCGCGCTCGGCGACGAGCCCGGCATCGCGGCCGCCACCGCCGAGCTGATCGACGTCGTGGGTTACCGCCAGGCGCGGCCCGACGACGCACGGCTGTGGGCTCGCTGGGCACGCACGCTGATCGAGCGCATCGGTGCGCAGGACGACCTGCAGGGCGCGGCGCTCGACGACCGTGTCGGCAACTTCGAGCTCTCGCAGGGCCACGCGGCCGAGGGTGCCGCTCGCCTCACGCACGCGCTCGAGGTCAAGCGCGCGCGCCTCGGTGCGGGTCACCCCGAGGTCGCGCTCAGCCTGAACATGCTGGGCAACGCCCACATGCAGACCGACGGCGTCGATGCGGCGCTCGCCGACTGGCGCGAGGCGCTGGCGATCCTCGAGAACGCGCTCGGTCCAGAGCACCCCGACCTGCAGGTCGTGCTCAACAACCTCGCGCAGGCGTACTTTCGCCGCGGCGATCCGGCGATGGCGCGGGACACCATCGCGCGGGGCCTGGCGCTGCAGCTGCGCGAGCAGGGCCCCGATCACCCCGACCTCGCGCGCACCTACGGCAACCTCGCGATGATCGAGCAGTCCGCCGGCGATCTGTCGGCCGCGCGCGAGCACTACGCCCGCGCCGCGACGATCATGGAGGCATCGCTCGGTCCCGAGCACCGCTCGCTCGCGAGCCTGTTGGCGAGCCAGGGCAAGCTCGAGGTGAAGCTCGGTAACATCGACGACGGCATCGCGCTCGAGCGGCGCGCGCTGGCGATCCAGGAGCGCAACCTCGAGCCCGGCCACATCGAGATTGCGGTCACGTTGTCGGCACTCGGCGACGCCTTCGTCGCCAAGCAGGATCTCGACGGCGCGTTGCCGTGGTACGAGCGCTCGCTGGCGGTGTGCGAGGCGGCCGCGCCCGGCGGCCACCCGCTGTTCACCCCCATCGCTGCCTTCGAGCTCGGCAACCTGCAGCGCCGTCGCGGCGAGCTCGCCGAGGCCGAGCTTCTGCTCGAGCGCGCGCTCGCCGGACTGGTGGCCAAGCCGCAGGCGCCCAAGGACGAGGCCGAGGCCCGCCGGGCGCTCGGTCTGGTGCTGTGGGCGCGAGCGATCGACCGGGTCCGCGCGCGCGCGCTGCTCGAGCAGGCCCGCGGCGTGCTCGAGCCGCTGGGCGAGCACGACGAGGTCGCAGAGATCGACGCCGTGCTCGCCGGCGCGTCCGCTACAGCGGTCCGGTGATGGTGCCGAGATCCATCCACTCGTGGTCCTTCATCACCACGAACGGATACTCCTTGACCACCAGGGTGCCCTTGCCGTCGTGCTGCACGGCCTGCACGCGGCCCATGCCGTAGCCCATGGGTCCGCGGCTGTAGTAGTGGGCGCGGAGGTTGTAGGGGTACGCGCCCGGTGTGCCTTCGATCGCGAAGCACTCGGGCCCGTAGCCGGTGGTGATGTCCGCGTACAACGAGCCGCCCGAGGGCAGGGTCTTGTCGCTGAAGAACGCATGCCCGCCCTTGCCGTCGTGGATGTGGAAATCGACGTCGTTGGCGTCGGTCTCCCACGTCAACACGAAGCGCAGTGACGGCGTGGTCGGGAGCGACGCGCCCTCGGTGCGGAGCATCGCGTCGATCTCCGGCCGCGCCGCCGGTTCGTGCAACGCCCACGCGGCGGCGACCAGCCCGAGATCCTCGCGGAGGATCCGCTGCACCTCGGTGAATCGGCCCCACTGCACGTGCTCGTCGTGGAGGCCGGCCACCAGTGCGGCCGCGGCCTCGCGGTGCTTGCCGATGCCGACCAGCGCGTACGCCAGTGCACGGTGGCTCGAGGGATGATCACCGCGCGACGCGACCGCCTCGCGGGCGCTGTCGACCGCCAAGTGCTGTGCGTTGCCGCCGGTGCGCGCCAGCCGGTACGTGGCGTAGCGGCGCAGGTCCGCGCGGCTGGGGTAGAGATCGATGATCGAGCCGTAGGCGCGCGCGGCCGTCTCGGGATCGCCGCCCTTCTCCGCAACCTCGCCCAGGGCCACGAGCGCGAGCACGTCGCCGGGGTCGCCCTGTTGCCACGCGAGCGCAGTGTCGAGGGCCTGTTGATTGCGACCGGCCGAGAGGTCGGTCATCACGTCGAAGAAGCGGCCGGTCCACGGGCTGCCGGTGGTCCGCTCGGCCTCCTTGCGCTCGGCCTCGAGCGCGCGGGACTCCTCCTCCACCCGCTTGCGCGCCGCCTCGGCAGCGGCCGCCTCGGCGGCCTCGACCTCGGCGAGCTCGGCCCGCAGCGCGGCGAGGGCGGTCGCGTCCAATGCGGTCGCGACCGCGGGCTTGGTCGCCCCGAATGCGAACGGCACCACCACGACGACCGGTGCGGCCGCGCCCTTGCGTGTGCCCTCGGGCACCGCACCGAAGGCCGTGCGATCGGCAGCGGTCTCGATGCAGTGCACCATGCCGGCATCGAGGCTCTCGCGGCCCTGCAGTCGCGCGATGCGGACCTCGCCGGCCTCGTCGACGACCATGCGCAGCTCGAAGTTGCCGAACTCGAGCGGGCCGGTCGGCGATGCGAACTGTGCACACCAACCGAGCAACTGCTTGCGCGCTGCCAGGCGCTCCTCGACCACCGCGCCGGTGAGATCGCCGTCGATCACGGGCTTGCCGAGCGTCACGGGGGTGGTCTTCGGCGGCGGTGGAGGCGACCACCCGCCGTGGGGAGGTGGCCGCTTCCTGCTGTCCGGCGCGAACTTCGTCGCGGCCTTCGGCTTGGCCTCGATGAAGTCGCGCTGCTGGTCGAGCTCCTGCGCAGCGGAGGCCGCATCGCCCTGCTCGAGCGCTTCGACCGGTGCCGCCATGGGCTCGCGCTCGCGCGCGGGCGGGGGCGCGGGCGCGGGCTCGGCCTGGTCGGGCGCGGCCGCGCCGGGCGAGATCGTCGTCGGGTCGGACGGCGCCTCTTCGCGCTTGCCGTCGCGTGCGCGCTCGAGGTTGCCCTCGCCGTCGGCGACCGAATCCTCGCGGGGTGCCGCGGCGCGGGGACGCGCCGACATCGGCCTGGTCGGCCCGCCGCCCTCGTCCGAGCTCCCACCGCCACCGCGGCCCTTCAAGCCGCCGAGGGTGCCGAAGCTCTCGCCCGCGATCCACTCCGGCGCCTCGGGCAAGGTCGCGCTCGCCAACGCGGGCAGCCGGCTGGTGATGCCCGTGCGGTGGGTCAGCTCGACGCCGTGGTCACCGATCGCGAGCACGTCGGCGAGGGCGTTGCGATCGATGCCGAAGCGCGCGTAGTCGGCCTCCGTCTCGAGCACCAGCAGTGCGGTGAACTCGCTGAGCACGCGCTCGCGCACCGACAGCTCGATGATGCGCTTGCGCAGAGACTCGCGGCCGTCCTTGTCGGTCTCGAGCAGGCGCGAGCGCTGCTCCGTCATCCGCTGCACCGACGCACGCATCCACGCCCGCCGCAGCAGCGGACCGAGCGCTTCGGTGGTGACGGCGGTGGTGGGTTCGGTGTCGCCGAGCCCCACGCGCATCGTCGCGGTGGCGGGCAGCTCGGCGTAGACCAACACGTCGTCGCCGGGCTGCGCGCCCTCGATGCGGGACGGCCACACCCATGCAGCACCCGGCACCTGCACCTCGAGGGCCTCGAAGGCCTGCGTGCGCAGCTTGTGCACCGTCGCCGCGTCGTCGAGCCGCGAGTCGATCACCACGCCGGGCGCCATCGCGGGCGCGGTGGTCACGGCGGCGAGCACCTCCTGCGCGCCGGCGCCGTCGTCGATCGCGTCGATCCGCGCGACGCCCTGGGCGGCCAGCTCGCTGGCGGCTCGCTCGATCGCGACCAGCTCGTGCGCGCCCGCGGTCACGACGGCGTCGCTCACCAACAGCACCCGGCGGTCGGTGCCACCCGGGCCCACGGCCCGCAGCGCCTTGACCAGATCGGAGGCCCCCAGCGCGCGTCGACTCGCGATCCGTCCGAGCGCGGCGTCGTCGAGCGTCTCGGTGGTGCCGGCGAACAGCTCGACGACCTCCTGATCGAAGCCGAGGATGCGCAGGGGAATCGGCGCGCCGAGGTCCTTCTGCAGCGCCGCGATCACGCCGGCCATGCGACGGATGCGGCGATCGAAGCCAATGGCCCCGGAGGCGCTGGTGTCGAACAGGACCACCAGGTCACCGATGCCCACCGCTTCGGTCGAGCCGCCGACCTGCACCCGCGCGAGCGACCACGCGTCGTGACGCAGCGCGGTCACGCCGGGCGACGCCGGCAACGGGGCCTCGAAGTCATGATCCGGCGTGACCTTGGACTGCACCCACGTCAGCAGCGGCTTGTCGGTCCCCGCCAGTGCGGCCGACACGTCGAGGCGCTCGATCTCCGGGAGCCCGCGCAGCGGCAGGCGGTAGGGGTCCTCGCCGTGCACGAGCTCCTGCGAGTACGCCACGATGAGGCGCTTGCGCGCCCGCGCTTCGATCGGGAACACGCGCGCGCCGAAGCTGTTGCCGGCGGCCTGCTCGAGCAGCGCCGGGTCCTGCTTGCGGTGCAGGAAGTCCTCGTAGGCGCGACGCGCTGCCTGGCGCTCGACCACCTCGCCCTCCTGCCACGCATCGCCGATCTGCATCGCGAAGCGCGAGATGGCGGAGCGCGCCGGCAACTCGATCTCGAAGCGGCCCTCGATGCGTCGGGGCAGCGGGTTCTCGAACTCGAGCTCGAGCTCGGTGAACGCCAGCGGGCCCTCGATCACCGCGCGCGCCCGCACCTCGACCAGACGCAGGCCGGTGCCATCACTGGCGGTCAGCGACAGCGGCGCAGCGCGGGGACCGGGGTCGTCCTCGACCGCGAGCGACCGCGGCGGCAGGATCCCGGGCGGCGGCGGCGCGACGGTGCCCTGCGCCGGCGCGTCGGCGGGATCCGCCGCCGTGCTCGCGACCTCGGGGTTCGAGCGGCCGGTGCAGCTGGCCAGCGCGAGCAGCGTGAGGGTGTGGAGCCAGCGGGACGCGAGGGGCGAGGACGTGGTCGTGGGCATGGTGGTGCGGGGCGGACGGGGCTCGAGGGAACAGGACGCACCAACCACGAAGGTCGGTCTGCGCGACCCCTCATCGTGGCAAATCCGCCGCGAAAAGGGGCCGCGTTGCCCGAGAATCCCCGCGAGGGGGCGTTCTCTTCAGGCCTCGGGTTCGCCCTCGAAGCGATGGTGCAGCGTGACCGGGGCGGTGCGCTTGCGGTAGCGCATGTTGAGTAGCTCGACCAGGAGCGAGAACGCCATCGCAGCGTAGATGTAGCCCTTGCCCACGTGCTGACCGGTGCCCTCGGCGACCAGCATGGCGCCGATCAGCGTGAGAAAGCTGAGCGCGAGGATCTTCATGCTCGGGTGTCGCTGCACGAAATCGCCGATGCTGCCCGCGAACACCAGCATCACCCCGACCGAGACCAGCATCGCTGCGACCATGATCGAGACGTGCTCCGCCATGCCGACCGCGGTGATGACCGAGTCGAGCGAGAACACGATGTCGAGCACCACGATCTGCGCGAGGATCACCGCGAACGAAGGCGCCTTGCCCTTGCCGGCCTCGCCGTGCTCGCCGTGATCGACCTCGAGCTTGTCGTAGATCTCATGCGTGGCCTTGCCGATGAGGAACAGCCCGCCACCGAGCAGGATCAGATCGCGACCGGAGACCGCGTGGCCGGCGACGTGGAAGAGCGGCGCGGTCAGGCCCATGACCCACGCGATCGCGAACAGCAGCCCCAAGCGCATGCCGAGCGCGAGCAACAACCCCAGCCGGCGCGCGCGCGGCTGCTCGGCCGCCGGCAGCTTGCCGGTGAGGATCGCGATGAACACGACGTTGTCGATGCCGAGCACGATCTCCATCGCGCTCAGGGTCAGGAAGCTGACGTACGTCTCGGACTGCAGCAGGAGCTCGGGCATGGCGTCGACCAGGTGGATCCACGGGTAGGCTCGCACGGAATCGGACCCGCGTGGGTGACGCGGCGATCCCGACCGACGGGCGCCGGCGTACCCCGAAGCGCCGCGCCCGTGCGCCACGCCGGGCCGCGCAGGAGCTCCACCGATGCGACCCCTCCGCCTGTTCGTCGTGCTGCTGCTGGGCTGTGCCTGCGATGGGGCCGCGTCGCCCGCGACCGAGGACGACGACGCCAGCGAGGCGGCCTCCAGCGGTGAGGCCCCGCGGGGCTGCGAGCTCGAGTCCCGCGCCGACGCCTACGCGCTGGGCATGCAGAAGCAGGGCGAGTCGATCACGGTCGCCTTCATCGATGCGATGCCGGCTCCGCCCGCGCGCGGCGACAACACCTGGCGCGTGCGGGTGCACGATGGCGACGGTGTGGCGCTGGCCGATGCGACCTTGAGCGTCGACCCGTTCATGCCCGACCACCAGCACGGCACCTCGATCGCGACCCACGTCGTCGCGACCGACACGCCCGGCGAGTACGAACTCTCGCCGGTGAACCTCTTCATGCCGGGCCTGTGGGACGTGACGATCGGTATCGAGGACGAGGGCCGCACTGACGCGGTCGTGTTCCGCTTCTGCGTCGATCCTTAGCCCGCCCTCGCTGCAACGCAGCGCGCTTCGGGGGCGACCTGCGTCCCCACATGCGTCGAACCGGCTCGCTGCTGCTCACGGCTTTGCTCGTACATCCGCTGGCGTGCGCCGGGGGTTCGCCGGCGCCGGGAGCATTCGGCGGATCGATCTCGGCGGGTGAGTTCGACGGCGACGACGGCAGCAGCGGTGCTGGGCCCGACGCTGGGGCCGACGCGTCCGTTGGGTCCCCGCCCGACCTGCCGGTCGGGCGCTGTGGCGACGGCGTGCAAGACGACGGCGAGCAGTGCGACGACGGCGTGGTCGACGGTGGCTATGGTGGATGCCTGGCCGACTGCAGCGGCCCCGCGCCGCGCTGCGGCGACGGCGAGGTGTTCGACGCCCGCGAGAGCTGCGACGCCGGACCGCTCGGCGACGCGGTCTGCAACGCGCTGTGCCGCGTGCGTGGTGAGGTGCTCGCCTCGGTGCACGAGGACTCCGGACTCGGCGAGGTCACCAGCCTTCGCACCACGTGGTGGTCGGCGCGGCCGACCGCGGTGTTCGGCGGCGACTCGATGACGGTGTGGGAGCTCGAGCCCGCCGCGGGCGGGACCCATCGCGTTCGCACCACCACGATGGGCTTCTCGCATGTCTCGGGGGCGGTCGGTCTCGACGACGGTGGACTGGTGATCGCCGACGCCGACGCCTGGCGGATCCGTCGCTACGACGACGCGCTGGCCTCGACGTGGACCTTCGATGCCACGCCCGAGCTGGTCGCCGATGCACCCGGATTCGTCGGCATGTCGCCGGTCGGCGACGGCTTCGCGGTCGGCGGTCGATTGCACCACCACGTGCCGGCCTACTCGGCGTTCTACGCCCTCGCGTTCGACGGTGCCGGCGCGTTGCAGTGGCAGCAGCTCCAGACCCTCTACGGCACCGCCGACATCGTCGCCTACGATCTGCGCGGCACCGCCGACGGACGCAGCGCACTGCTGACGCGCCGCGCGGGCGGGTGGCCCGGCGTTCGCGTGTTCGATGCCGAAGGCGTCGTGGCTGCGGACGTCGAGGCCCCCGCGCTCGACGACGTCTACTTCGATCTCTGCGCGGGCGCGGGCGGCTTCTACCTGGCCGCGTTCGCGTCGGGCCACCTGGTCGGGTACGCCGCCGACGGTACGCCGACCACGACCGTGATCTACGAGCCTCCGGAGGATCCCGTCGCGTCCGCCTCGGCCTGTGCCGTCGACGACGACGGGCGAGCGTTGGTCGTCTGGCTCGCGCACCAGGACGACGGCGAGGTGGCGGCGTGGGTGTTCCGCGACGATGCCGAGCCGCTGGCGGTGGTCCCGATGGGGCCTGGCGTCGAGTACTCGACCGCCGAGGTCGGCGTGCTGCTCGACGACGCGCGCGCGCAGGCGTGGATCTTCGCGGCCGGGTTCGCACACCCCGGCCAGGACACGCGCACCGTCGCCGCGACGGCGATCGCCCTGTGATCGACGCGTGCAATCGAGTGTGTGCGGCGGTCGACCTCGCCGCCACGATGCCACGCCTTCCCCGTCGGTTCGCACGCCTGTACGTCGTCGCCTTGACCCTGACCGCCTGCAGCGAGATCGATCGCCCCGGCCTCGACGAGGGCCGCGCGCCCGCCGGTCCGGACGACGGCAGCGAAGGCGGTGGCGGCACCACGACCAGCGAAGGTGCGGCCGAGGGCAGCAGCACCGGCGCGGCGAGCAGCGACGATGCGATGGCCGACGGCTCGAGCGGGGCCTCGAGCGAGGGCTCGTCGAGCGGTGCGGTCGCGGGGGAGTCGAGCAGCAGCGGTGGGGCGGTGACCTGCGATCTGTCCACCCACGTGTGCACGCCCCCGGCCCCGGCGGGCTGGAGCGGGCCGGTTGCGCGGGCGCAGGTCGGCGCCAACGACGGCTCCGCGTGCGGCGGTGCGTTCGGCAACGCGGTCGCCAGCGGTGGCCTGGGCCTGGTGGCGAACCCCGCCTCGTGCGACTGCGATTGCGGCAACCCCAGCGGTGACACCTGCGACGATTCCACCACCGCGATGTACTACCCGCCGAACTTCCCCAGCCCGGGCAACAACGCCGTCAGCTGCCAGTTCTCGCAGGTCGCCTTCGAGATCGGGACCATCGCCGCGGCCACCGGCGCCGCGCAATCGCGGTGGCGATTCCTGCCGGTCGGGCCCAGCGGGGGGTCGTGTGCGGCGATGCCGAGCACGAACGTGCCGTCGGCGTACTTCAGCCAGCGCGTCGATCTGTGCGGCCCGAGCGAAGCGCCGGCGACGTGCGAGGACGCCAGCCTCTGCGTCCCGCAGCCGGATGCGGCGTTCGAGCCCGAGATGTGCGTGTGGCGCTACGGCGACGTGACGTGTCCGTCGGCGTATCCAGAGAAGCAGGTGACCCACAACGACGTCTCCGACAGCCGTGGCTGCAGCAGCTGCACGTGCGGGGCGCCGTCGGGCCAGACCTGCCCCGACGCCTCGGCGTACGTCGTGGCCTTCGGCGCCCACGAGTTCCCCGCCGATGGCTCGTGCGTCTCGCTCGACGCCGGCGGCGACGTGACCGCGATCTGGCTCGACCCCGGATCGCCGCATGGCGGCTCGTGCACGCCCTCGTCCGTGCACGCGACCGGTGGCGCGACCGCGATCGATGCGCTCACCGTCTGTTGCGCCGGTGCGTAGCGCAGCGCGACGACGGCCGCGCGATCACTCGTTGCAGGCGCCGGTCTCGTTGGCAAGCGCGCAGAAGCAGCTCGCCGAGTACACGCAGGGGCCCTCGTAGTCCGTCATGATCGCGGCATCGGGGGTCCACTCGATCTGCGTCGAGCCGGCGACGTTGGTGCGGATGCGGGCCTTGATCGCCGCGGGGTCGAACATCTCCTCCGCGGCGAGCTCGTCGACCAGCTCGTGGGGGATCGGCCGCAGGTTGACCTGGATCTTCGCGCGATCGACCGGGCCATCGACGTGCCAGGCACGCTCGCGCCAGGTGGACTTGTCGTACTTGAGCCCGGCCTCGGCGGCGATCGGCAGCAGGTTGCTCTCGGTCGCGGTGATGTTCCAGAACATCGACTCGGGCTGACCCTGTGCGTTGGTGGCGGTGTCGCGGAAGACCCACAGCGTGGGGTCGGCGAGGCCGGCCTCGGCGACCGACTGCTCGGGCGGGATCACACCGCTCGAGATCACGGTCGCGTCGCCGTCGAAGGCTTCGAGCTGCAGCCATGCGCGACGGTCCTGGGTCGCGCCGCTCGGCCACGCGTGGCCCTGGGCCTCGTTGTGCAGCCACACCACCACGTCGGTGCCGCCGGCGTCGGCCGGTCGCACGCACAGCCCGGCGCACACCGACGGCAGCCGCTGCTTGTCGCTCGCCGCGGTCTGTTCGGCGACCAGCTCGGGTCCGAGCGTGGCGTCGGGGAAGTCGGTCAGCGCGAGATCGACACCCACCAGCGAGTGGTCGCGCAGGTTGCGTTGCTTGACGCCCTCGTAGTCGGCGATGGGCTCGGGGCTGCCGTACATGTGGCAGCGGTTGCAGGTGTTGCCGAAGTAGATCGTGAGCTCGGGATTCTCGGGATCGGGGGTGTCGTAGAACGAGTCGACCCACTCCTGGTAGGTGCGCTCGAGGTGGACGCCGTGGTTGTTCACGATGTCGTGGCACGAGCCGCACATCTTGCCCGAGGCGATCGCGGCGTCGTCGAGGTCGGGCGAGTACTGCGAGTCGTGGAAGTCGTTGACGACGGCGTCGTTGAGCTCGCCGCGCATGATGGAGTCGAGCGCGAGCACCAGCGGGTTGTTGTGCGTGCCGCCGACCGATTCGACATTGTGGCAGAAGTAACAGGTCACGCCCTTGAGGTGCTGGGGCAGCTCGGGCAGGTTGAGGCCGTCGGTGGTCTCGCCGAGCGCGACCGCCATCGGTGCGTGACACTTCACGCAGAAGTCACCGAGCGCGCCGCCGGTCTCGCGTTGGCCGCGGGCGTTCATCGCCAAGAAGATCGGATCATCGGCGGCGTAGGCGTGCATCGAGCCCAGCCACTGTCGGTAGTGCTTCGGGTGGCACTCCTCGCACGAGGCCGGATCGAGCAGGCGCTCGGAGACCTGGGGGGTGTCGTCACCCTGCGGGCACGCCGACAGCGACAGCGTCGCGAGCAAGATCGATCCCCGTGGTCGCGTCATCGAAGTGCTCCTTGCTCGATCCACTGGGCGATGGTGCAGCGCTCGCCCTCGGCCAGCGGGGCCCCGGGTGGCATGCTGCGGCGGTCGCCCTCGACGACGAGGCGCACGAACAGCGGGCTGCAGCTCGCGTCACCCGCGGTGACGAAGGTCGCGTCGCCGCGATCTTCGAGCAGGAGCGCGTGTGCACCGTCGGCATCGAGCAGCGCGAGGCCGTGCTCGGCGGCGCCGAGGGACTCGCCGTCGAAGTGGCAGGCCGAGCCACCGCCAGTGCACTGCGGCACCAGCAGGCGCATGTGGATCTCGTCGAAGGTGGGGCTGAACAGCGGCGCGCAGCCGTCGACGTCGAAGCTCACGCACTCCGGGAGTGGCTGTTCGCCGGCGTCGGAGCCATCGTCGCCGTCGCACGCCAACGCTGCCGTCGCGAGCATCATGGGGATCCATCGTGCCGGGGGCCTCATCGTCGGCGCCCGGGAGCTTAGCGCAGGATGCGAGCGCGGCCGCTGTGGTGGAATTGCCCATCGGGCGGCAGCGGCCGCCGCGCCCTGCTCCGGCACGGCCCGGGCGACGCCGTTGCCACCCGAGCGGCGGCCGACCGCGCCCCCGCCGACGTCGACGAACGACGCGGCAGCATGCCATGCTGCCCCTACGATGCCGTCGATGCGATCGACACCCGCGGGCGCGTTGCTGGTCTTCGTCGTCGCGTCGGCGCTGCCGACCGGCGAGGCGGCGGCCGCCAACCAGGCCAAGCCGCGGATTCCGGTGACGTGGAGCGCGGCGCCTTGCGCCCAGATCGTGGACAAGTCGCAGGGCACCACCGTGCACTTCGAGTACGGCGTCGGCGAGGAGGATGTGGGGCCGCGCACGCCCGACGAGGTCGACGACAGCCGCACGATGCAGTTCTTCGCGTTCGGCAAGCAGGACTTCGCCGGCAAGCCGCCGCGGTGGATCAGCCAGGACGACATCGATCGCGCTGCGGCGGTCGATCCGATGGTGGTGGCGTCGGCGATCGAGCCGGTCGACATCCTCACGACCACGTCGCGCTTCACCGGCGACGACTGGCGTCGCGTCACCGCCGACGATGCGCGCGTGCCCATCACCTTCGCGCAGGCCGCGATGGGCGTCGACTGGGACGTGACCGACGTGCCGCCAGGCACCTACGTGATGTGGGGCTACACCTGGGAGCCGGTCAACAACGAGTGGAGCGCGCGGCCCGGCTTCGTGAAGGTGATCGACGATGCCGGGCAGGCCGCGGCCGCGGGGCCGAGCGTGGCCCTGCTGGCCGACGAGGCCATCGTCGACGTCGGCATGCCGCACCCGGTGCCCGGCTGTGTCGACGTCGCGGCCGGCAGCACCCTGACGCTGCAGTGGGGCGAGCTGGTCGGCTCGCTCGAGCCGCAGTGGGAGACGGTGATCGACGCCGAGCCGGTGAGCGCCGGTGAGCTCGCGATCGACTTCGTCGCGCCGGCGGCGACCGCGGGCAAGACCGTGAAGCTGCGCGCGATCGTCGACGACGGTGCCGGCCATACCTACGTCGCGTACGGGCCGCGCACGATCGCGGTCAATCCCGACGCGGGTGGGGACGCCGGCGGCGAGGCGGGCGATGACGACGGCGGTGGCGGCGGCTGTGCGTGCGCCGGCGTGCGCGCGAGTGGGCCGCGCGGGCTGGCGGTGCTGACGATGTTGCTGCCGGCCCTGGTGTGGCGGCGACGGAGGACTCGACGATGAGACGAAGCGCGCTCGTGACGTGGCTGGTGTGCACCGGCTGCCCCAACGATGGACCCGCGACCGGCGGCGACGGCAGCAGCAGCACCGGCACCGCCGACACCACCGGCGGCACCGAGGCGCCGGCGAGCGGGCCGCTGTCGTGTCCGGCGGGCGAGTCGTGCACGTTGGTGGTGGTCTCGCAGGCGTTCGACGACCGCATCGAGTTCTACGGCGCCCGCGGCTCGCAGACCGGCTATCGCGGCGCGATCGACCTCGACCTCAAGCCCAACCCGATGGGCGACAACTCCGGCGATTTCCTCGACGAGCCCTACGGCCTGGCGATCGGCGACGACGGCCTCGACGTGCTGGTCGGACACTACCCCGCGCGGCAGCTCGGCTCGATGGTGAGCTTCCCCCACGCGTTCCTGGCCGCACAGCCCGAGCAGGGCACGATTGCCAAGGGTACGTACTTCGCCGAGGGCAGCTTCACGGCGCCGGTACGCGACATCGAGCTCGGCGAGGAGGAGCCGATCTTCATGCTCACGCACCCCAGCGGTCGCCTGTTGGTCGGCGTGTTCGACAACGATCTCTTCGAGGCGGAGAGCAGCTGGATCAACCCGGGGCAGATCCTCGTGGTCGATCCGGTCAGCGGCGAGGTCGGCAAGCGCTCGCTCGGCATGCTCGGCGAGGACGGCTGCGCCGGGGCTTGGAGCCTGGTGTGGCTCGACGATGCGCACACGCGCATCGGCGTCGGCTGCGACGGTGACGAGGGCGCTGCGCTGCTCGACGTCTCGCAGGTGGGGCAGGGCACCGTGGCCGACGCGGCAGCATCGATCGACGGCTGCATCGCCGACGCGCCGTTCCCCGACAAGCGCGTCCGCTACCTCGCGCCCGACGGCGACGGCGGGATCCTGCTGGCCGAGAACCCCACCACCGCCACGCTCGACGACGGCCACCTGTGGCGCTTCGACGCCGAGTGCCGCCCGCTCGGTGCGCCGGGCACCGTGCCCGGCGAGCTGTGGGAGGTTCGCGAGATCGTGCGACTGCCGTTCGCCGGCGGCACGCGATGGTTGATGGCGACCGGGCGCACCGCGGCGCGAGGGCTGCACGTCGTCAGCGACGGCAACCCCGCGCAGGTGTGCCGCACGCTCGACGACCTCGCGCCGTGGTGGACCGCGCCCGACGGCGGCGAGCTGCATCCGTTCGCGCTCGCGCTCGACCGCGAGGGGCGCGGCCTGGCGGTCGGTGCCGGGCCGGTCGATCCTGCCGACGACATGGCGAGCGATGGTCGCGTGTACTGGCTCGAGCTCGACGACACCGTCGACCCCTGCACGGCCACGCCGGTGACGTCGGTCGTCGACCTCACCGCGAGCGCACCGGCGGTGGTCGCCGACGATCCGTCGACCTGGCGACGCGGGCCCAACGTGGTCTACGTGAAGCAGTACGGGCCCTGACGCCGGGCCCGGCAGATGTCACGGCGTACGCGAGACCGCCACGCGATCGATGATCGGCGCGCCGGTGCCGTCCTCGGGGAAGAGGTACAGCGAGTGGTCGATGTTGCGCAGCACGACGTTCAGCTGGAACATCCCCGCCGGCGAGTCCGGCAGCGGCACCTCGGGGATCTGGCCGTTCTCGACGATCGTCGCCAGATACGCGTTGTCACAGCTGGGGTTGGCGAGGCAGGCCTGGATGTCCTCGTTGTAGTAGATGTGCACGTGGCCGGTGACGCTCTGCGTGCCGCCGTCGGGCACCGCCGGCGCCAGCGAGAAGTGGCGCACCGCCACCTCGACCTCCGCGCTCGCCTTTTCGAGCGGGAACTCGGCGCCCGGCCACGGCTGCTTGATGCCGAGTAGCGGCGTCACGCCGTCGTCGATGAAGAACAACCGCGTCGCGACCGCGCCCTCGTTGTCGTAGGGCACGCCGTCGCTGCGGATCGCTCGCACGGCGATGCGATGGGCGCCGAGGGTGTTCTCGACCGTGGTCGGGAACTGCACCACGCCCGACAACGAGCCGCTCTCGATGGTGCCGGCGACGCGGTCGTCGACGATGACCTCGACGCGACCCTCACCGAACACCGCGTCGCCCGGCGGTACCAGCTTGAGCGTGCCGGACACCGTCAGCGACAGCTCGCGCATCGCCCCGACCTCGGCCTCGGTGATGTCGAGCGACTGCTCGTCCTCGGGGAAGCCGATCGCGAGCGTGGGCGGGTCCTCCGACTCGCAGCGCTCGTTCACGCACGGCATGCCGCTGGGGCAGTCGTCGGCGACCTCGCAGGTGAAGACCCCGCCGAGGGTCGGATCGAGATCCGCCGTGAAACACGCGGCGGGGAGCAACAGCGCCGTCAGCAGCGCCCTGGGCATGCGAAGCATGGCGAGCCTAGAACCTTCCCGTCAGCGTCAGACCAAAACCGTTACGTGTGGAGCTTGGCGCAATCGTGGTCCCACGCCACCGCGCCGCCGTCTTGCCCGCGACGCTGCGGCCCTTGGCGCGCTTGCGCAGCCCCACCGCCAGCAGTGCGACGCCGACGATCGCCACGGCGCCGCCGGCGGCCGCCAACGCGATCTGTCCCAGCTCGAAGCGCTTGCCGTCGTCCTGCAGCGCGCTGGCCTCGGCGAACGTGAGGCCCTGCGGGTTGCCGCCGGTCTGCACGTCGTCGAGATCGTCGCTGCGTCCCTTGGCCGCGATCCCGAAGCCGATCCCGCCGCCCAACGCCACCGCCGCACCGACCCCGAGCAGCGCGGCGCCGCTCGTCACCAGCGCGCGCCCCGGGGCACGGCCGTCGCTGGGTTCCGTCGTCGGCGGTGTGGGATCGGAGGTGTCGCCGCGACGCTCGATCTGCTCGCGCAGCCGCCGGATGCGATCCTCGACATTGGCGCGATCGGGCACGTTGCGCTTGGTCTTCAGGTAGGTCTCGAAGGCCGCGATCGCCTCTTCGGGCTTGTCGAGCTTTTCGTAGCAGAGCGCGATGTTGTACTGGAAGTCGGGCGACGCGTAGAGGCTCGCGGCCTCCAGGAAGTCGCGCAACGCGGCGTCGTACTTCGCGGCGTTGTAGTTGTCGGAGCCGCGCGCGAACGCCTCCATCGCCTGCTTGGCGTCGTCGCGATCGGCGTCGGCATCGGCGGGGGCCTCGGGCTCGTCCTGGACCGACGGCAGCGCCGCGTCCGCGTCGGGCTCGACGACGGCGCCGGTGCGCGCCTGCGCCGGCACGGCCACCGCCCACGCGCAGGCCAGGGCGAGCCCCCGCAGCGTGCGGACAGCGGGCCGCCGCGGCGGCGCGGACACGGGATGCGAGGGCGAGCTCGGAGTTGGATCGACGTGCACGGGTCCGACGGTGACGATACCTCCAACGGACCGGGGACCGCAAAGACGCGGGGTTCGAGCGACGGTGGCCCCGCGGGCCGCCACGCGACCCGCCAGGGCGGACGCGGCCGCGCGATCGGACGGTTGCGGCGGTGCCGGGCTGCGGCCTACGATGATGCAGCCCTCATGTCGAAGACGACCATTCGCCTCGAACCCAAGTCGCTCGAGCGCGGACGCGACGGCCGCAAGCGAGCGTTCGTGGTGGTCCTCTCGGGCGATCGCATGGGCGAGATGTTCCCGCTCAAGGAGGGCGCGCGCACCACCATCGGGCGCGGGCTGCAGACCGACGTGCGGATCAACGACGAGGGAATATCGCGCACGCACGCCCTCGTCGAGGAGGACGGCGGGGTCTACTACCTGTGCGACGCGGGCTCGACCAACGGCACCTTTGCGAACGGCACGCGCGTCGACCGACAGCCGCTGTCGGAGGGCGACAAGATCCAGATCGGCGCCTCCAGCGTGCTCAAGTTCACGTTCAACGACGATCTCGACGAAGACTTCCAGCGCAACCTCTACGAGTCCGCGCTGCGCGATCGCCTGACCGGGGTCTTCAACCGCGGCTACTTCAACAACCGCCTCGAGAGCGACGTCGCGTTCGCGCTGCGCCACGGCAAGCCGCTGTCGCTGGTGTTGTTCGACATCGACGGCTTCAAGCAGATCAACGACACCTACGGCCACCCTGCGGGCGACGAGATCCTGCGCGCGCTGTCGGACCGCGTCGAGGGCACCACCCGCAGCGAGGACATCTTCGCCCGCTACGGCGGCGAAGAGTTCGCGCTGATCTGCCGCGACGTCGACGCGCTGCGAGCCTCGCGAGCTGCTTACCGTATACTCGACGTGATCGCCGCCAAGCCCTTCGATCTCGACGCACGCACGCTGACCGTCACGGTCTCGCTCGGCGTCGCCGACCTCGGCATGCTGGTGCGCCCGACCGCCGAGGCACTGGTGGAGGCCGCCGACGCGGCGCTCTACACCGCCAAGCGCAACGGTCGCAACCGCGTCGAGATCTACGACCCCGAGCACGAACCCACGCGGTTGGTGTGAGGTGCTGAGCCCGGCCACGCGCCGCGCCGGCTTGGCGCTCGCCCTGGCGCTCGCCTGTCACCGCGAGACCCCGGCGGTGGCGTTGCAGGTCGACGGCGGCGCGGAGGCCACGGACCCGCCGCCCGAGGTGGAGCGGCGGCTCGCCCCGGAGCGCGACCTGTGGTTCGCCGAGGGTCCGGGGCGCGAGGCGATCCTCGCGCGCGAGCGCGGCGACCACGGCACGGCGCTCGCGAAGCTCGATGCGCTGCTGGCCGACCCGGCGCTGTCGCGGGACGATCGCGGCGCCGCCCAGTGGCTGCGCGGCCTCGAGGACCTCCAGCGCGGCGACCACCTCGCGGCCGCGAAGCGTTTCGACGAGGCTCGGCAGGCGCCCGCGCTGGCCAAGGTCGAGCTGCGTCTGCGCCTGCTGCAGGCCCAGGCGCTGCTCGACGGCAGCGATCCTGCCGGCGCGTTGGCGCTGGTGGACGCGCTCGACGCTGCGACGCTGCGGGGCTCACCGCTGCAGGGCGACGCGGTGATCGTGCGGGCCGACGCACGGCTGCGCACCGACGACATCGCGGGCGCGCAGGCCGAGTATCGTCGCTACCTCGCCGAGTTCGCCGGTGGCGATCGGCGTCACGAGGTCACCGCCAAGCTCGCGCGCTCACTGTCGCGATCCGAGGACGCCGCCCAGCGCGAGCAGGCGATCGAGCTCTACCAGTCACTGTTGCTGGCGGTGCCGCTGTCGAGCTACGCCGAAGAGGCCGAGCGCGAGCTGCCGCGACTGCAGGCCGCACGTCAGGGCAAGGGCGCTGCGAGCCGAGAGTTCGAGCGCCAGGTCGCGCTCGCGCGCCTCGACGCGATGGTCGACCGCAGCCGCTACCGCCAGGCCATCCGCGCGGCCGACGAGCTGCTCGCGAGCAAGGGCCTCACGCCGCTGCAGCGCTGTCAGGCGTTGTTCGCCAAGGGCACTGCGGTGTTCAAGCAGCGCGAGCGCGCGAAGTCGCGGCCGCACTTCGAGGCCGCGTTCGCGCAGTGCAAGCTGGCCGGTGCGGCGGGCGAGGACCTCGGGGTCAAGGCCGCGTACCAGGCTGCGCGTGGCCGCTACGCCGAGGGCAAGCACGAACTCGCCGCGCAGGCCTTCGAGTCGCTCGCGAGTGCCCACGCCAAGCACTCGTATGCCGACGACGCGTGGGTGCTGGCGGGCGAGTCGTGGGCCGAGGCCGGTGACGACGCGCGTGCACGCAAGGCCTGGGAGCAGGCCCTGGCGGTCGACGGCGACATGCTCGAGGAGGCGCGGCGTCGCCTGCTGGTCGCGGCGTTCGGGCGGGGCGACGACGCCGAGGCGCTGCGACTGGTCGACGCCGGGCTCGCGAGCAGCAAGCCCTCGATCGCCGAGCGGGCCAAGCTGCACTACTTCCGTGGGCGCGCGCTCCAGCGCATGGGCGATGTCGAGGGCGCCGAGGCGGCGTGGCTGGCGGTGCTCGACGCGGGCCCGCTCGAGTACCCCGCGCTGCAGGCCCTCTCGCGGCTGCGCGAGCTCGGCGATCGGGCGTGGCGCGGCGGGATCGCGCGGCTCGATGCGCCGGCCGCCGCCGGTGCGGACGCGACCGCGGCACCGGTGGGCTCCGACGCCGCGCTGGTGCTGGCGCGACTCGGGCTCGGCGAGTGGGCGCAAGACGAGCTGCGCAGCGCGAGCATCAAGGGCTGGCCGGCCGCCTACGTGCTGAACCAAGCCGGGCTCTACACCGGCGCCCAGAAGCTGATCGCCAGCATGGGCACCACCTGGCGCAGCACGCCGCCGGCCCAGGCGCCGCGCGAGTGGACCGCAGCGCATCCGCAGCCGTTCCTCGAGCTGATCGAGCCCGGCGAGCCGCGCTTGGGTGTGCCGAAGTGGCTGACCTACGCGATCATGCAGACCGAGAGTCGCTTCGATCCCCACGCGACCTCGTTCGCCGGCGCGCGCGGCCTCATCCAGCTGATGCCGTCGACCGCGAAGGCGGTCGCGCAGCAGGCCGAGGTGGTGCTGCGCAGCGACGAAGCGCTCTACGATCCTGCGACCAACCTCGAGCTCGGCATGCACCACCTCGCGAGTCTGGTGGCGCGCTACGGCGGCGGCGACCCGGCGGTCGCGCTGGCGATCCCGAGCTACAACGCCGGCGCCGGCGCTGTCGAGAAGTGGCTCGCGGCCCGTGGCGGCCTCGACCTCGACGTGTTCATCGAGGGCATCCCGTACGACGAGACCCGCAAGTACACGCAGTCGGTGCTGGGCCGCTGGCTGGCCTACCGCGTGCTGTACGGCGAGCAGGGCACCGCCGAGCGCGTGCCGTATCTGGCGCTTCGCATCACCCGGTAGCGGCGCGGTAGCGCGGTCACGTTCACGCGCGCGTGTGCGCTGCGATGTCCTGTGCGAGCGCAGCCTCGACGCGCGCGGCCGCGTGGCCCCACGTGAGCTGCTCGACCAGGCGCAGTCGCGCGGCGCGGCCGAGACGCTCGCGCAGCGCCGCATCGACGATCAATGTGCGCAGCGACTCGGCGATCTCGGCGGGCCGTTCGGGCGCGCACAAGAGGCCGGTGACGCCGTGCTCGACCGCGTCGGGGATGCCACCCGAGCGACCCGCGATCGCCGGCCGGCCGCACGCGGCGGCCTCGAGCAGCGCGATGCCGAAGCCCTCGACGTCGGGGCTACGATCGCGGGACATCAGCGCGAACACGTCGCACGCGTGCAGCCACGCCGCCAGCTCGAACGCCTCGGCACCCTCGACCCAGTGCACCCGCCCCGCGATGCCCAATGACGCCGCCAGCCGATGCAGCCGCTCGCGGTCGTGGCCGCGCCCGAGCACCACGTAGCGCAGCTGCGGCAGGCTCGGGGCCAGCATCGCGACCGCACGCAGCATGGTGTCGATGCCCTTGTGCGGGACCAGGCGCGCAACCGTGAGCACGATGACGCCGCCGTGTTCGGCCCGCAGGGCGTCGGCGCGCGCCTGCACCCCGGGCAGCTCGAAGCGATCGGGGTGGGTGCCGTTGTGCACGACCGTGATGCGATCGGGCGACACGCCGAGCTCGCGCACGAGCCCAGCGGTGTGGTGACTGACGGCGAAGATCCGATCGGCTTGCGCGAGCGCCTGCTTGCGCAAGCGATCGTAGGGGCCGCGGCCGAGCGCGGGCATCCACAGGAGCTCGCGTCCGTGGGCCGCGATCGCGAGTGCTCGGATCCAACCGCGGCGCCGCGCCAGGGCGCCGCCGGCAGCGGTGTTCCACTGCGCGTGCACGGCCGCATCGAAGCGTCCGCTCGCCAGCCGCGCTGCGACCTGCGGCACGCTCGCGACCGGCATCGTGTCGCGCGGCACCGGCACACGGTGCACCGGGCACACGAAGCCCGCGTCCCAGGCGTCGGCGCCGTCGACCCGCGGCGCGACCACCTCGAGCTCGTGCCCGCGCTCGACCAGCGCCTGCACGAGCTCGGCGCTGTAGGTCTGCACCCCGCCCTTGTCCGGCGGGAAGTCCTGGCTCACCCACAACAATCGCATCTGCAAGTGACGTTGGAGCGCGGGAGCAGGGCCGGCGTCAAGGGCCGAGTGCGCGCGCGGAGCCGTTGCTGCCCGCGATGGCGTCCTTGGCGAGCTTGCGCTCCATGCCGCGGATCTTCGCGGTGAAGAAGGCCTCTGCGCCCGCGTACAGGCACACGAAGGTCCAGACCGGCGACAGGTGCGTGATCCAGGCCAGGCTCCACACCGCGAACACCAGCGAGGCCCGACCGACGTCGCCGTTGAGCAACTGGCCGGTGCCGGGCAGGAACAGGCTCAGCAGCCCCGCGGTGACCGGCAGTCGCGGCTCGTCGCCGTCGTCGTCGGGGTAGGCCGAGAGGTCTGGGTGCGAGATCTCGGCGAGCACGGTCTGCTCGCCCAGCTCACCGGCGGCGCCGCGGAACAACGCCTCGAGGCGCTCCTTCTCGGCCGGCAGCACGCGGTACTGCTTGGTCGCGCCGCCGACCTCGATCAGCTCGCCGGCCTGCACCATCGCGTCGAGTGCGGTCTCGATGTCCTGCCGCGGGCGCGCGATGATTCGCAAGCAGGTCTCGAGCGTGATCGCCTCGACCCGCGGGTCGGCGAGGATGCTGAGGATCTGCACCCGCAGCGGCACGCTCGGCGCCTCGACGATCGGCTCGGCGTGCGGGCGCGAGGTGTGGTCCCAACCACCGCCGGCACTCGAGCGCGGCGGCGCGGCGCCGGGTCGCTCGGCCCGCACGCGATCGCGATCGCGATCACGCTCGATCACCGGCGGCGGCTCGCCGGCGATGCCGTCGTCGCGGCCGCCCTTGCGCAGCCGCGACAGCCGAGCCGACCACCGATTTCGATGGGGGCCGTGGCTCATGTCGCGTCCTCGGTGGCCATGCGCAGGTTCACGGGATCAAATCGCAATTGCGAGCGTAGCAGCCGCCCCGCAGCGTCGCCACGGCCACTTTGGACACATCGGCGGCGGGGCGATGCGCGCCAGGAGTGCGGCCGGCCGCGCCCGCCTCGCGCAGCCCCGGCGCGGCGTCACACCGGCACGTCGAAGTCGCGCAGCGCGTCGTTGAGGCTGGTGCGCAGCTCGGTGCTCTCGCGCCGGTAGCCGACGAGCAGCGCACAGGCGACCTGGAACTCCCCCGCCGGGAAGGTGCGCGGACGCGTGCCCGGGATGAGCACCGCGCGCGCCGGCACGCGACCTTTGAGCGTGACGGGTGTCGCACCGGTGACGTCGACGATCGCGGTGCTCGCGGTCAGCACGACGTTGGCGCCGAGCACCGCCTCCCGCTCCACGTGGACACCCTCGACGACGATGGCGCGCGAGCCCAGGAAGCAGCCGTCTTCGATCACGACCGGCATCGCGCCGGGCGGCTCGAGCACGCCACCGATGCCGACGCCACCGGCGAGGTGCACGTTACGCCCGATCTGCGCGCAGCTGCCGACCGTGGCCCAGGTGTCGACCATGGTGCCCGCGCCGACCCACGCGCCGATGTTCACGTAGCTGGGCATGAGGATCGCGCCGCGCTCGATGTACGCGCCGAAGCGTGCGGTCGCGGGTGGGACGACCCGCACGCCACGCTCGGCCCAGCTGCGCTTGAGCGGGATCTTGTCGTGGTACTCGAACGGGCCCACCTCGTCGGTCTTCATGCCGCGCAGGCCGAAGTAGAGCAGGATCGCCTGCTTGATCCACGGGTGCACGTGCCACGCCGCGCCCGGCGTGGCGCCCGGCTCCGCGACCCGCAGCTCGCCGACGTCGAGCGCGGCAATGGTCTGCTCGACCGCGTTCGCCCACGGGCGCTCGGACAGCAGCGCGCGATCGTTCCACGCGGCTTCGACGTGTTGCTGCAGGTTCTCGCGGTCGGCGACGCTCACGGCAACCCTGGTGTCGCACGCCGGGCTCGCGGGTGACAAGGCCCGTCGTCACGCCGCGGCGGGCTCGCGCCGGTGCTCCGACGCGGGGGCGATGGCGGCGATCGGGCCCTGCGCTCGCGCGCCCTCGGGCTCGCGCAGGGCCGCCCGCAGCGTCAGCGCACACAGCAACAGGTCGATCGTCACTGCCGGCTCGAGCGCTGCCACCGACGCGGGGGCGAGCGCCCGGGGGCGGTCATCGTCGCCCGCGAACGCGCGCTGCAGCATGCCGATCGCGAGGTGATGATCGCCAGGGGCGACTGCGTCGGGCGGCATCAGGCCGAAGCCCGCCAGCCAGCGCTCGCGGCGGGCCGAGGGAACCGCATGGCTACACACCCGCGCGCGCAGCTCGGCCGCGCGCGGCGACTCGTCGCGGGGCCCGAACGCAGCGCCGAGCAACACCTCCATCGCACCCCCGCGGCTGAGGAACCACAGCTGCTGCGAGGGATCGAGCGCGGGGAGATCGGAGGCCGTCGCCGGCGGCGAGCACGGGCGGCGGCGTGTGGGCCACTGGGCCGTCGGCAGTCCGAGGATGATCGCGAGCTCGGCCTCGAGCGCATCGAGTCGCGCGCGCGAGGTCGCATCGGCGGCGGCGATCACCCGCGCACGCGTGAGCGCGCCGAGCCACCGTGGTGATGCCGACACGACCCGCAGCAGCGGCGGCAGTGAGCCACCGAACAGCGCCGTCCACTGGCGCGAGAAGCCGCGTGCGGCCGGTCCGAGCGCGTCATCGGAGGGTGGGGACCACACGGCGTCGAGCTCTCCCACGCCGCTCGCATCGGCTCGCCCGCGGCGGGACTTGAGGTGGGCGGACGCGGCCCGTCGCCGCACGATTTCTCCCGCGAGGGCTTGCCGCGGGGACACCACCACCCAATAGGAGAACCAACCGAGACCAACGCCATGCACGCCGCAGAGTTCGCCCCAAACTTCCCGGAATCGATTGCCGACGCTCGCCTGCGCCAAGCCCCGCCGGTCTACCTCGGCCACTCGGCCGCGGCGCGACGGGTCCAAGCCATGATCCAGCGGGCCGTCCGCACCAACCTGCCGGTGCTCCTGGTCGGTGCCGCCGGCACCGGCAAGGAGAACATCGCCCGCATCCTGCATCACTTCGGTGGTGGTGAGGTGCCCACCCTCGAGGTCGTGCGCGGCAACGAGCAGCCGCGGCTCATGAACCTCGGCGCGTTCACCTACCTCAGCCGACTCGAGGACCTCCCGCTCGAGGAGCAGGCCCGCCTGCCCGCACTCACCGGGCTGGGCCGCATCGTCATCGGCACCCGTCTGCGCCCCGAGAGCGACGAGGGCCGCGCGCGCCTGCACCCGCAGATCGTCCGCTGGGCCTCGGGCATCCGCATCGACGTGCCGACCCTGGCCGAGCGCATCGAGGATCTCGAGCAGCACGCGATGGACATCATCGCCAAGACCGCGGCCAAGCGCGCCATCGGTGGCATCGCCGACAACGCGCTCGACTGTCTCCGCAGCTACCGCTGGCCCGGCAACCTCGACGAGCTCGCCGAGGTGCTGACCGCTGCCATCAACGCCGGCAACACCGAGCTCATCGAGCTGCGCGATCTCCCGTCGAAGCTGCGCGTGCGCGACGTCCATCACGCCCGCGCCGAGTCGCCCGAGCGCCAGCTGTGCCTCGAGGAGTCGGAGAAGCAGGCCATCCGTCGCGCGCTGAACTACGCCCGCGGCAACAAGCGCAAGGCCGCGCGGCTGCTGCACATCGGCAAGACCACCCTGTACCGCAAGCTGAAGCAGTACGACCTCGAGTAGTCCCCGCCCTTCGTCCCCACGGTTCGTCGTCGTCGTCGTTGCTCCGCGGGCCGCGACGCAACCCACGCCCAGAGGCCGCCCCTGCACGTCAGGGGGGCCCTTGGGGGTGGGTTGCGATCGCGGCCCGAGTCGTGTTCGCCTTCGGCGGTGTCCGCCCCCTCGACCCCGGCCGCGCGCCCGACCCTGCGCGAGTTCGTCCCGCACGCGCGCACGCGCGACGGCGACGTGATCCTCGAGCGCTTCATGTCGTGGATCGCGACCACCGGCCTGTCGCCCTACCCGGCGCAGGAGGAGGCCGTGCTCGAGCTGTGCGCCGGTCGCAACGTGGTGCTGGCGACCCCGACCGGCTCGGGCAAGTCGTTGGTCGCGCTGGCGGTGCACTTCAAGGCCTGCTGCGAGCGCCTGCGATCGTTCTACACCTCGCCGATCAAGGCGCTGGTGAGCGAGAAGTTCTTCGAGCTGTGCGCCGAGCTGGGCGCCGAGCACGTCGGCATGCTGACCGGCGACGCCAGCATCAACCCCAAGGCGCCGGTGATCTGCTGCACCGCCGAGGTGCTGGCCAACCTCGCGCTGCGCGACGGGCCGATGGCCGAGGTGGACTACATCGTCATGGACGAGTTCCACTTCTACGCCGACCCCGACCGCGGCATGGCCTGGCAGGTGCCGCTGGTCACGGTGCCCCACGCCCGCTTCCTGCTGATGTCGGCCACGCTCGGCGACGTCAGCCCCTTCGTCGAGGGCCTGCGGTCGTTCACCGGCGCCGAGGTCACCGTGGTGCGCTCGGAGGATCGCCCGGTGCCGCTCGACTTCGAGTGGCGCGAGACCCCGGTGCACGAGACCATCCACGACCTCGCGCAGGATGGTCGCGCGCCGATCTACGTGGTCAACTTCACGCAGCGCGAGGCCGCCGAGCTCGCACAGGACCTGCTCTCGGTCAATCTCTGCACCCGCGAGGAGAAGGATGCGATCGCGGCCGCGATCGGTGACACCCGCTTCGACACCGTCTATGGCCCCGATCTGAAGAAGCTGGTGCGCCACGGCATCGGCCTGCACCACGCCGGCATCCTGCCCAAGTACCGCACGCTGGTGGAGCGGCTGGCGCAGCGCGGGTTGCTCAAGATCATCGCCGGCACCGACACCCTCGGGGTCGGCGTGAACGTGCCGATCCGCTCGGTGCTGTTCACCAAGCTGTGCAAGTTCGACGGCAGCAAGACCCGCATCCTCTCGGTCCGCGACTTCAAGCAGATCGCCGGTCGCGCCGGCCGCAAGGGCTTCGACGTGCGCGGTTGGGTGCTCGCGCAGGCGCCCGAACACGTCATCGAGAACAAGCGGCTCGAGGCCAAGAGCGGCAAGAAGAAGTTCGTGCGCAAGCAGCCGCCCCAGCGCGGCTATGTGCCATGGGACGCGGCGACCTTCGACAAACTGCGCGACGGCCAGCCCGAGCCGCTGACCTCGCAGTTCGAGATCACCCACGGCATCCTGCTCACGGTGCTGCAGCGCGAGGTCGATCCGCTCGCGCGCCACGGTGGCTACCGCCGCATCGTCGAGCTCATCGGTCGCTCCTACGAGCGCGCCGGCGCGCAGAGCCGCCATCGTCGGCGCGCTGCCGAGATCCTCCGCGACCTGCGGCGCGCCGGGGTGGTCGAGCTGGTACCCGACGTGCGCCGCGGCCGGCCCGCGCTGCGCGTGGTGGAGTCGCTGCAGCGCGACTTCTCGCTGCACCACACGCTGTCGCTCTTCCTCATCGACACGGTGCTACAGCTCGACCCCGACTCGCCCACGTTCGCGGTCGACGTGTTGTCGGTGGTCGAGTCGGTGCTCGAGTCGCCCCACGCGATCCTGGCGCGGCAGATCGATCGCCTCAAGGGCGACCTCATCGCGCAGCTCAAGGCCGAGGGCGTCGAGTACGAGCAGCGCATGGAGGCGCTCGAGAAAGTCGAGCACGTCAAGCCGCTCTCGGAGCTGCTCTACGCCCGCTACGACGCGTTTCGCACCAAGCACCCGTGGGTCGCCAGCGACAACGTCCTGCCCAAGTCGATCGCCCGCGATCTCTACGAGCGCTACCTCGGCTTCAATGGCTACGTGAAGGAGTACGGCCTGCAGCGCAGCGAAGGCGTGCTGCTGCGCTACCTGACCCAGGCCTACAAGACGCTCGCGCAGAACGTGCCCGACGGCTGCAAGACCGAGCCCGTGCACGAGCTCGAGGCCTGGCTGCACGCCATGCTCGCTCGGGTCGACAACACGCTGCTGAAGGAGTGGGAGCGCATGCTCGCGGTTGCCAGTGGCGACACCGCAGCGATCGACCCCGAGCACGTGCTGCCGCCCAGCGATCCGGCCAGCGACCCACGGCGCTTCGCGGTGCGCGTGCGCGCCGAGCTGCATGCGCTGGTCGCCGCGCTGGCCGAGGGCGATCACGAGGAGGCCGCGGTGGTCGTGCGCGACGAGCCCGACGCGCCGTGGACACCCGAGCGCATCGCGGCTGCGATCGCGCCGTACTTCGATGAGCACGGACGCCTCGATGCCTCGCCGCGGGCCCGCGATGTGCGGCTGACGACGCTGCACGCGACGGGCCCGCGCACCTGGTCGTGCGCGCAGATCCTGCTCGACGACGAGGGCGAGACCACCTGGGTGATCGAGGGTGAGATCGATCTCACCGATGCCACCGCCTACGAGGGCCCGCTGCTGCGCCTGCGGGCGATCCACGGCTAGTACCTCGACACAGCGATAGTGACGGGCCATAACACCGCCCTGACCGCGCCTCGCTGCGTTGCCGTACCTTGAAATACGCCCGGTATTCCGGCGGCACGGCGCCTTGCGGAGTCGCGGCCATGACGGCGTTCTGACCCATCACTATCGCTGTGTCGAGGTACTAGCCGCTACGCGGGGCCGCTTGCACGGTGCGTCCGGCGTCGAAGGCTGGGGGCGATGAAGACCTCAGCTGCCATGCTCGCGCGCGTCTTCGCGCTGACCGTATTCGGCGCTGGCCTCGGGGTGTATGCCGCCTGCGAGAGCGGCAAGCAGACCCGCACGCCCGGCGACGACCAGGACCAGGAGGCCGCCAACCTCTGTACCGAGTACGACACCTGCGATGCGTGCATCGCAGGCCAGGAGCGCAAGGGCAACAGCCGCGGCGCCGCGGAGACCGAGTGCGGCGCCGCCGTGCTCGGCTGCTGGACCACGTGGGACAAGCCCATCACCTGCGGCGGCAAGGAGCAGCAGGGGCCCGAGTGATCGCATGCGCGCGCCGTCACGGTGACGGCGGGCGCAGCAGCGAGTGCACCGCGGTCGCGATTTCCTCGGGCGCGCGTCGGCCCCAGTCGCCGCCGGACAGCGGCTTGCCCTGCGGACGGCCACGCGCGTCCACGCGGTAGAGGCTCGGGATCTGCGGTGCGTCGAAGCCAAGCCCGTCGAGCTCGCCGTCGAAGGCGTCGACGTCGACGCGCACCAACACGCTGCCGCGCAGCGCCTCGTCGAGCGCACCGCCTGCGATCAGTCGATCGAGCTTCTTGCACGGCGCACACCAGCCCGCCCACAGCTCGACGGCGATGGGCCGACCTTCACGCTGGGCCCGCGCGGACGCGGCGGCGAGCTGCTCGGCGAGGGGACCGGCCTGGGTGTCGACGTCGACCAAGCGAACGGCGTCGTCGTCGGGCGCCGTCGTCGGGTTTGGCTGCGGGTTCGCCTGCCGGTCGGGCGCCGCCGTCGTCGCGACGGATGCGGAGCCGCCGTCGGGGGCCGCCGTGGCCTCACTCGGCGCGTGGGCGTTGCTCGCCGGCGTCGCGGCGGGGCGGGCCTCGTCGCGGGCACAGCCACCGTGCAGCGCCGCGAGCACGCAACACGTCGCGAAGACACCACGCGTCATGGCGGGGGCTCCTCGGTCGCGTCCGCGGGGGGCCGTCGACCCTGGGCGATCCACGCATCGAGCAGGGCGATGTCGTCGAGGGGCAGCGGTGGCAATGCCAGCGGCATGCCGCGGATGCCGGGCACCGGCGCGCCGGCGACCTCGGCGTGTCGCGCCAGCAAGTGCGCGATGATGCGCGGCGTACCATCGGGCAGCGGCGCGAGGATCGATCGACGCTGGCCGTCGTCGCCGACGCTGCCCGACAGCACGCCGGCGTGGCTGTTGAGATCGAGCGCCCGTCGTGGGAAGCCGAAGCCGCCGCTGTAGCCGGGACCGCCGTCGCCGATCACGATCTCGGGGTTCGAGTGGCAGTGGCGACAGATGCGATGGAAGATGCGTGCGTCGACTTCTTCGTAGCTCACCGCGCGCTCCAACCGAGCCGGCCGCGCGGGGATCGGCGTCGGCGCGGTGGGCTGCAGCGGGGTCTGCAGCAGATACGCCGCCACGTCACGGATCTCGGCCTCGTCGAGCGGGATCTTCGGCATCGCCGCATCGGCCTCGACCGCGCTGGGATCGCGCAGCCACGCCTGCAGGGCCGCGGGACGCATGCGCGTGCGGACGTGGGCGAGGTCGGGCGCGAGCTGCTGGGCGCGGGCGAGCGCCGCGGGCTCGAGCGTGATCGTCAGGGTGCCCGCCGGCAGCGCGGGCGCACCCTGCATGCGATGACAGACCCCGCAGGCCTTCGACTCCATCACCTTCCGGCCACGGGTGGCATCACCGACCGCGGGCGCGGGCTGCTCGGCTGCGGGGGCCAACCATGCCGCGAGCGCGGTGACGTCGGCAGCCGGCAAGGCGAAGCGAGGCATGGACGCGTCGAGGTTGGGTCGCAGGTCGTGGGTGTCGCCGAGGAACTGCACGATCCACGCGCGACGCAGCCGCGTGCTCGCCGAGAGCCGCGGTACCTCGACCAGCGAGTGGATGCGCGACTGCCAGGCGGCGAGCTCGGCAGGCGCGGCGGGGTAGCGGCCCGCGAGGATCTCGACGTGGCAGCCGGCGCAGTCGAACTCGGCGGTCGGCGGCGCGATGCCCTCGATGGTGTGGCAGCGGTTGCACTCGTGCTGCACGAACAGCGCTGCACCGCGTGCGACCGCGGCGGGCTCGGCCGCCGCCTCGAGGACCGGCGCGACCTCGGTGGAGCTCGGACTGGGACCCTCCGCCGGCATGGCGACGGTCGCGGCCGTCGGCCCTGCGGCATCGCGCGGCGCACCCGAGTCGCACGCGGCCATCCACGCCGCGATGCCCAGCGCCGCGATCGCGAGCGCGCCGCTGCGGTGACGCATCGCGGGTCGATCCCTCAGGCCTTGCACCCGCCGGCACCGCCGAGGTCACGGCAGCGACCCAGGGCCGCGTCGCGCAGGCTCGGGTCACCTTCGAGCTGGGCGAGCATCGCGTAGCCCTGCGCGTTGGGCATCACGTCGCGCGCCGAGAGATCGCGCAGCATCGTGCGGGCGCGACCGCGCTGGTACTCGTCGGCGGCGAGCGCCTCGGCGAGCTGCAGCTGGATCACGACGTTGTCGCGGGCCAGCGCCGACTGGTACGTGAGCACCAGCTGGGCCCAGGCGAGGTTGGCCGGGCGCTCGCCGTCCACCACCTCGATCGCACCGCCGCTGCGCACCGTCGCCATCGCGAGGGTCCGTTGGGCCCGGGTGGCCAGCGCCGCAGCGTCGGCGGGCGGCAGCTGACCGAGGTTGGGGACCGCGCGCCGGGCCAGGGCAGCCGCCTGTTCATGCTTGCCCTGTGTGAGGGCCTTCTCGGCCGCGAGCACGTCACGCTGGGTGGTATCGACCTGCTTGGCGAGCTTCGGCTGCGGCGGCGGCCGGCGCAGGCAGGCCCCCGCCGGGCTCGCGATCGCACCCATCACACCCGCCATCACCACCACCATCGCTGCGCTTCGCATGGGTCGTCGTCTCCGCAGGAAGCACTAGACGCACGATGGCGTGCAAAGGTTCCCCGAATCGTCGCCGTTCGCCCGTCGAGTGACACTGCGCAACGATTCTCGGGGGTTGCGAAGAGCCGGTGGCGACGTGGCTCGCTGCTCCGCTATGGCGGCGGCCCGTCGCCATAGTGGACCGCGAGGATCACGAAGTTGGCGGGGCCGCGGGGGCGCGCCACGGTGATCTCGTCGTCGGGCTCGCGGCCCATGAGCGCACGACCCATCGGCGAGTCCATGCTGATGAGGCCGCGATCGGCGTCGGTCTCGTCGGGGCCGATGACCCGGTAGGTGTGGCGGCCACCATCTTCGTCCTCGAGCACGACCCACGCACCGAAGCCGATCCGCGTGCCGTTGTCGCGCTGCGACTCGGGGTGCACGATCTTCATGCGCTCGAGCCGGTCGGAGAGGAACTTGAGGCGGCGATCGATCTCCCGCAGGCGGCGTTTGCCGTACTGGTACTCCGCGTTCTCGGATCGATCGCCGTGGGCGGCGGCGGTCTCGACCTCGTGGGTCACGCGCGGGCGCTCGACCTTCCACAGCCAGTCGAACTCGTCCTTGACCTTCTTGTGGCCCTCGGGGGTGATGTAGATCGGCAGGATTGCGGTGCCCACGGACCGTTGGTTTTGCCACAAGTGCGCGCGGTCGATCGGCAAGAACTCGCGCTCGCAGGTGATCGCGGACCCGCCCATGGGCACCACCCGTGCGAGAACCCCACCGCATGTGCCGAAACCACTGGATGACCGCCGTCGCGTCGATCTCCGCCCTCGTCGTCACCGCTGGCCTGCCCCAGCGTGCGTCCGCGCGCCGCGAGCCCGGCCTCGCCGAGGGCACCGCCGCCGCGCCCACGCCCACGGCGCCGTCCGTCGCGCCGGTGCCGGTGGCCGCCGCGGTCGCGGCACCGGCGGCCGTGACCGCCGCACCGAGCGTGGCGACCGTGCCCGCCGCGACCGTGCCACCGCCGGTGGTGGTCGCTGCCACGGCGCCGACGTGTTGCGCCGCGCCGCCCGCCCCGACGACGTCGCTCCGCGAAGCGCGGGGCATGATCGTCGGTGGCGCGGTGATGTTCACGCTCGTGTATGGCTTCACGGCGCTGGGCGGTGCGGTCGCGATCGACCGCGCACGCAAGTCGCGGCCGCCGGGTAGCCCCGCGCCGCACGCGGGGCGCGAGGCCTACGGGCGCGCACTGCTGGTGCCGTTGGTAGGCCCGTTCCTCGCGATGCCCCGCACGCACTCCGCCACCGACCGCTGGCTCGACGCGGCGGCCGGCGTACTGCAGCTCGGCGGTGCAGTGTTCACGCTGGTGGGCGTGGCGCAGGCCCGGCGCATCCGCATGTTCGAGCGGTTCCGGATGTCGGCGGGCATGCAAGCCGGCGGCGCCCAGCTGTCGTTCAGCGGCCGCTTCTAGCGCTGCGGCGTCGCTCGAACGGCGGGTCGCCGTGCGACGAGGCAGCCGCAGCGGGTCGCGGCTCTGCCGGCAGTGCCAGCACCTTCTCGCGCACGCGATGCATGCGGCGATCGAGCAGGGCAATCTTGTCGGGCAACACGCGATCGAGGATCGAGCGCATGGGGTTGCCGAAGAAGAACGTCACGTTGCGCAGGATCCACTGATTGGCGTCGGCGCGGGCGCGGTCCTCCGGGTCCGCAGCCGCATCGGCCAGCACCAGCGCATTGGCCTCGATGTGGTGTGCGATCGCGCTGCGGTAGGCGCTGACCTCGAGGTTGCCGAACTCGGTGTGGATGAAGAGGCCGATGCCGAGCCGCAGCAGCTCGCGGTAGACCCGGAGCTGATCGCGGAGCATCAGGCGCGCGAGCTCGTTGCGCTCGGCCGCGGTGGTCGACTCGCAGAAGCTCCACGAGCCGCGGCCCTCGTCATCGCGCCCGCGGTAGATGCAGACCCGCACGACGTCCGACAACCGTCGAGCCTCCGCGAGGACCGCGGACTCGATCGGCCCCAAGCCGGAGCCCGCCCGCAACCGCGGCAGGCGGCGGGCGTCGACCCGCAGGTGCTCCGCCGGGTTCACCACGAGCGCCGACTGCTCCCCGTCGTGCGCACGGAACCGCTGCACGGAGAACGCGACCGACACCCACCCCACGTGCGGTCGGGCGCCGCCGGGCGCAAGCCCCTCGGGCGTCCCGGCGCGACCGCGTTCAGCGCGCGTCAGCCGCGGGGGCCCCCGACAGCGCCTCGACGAGATCGCCCAGCAGCCCCTGGATTTCGGCCACCGCCTCGTCTGGGTACTCGTCGTCGACATCTGGCGCGGTCCACGTCCCGCCCAGCAGTTCGTCCAGCACGATGCCTTGCATGGCCCCGAGCTTGGCGAACTGCCGGGGGCGTGCGCCAGTTTTCGGTGGGTTTGCGGCTGTGCCATACTCCGCCGCGGACGCGTCCAAGATGGCACTCCAACTGGCAACGGCCCTCATCGAGACCCGCGGCGCCTGCAAGCTGCCCAAGCTCGAGGCGGCGATGGAGAAGGCGCTGGTCGATCTCGGCTGGGAGCGCACCTTCGAAGGCAAGGAGGCGCCGACCCCGGCGCCCGAGGACGGCGCGGTGCAGTTCGTGCTCGTCGCCAACGAAGAGGGCGCCGCTGGCATCCAGGTCGACGACGAGCGGGTGGTGCGGGATCTGGCGCGCATCGTGTCCGAGCGCATCGACGTGGCGGTGATGCTGCTGCTGACCTCGGGCTCGCTGTTCGGACGTCGTTCGGTCGAGGTGGTGTGCCGCAAGTTCGAGTACGCCAAGGGCGAGGGCAACGAGCTGTCGGTGATGGCCGCCCACACCCGCGACGTCAGCGACGTCGAGCACAACGAGCTGCGCCAGGCCGACAACGCGCTGCGCTCGCGCATCAACAACGCCAACGAGTCGTTGCTGCGCGCCGAGGGCACGCCCGGCTTCAAGCCGAAGAAGGTCTTCCGCTACAAGCGCAACGTGCAGGCGCCGAAGTTCAGCTCGCCGCGGCTGGCCCGCTTGATGGAGCAGGTCGAGAACTGCGAGACCTACGAGATCGACGGCAAGGGCGAGCAGCCCATCGTCAAGCTGGTGCTCCCCGGCGGCGCCAAGAGCATGAGCTACCTGAAGGCCGAAGAGATCGCCGAGCTCGAGAAGGCGCTCGCCAGTCGGCCTGAGCTCGTGCGTCGTCGCGTGCCCTGACGCGCGCACGCGGCGATGGCGGTCACAGCCGCTGGCGGGGCCGAGGCGTCGGGTCGACGCCCCGCCCACGCGACGTCGATCAGTACGCCTTGGCGATCAGCACCCGCTGCGCCGACGGTGCGCCGCTCTTGATGCAGACGCCGGGCTGCGGCGCGGGGCCCTGACCCGCCAGCGGCACGCAGCGGATCGTCGCCTTGGTCTCGGCCTTGATCGCGGCCTCGGTTGCCGCGGTGCCATCCCAGTGGCACCACGCGAACGTGCTGCCCTCGCCCTTGAAGACCTCGAGGAACTGCTCCCACGTGTCGAGCGTCACCGATCGCTCGTCGCGGCGACGCAGCGCCTGGGCGTACAGATCGGCCTGGTAGGTGTCGAGTCGCGTGCGCACGGTGGCGAGGAACTCGGCCTCGGCGAGAAACTGCTTGCCGGTGCCAGCGGCGCCGTCGACCCGCATCTTCACGCACACCTGGCCCTTGTCGAGATCCTTGGGCCCGATCTCGATGCGCATCGGCACGCCGCGGCGCTCCCAGTGATAGAACTTCGCGCCCGGACGCAGGTCGCGGTCGTCGATGTGGACCTCGAGGAAGTCGCGGTAGCGGGCCCGCGGCTCGCTGATGTCGATGTCGCCGAGCGCCTTCGCCAGGCGGTCGGCGGCGGCCATCACCCGAGTGCGCTCGTCGTCATTCTTGTAGATCGGGATGATGACCGCGTGGATGGGTGCCATGCGCGGCGGCAGCACCAGTCCCGCGTCGTCGGAGTGGCTCATGATGAGCCCACCGACCAAGCGGGTGGAGACGCCCCAGCTGGTCTGCCACACGTACTCGAGCTCGCCGCCCTCGGACTGGAACTTCACGTCGAAGGCCTTGCCGAAGTTCTGCCCGAGGTCGTGGCTGGTGCCGGCCTGCAGCGCCTTGCCGTCCTGCATGAACGACTCGATGCAGAAGGTCTCGACCGCGCCGGCGAAGCGCTCGGAGGCGGTCTTGATGCCACGGATGACGGGCATCGCCATCATCTGTTCGGCGAAGTCGCCGTAGACGTCGAGCATCCGGAGGACCTCCTGCATCGCCTCCTCGTGGGTCGCGTGCGCGGTGTGGCCCTCCTGCCACAGGAACTCGGTCGTGCGCAGGAACAGTCGCGTGCGCAGCTCCCAGCGCATGACGTTGGCCCATTGGTTGACCAGCATCGGCAGGTCGCGGTGGCTCGAGATCCACTTGCCGAAGAAGTGGCCGATGATGGTCTCGCTGGTGGGGCGGATGACGTAGGGCTCCTCGAGCTTCTCGCCGCCGGCGTGCGTGACCACCGCGAGCTCGGGCGCGAAGCCCTCGACGTGCTGCGCCTCGCGGGTCATGAACGACTGCGGCACGAGCAGCGGGAAGTAGGCGTTGCTGTGGCCGGTGGCCTTGAAGCGCGCGTCGAGGTCGCGCTGGATCTTCTCCCAGATCGCATAGCCGTATGGCTTGATCACCATGCAGCCCTTGACCACCTTCGCCGACTCGGCGAGGTCGGCCTCGCGGATGACGTCCTGGTACCACTGGGGGTAGTCCTCGGCGCGCGGCGTGATCTTGTCGGCCTTGTCGTTCATGACGGCGCGGAGCATGCCAAAGCCGACCGCGGCGGTCGAGCCAGGCCGGGCCCAGCTCACGCGACGTCGCGTCGGAACGCGCGCACGAGCCACCACGCGGCCACCAGCCCGGCGGCTGCGATGCCGGCGAAGCACCACGCGAGGCCGGCGTGGCCGTGGCGCGCCAGCGCAATCGCGCCCTGCGAGAGCGTGTCGAGCGGCAGGCCGAAGAAGCCCGCGATGGGGCTCGAGCCGGGCAGCCAGTGCGAGCGTCGCAGGTAGTTGAAGTCCGGTGAGCCGGTGGTGGTGAGGTGCAGCATCCACTCGAAGATGCTGTGCAGTGCGAGGTGTAGCTGCAGCAGCGTCGCCAGCAGCAGCACGCCCACGAGCACCGCCTTGCCGGTACGGCCGCGCGTGCCGCCGGGCTCGAACCACGTCGCCAGCGGCATCAGCAACAACGGCACCACCGGCAGGAGGTAGCGCGGCCCGATCGACCAACCCCCCCACCAGTCGCTCCGCAGCGCGACCACCAGCCACCGCGTGAGCGCGATCGCGAGGATGAACCACGCCGCCGCGGGGATCCGGCGCAGGCACCCGCGCCAGCGCACCGCGGCGAGCAGCAGCGGCGGCGAGTACAGCCACACGCTGCGCCCGGGGCCCACCAGCGTCGCGAGCATGCCTTCGCCCGGCGCGATCCAGTGGCTGTAGTGATCGTAGCGCCCGGTCTCGAACGCATCGCCGAAGCGCCACCACTGCCCCCACAGCAGCAACGCCAGGCTCGCGGCTGCGAGCGCGCACGCTGGCAGCAGCGCCGCGCGCACGGCCGGCTCACGCAGGCGTGCGCGCAGCGGCGCGGCGGCGTAGCCCAGCAGGCACGGCAGCGCGACCACGTTGAGTACGTGCACGTGGACGGCGATCGCGGCGAACAGCCCGGCGACGATCGACCACCGCCGTAGCTCGCCGATCTCGTCCACACCGGCGGCGAGCCGTTGGTGCAGCTCGGCGATCGCCCATGCGCAGCCGACCAGCGTGGCGGCGGACAGCGGCTCGGACAGGAACGTGCGGCTGTAGGGCCACGCCGCGGTGGCGAACGCGTGCACCAGCGCGACGCCGAGCGCCGCACGCCACGCGAAGCCCAGCGCCAGCAGCCATCGTGCGAGCAACCAGCCGGTGCACGCGGTGACCCACAGGTTCGTGGTCGTGACCGCGAGCCGGGTCCAGTCCGCCTCCGGCGAGCGCCGGTGCAGGAAGTAGTGATCGGATCGGATCGCGTGCCGCCAGGTCTCGGGCGCCCGCGGTGCGAGCCACTCGCCGACGCCGTACGCGGGCAAGGCGACCACCGACAGCGCGTGTCCGAAGAAGCCGTAACGCCGGCCGTCGCGACCCGGCGCCCACCCGAACGTGCCGTCGGGTCGGCCCTCGAGCTCGCCGGTTCGCTTGGGGATCCCTTCGATGGCGAGGCCGCCGTCCCGCCACAGCGCGCGCGTGGTCTGGAAGGCGATCTCGTCGTCCGGAAAGAGGATCCGGCCCGGCGCCGTCCAGGCGTACACCGCGAGGCAAACCACGAAATACGCCAGCGCGATGGTGCGGCGCGCTGGCGTGGGGAGGCCGGCCGGAGCGGGCGCGCGATCAGCCGCTCGTGCCACCGCTGGTCGACATGCACATCGAAGTGTCGAACGTGCAGGTCACCGAGTCACACGAGAGCGTGCCGCCGTTGAGGCCGAGGCTCATGCAGCTGAAGCCCTGCAGGTCGGTGCCGTCGCACTGCTCGCCGGGGCTGATCATGCCGTCGCCGCAGCCCTGGTCCATGGTGTCGCTGGTCGGGCCGGTGGTGCCCGGGTCGGTGGTGCTGTCGGCCGAGTCGGTCGTCGCACTCGCCGTCGTGCTCGCCGACGTGCTGGACATCGATGCGCCCGACGTCGAGGTCGAGTCGTCACCGCTCGTGCTGCCCGTGGCGGTCGCGGTCGCGGTCGCGGTCGCGGTCGCGGTGAACCCGGGGTCTTCCACGTCCTTGCCACACGCGGTTGCGAGCAGGACACAAGCCAGAATCGTCGTCGTGCGCACCATGGCGCCCACTTTGCGGTGAAGCGCGGTGCGAGGTCAAGCGGGCGACGAAGGGCGAGGTGCGGCGCGCGCTCACGTGGTCGCCGAAAAAAAAATTACGGATCCAGGGAGCCTGCGCCAAGCGACCGATCGCGTCGTTGCGCCGGGGCGCGGGCCGCCGCGGGCACCGTCGTCGCGCCGCGGCTGGATCCGCGCGCAGCGACTTGGTTCCCGCCGCCGCGTCGCTCGCGACCGAGACGGCCGCATCTGCGGCTCGGGGATGGCGTCGGCGCGCCCGCGGCGGGTTGTGACGCGCTTCGCAGCCGCATCCCGGCGGTTGGGCTATCCTCCGGCGGTGAGCGATCGCGAGCAGGTGACGACCCGGACGGCGCAAGGCCGCGCCCGGGACGAGGCGGAGATCCGAGGCATCGTCGGCGGTGGACCGCGCTGGGGCGGGCCCGTCGTCGCGTCGCTGCTCGCGCTGGCCGTATCGCTGCCGACGCATGCCGCCGCGCCTGAACCGGCGACCGCGGCACCGACCGCTGCCAAGGCCGAGGGGAAGGCCGCCGCGGCTCCGTCGGCCGCGGACATGGAAGAGGTCAAGCGGGTCTACGGCGAGGGCAAGGCGAAGTACGCCACGAAGGACTACGACGGTGCGATCGCCGACTGGACCCGCGCGCTGGCGCTGCTGCCCGAGACCGACGAGAACCTCGAGGTCCGCAACGACCTCGTCTACAACATCGCCACCGCGCAAGAGAAGGCCTACGAGATCGATCGCGACGTGACGCGGCTGCGCAAGGCCAAGGCGCTGCTCGAGGACTTCCTCGCCAACTACCAGCTGCTCTACAAGCCCGACGAGCGCACCATCGAGGAATTCAAGCGGGTGCGCGAGCGGATCGCGACGCTCGACACGCGCATCTCGGAGGCCGAGAAGCACGCTCCGCCGCCGGTCGTGGTCGGGGTCGAGAACGCCGAGAAGAAGCGTCGCGATGCGGCGATGAACGAGATCCTCCGCACCGACCCGGTGTTGTCGAAGCAGTACAAGAGCGGGCGCGGCATGATCATCGGTGGTTCGATCGCGCTCGCAACCGGTGGCGTGTTCCTGCTCGGCGCGCTCGCGTTCGCGGGGAACTCGGGCCCGGGCGAGCGCGCGCTGCCGATCGCACTCGCCGGTGTCGGCGTCGCCGGTGTCGTCGCAGGCTCCGTGTTGCTGGGCTTCGGCGTGCCGCGGCGCAAGCACGCCAAGCAAGAAGCGGCCTCGCGTGTGGTGTTCGCTCCCACCCTCGTGCCGCGTCGTGCGGGTGCGGCCGGCTACGCCGGGCTCGGCGTGCTCGCGCGCTTCTAGGACACCGCGCCCCGACGCGGACGTTTCGAACGCGTGCCCGGTGACCAAGACGGCGAGCGGTGCTGCATGCTCGTCATCGCCGCGTGACGATCGGGGCGATCGAGGAGCGACAATGCCTGGTATGCGCGCTTTTGCAGCCGTCGACACGATGGTCGCATCGCTGCCGATCCGCGTTGATCGGATCCTTCGCGCGCCCGTACACTAGACCCCAGGTGGGAGCAGCATCATCCGATGCGCGCGTGATGTCCGATGGGACGCGGCTGGGCAAGTACCAGCTGCTGCGTCGGCTCGCGACGGGCGGCATGGCCGAGCTCTTCCTGGCTCGGGCGGCGGCGATGCACGGCTTCGAGAAGCTGGTCGTGCTCAAGCGCATCCTTCCGCAGCACGCCGAGAACGACGACTTCATCAAGATGTTCCTCGCCGAGGCGCGGCTGGCCGCGACGCTCCACCACCCCAACGTCGTGCAGGTCTACGACATCGGCGAGGACGCGGGGCACTGCTTCTTCACGATGGAGTGGGTCCAGGGGCAGGACCTGCGCAGGATCGTACGGGCGGCCCGCAAGGCCGAGGTGCCGATCCCGCTCGAGCACATCCTGCACATCATCACCGGCGTGGCCGCGGGCCTCGACTACGCCCACGACAAGGCGGGGCTCGATGGCGTGCCGCTCGGCATCGTGCATCGCGACGTGTCGCCGTCGAACGTGCTCGTCACCTACGACGGCGCGGTGAAGCTGGTCGATTTCGGCATCGCCAAGGCGGCCGCGTTCCAGAGCAACACCATCGCGGGCACGCTCAAGGGCAAGATCCCGTACATGTCCCCGGAGCAGTGCCGGGGCGAGGCGGTCGATCGTCGCAGCGACATCTTCTCGATCGGAACGCTCCTGTGGGAGCTGACCACCGGCACGCGGTTGTTCGCGGGTGACAACGAGATCGCGATCATCAACCGCGTCGCGCAGGGCGACGTGCCGCTGCCGACCAGCGTGCGCCCCGAGTATCCGGTCGAGCTCGAGGCGATCGTAATGCGGGCGCTCCACGCCGACCCCGAGCAGCGCTACCAGACCGCGGTGGAGCTGCAGCTCGATCTCGAGGACTTCGCCCGCGACGCGCGGCTGCCGGTGTCCCCGGCGCGCATGGCCATGTTCATGCGCGAGCTCTTCGCCGAGGAGATGCAGCTGACCGCGGCGCAGGTCCAGGCCGAGCGGTTCGAGGCGGCCAGCAGCGGGCAGGCGCCGGTCGTACCCGTCAGCCACGCCGGCGCGGAGCGGACGGTCGTCGAGAGCAGCGATGGTGTCGAGATCCCCAGCGAGCTGCTACCGCGCGCCGCGGTCGCGCGCATCGAGTCCGAGGTCTCGCGCAGCTCGCTGACGCAGGCCGAGCAGCCCACGCGGGTCGAGCTCGACGAGGCATCGCCAGCGAGCGATCGTCGCCGAGGGTGGCTCGCGGCGGTCGCGGCGGTCGCGGTGCTCGTCGTCGGCGGTGGGACCTTGGCGATGATGCGCGACGGGGGCAAGGCGGCGCAGGGGGCTTCGACCGCGGGTGCGCCCGCGGCCGCGCCGATCGTGCTGCGGGCCGAGGTCGAGCCCGAGGCGGCACCCGTCGTGGCCGAGCCCGAGGCCGCGCCGACGGTGGTGTTGGTGCCCGCGCCGATTCCGACCCCGGCGGTGCCGGCCGGCGATGCCCTGGTCCTCGACGAGGATCCCGCAGTAATCTCCAAGTCAGGCGCCGAGGGTTCGGGCCCGGTCGACGCCGCCGCCGACAGCGGTGAGGGCAAGTCCGGCAAGCCGGCCAGCAAGCCCGGGTCCGGCCGCACGAACCCGCGCAAGTCCGATCGCAAGCCCGCCGAGCCCAAGAAGCCCTCGACGCCCGAACCGACGAAGAAGCAGCCGAAGTGGGATCCCGACAGTCCAATGCCACCGATGTGAAGTCGTCGCGCGTGCGTGCCCAAAGCGGCGCGCGATGGACGGCGTGGGCGGTGGCGTGGACGCTCGCGGTGGCGGCGTCACCGGTCCACGCGATGCCGACCGATGCCGAGGCCAAGGCGCACCTCGAGCGGGGCAACGCGGCCTTCGCCAAGGGTGACTTCGACACCGCCGTCGACGAGTACCGCAAGGGCTACGCGAAGCAGGACGATCCCGCGTTCCTCTACACGTGGGCGCAGGCCGAGCGCAAACGCGGGCGCTGTGCGGCCGCCGTGAAGCTCTACAAGCGCTACATGGCGACCAACCCGCCCGAGCTGTCGGCCGATGCTGCGCGCGACGGCATCGTCAGCTGTGCCGAGGCGCTCGCCGCCGACGATCCACTGCCGCCGGTCGACGACACCACGCCGACCGACGACCCCGCCGATCCGCCACCGGCGGCGACCGAGCCCGAGGTGCCGCCGCCGGACACCGCCCCCGCGAAGCCCCGCCGCGAGCGCAAGCCCAAGGCATGGAATCGAGACCCGGCGGCGATCTCCTTGATGGTGGTGGGTGGCATCGCGATCGCCGGCGGCGTGGGGCTGCTCGCCGGCTCGTGGTCGTGGGTCGACAAAGCACCGAACTACGGCGCCTACGACGAGCGCATCGGCAAGCTGCGCGGGCTGCAGATCGGCGGCGGTGTGCTGCTCGGCGTCGGCGTCGGCGCGTTGGTGGGTGGCGTGGCGCGCATGATGGTGTTGCGCAAGCGCGAGCGCAGCAACACCAGCGTGGCGGCGACGTTCGATCGCAGCGGCGGCGGTCTCTCGCTCACGCACCGCTTCTGATCGCGTCGGGGCGCACCAACGTCGCGCCCCACGCCCACAGCGCCAGCAGCGGCAACAAGCTCCACACGCCGGGCAGCCCGAGCAGCAGCCCGAGGTTGCTGGCGAGCGCGTCCGTGCTGGCCTCGCGGTGCAGCACGTGGCCGAGCGCGAACTCCCACAGCGGGTTGCCGAACTGTGGCGCCTCGGGCATCGCTGCGGTCGCGAGCAACATCTGCCCCGCACTCACGAGCGCGAGCGTGGCGAAGGCGTGGGGTAGCTGCATCGCCGCCGGCACCAGGCCCAGCGCCAGCAGACCGAGCATGGGCACCACGTGGCGAGGGCCGATCGCGGCGCCACCGTCCCACATGTAATAGCCGGCGTTGAGCAGCAGGTAGTACGCGGCGGTCGCGGCCGCGAACGCCGTCGCGCCGCGGCCGAGTCGCTCGTGGGGACCACCGCGCGCGAACAACCCCCATGCCGCCAGCAGCAGCACCGGCGCCACGTAGAACAGGCCGCGATAGCTGCCGAAGAGGATCTCGAGCAACACCACCGGCCGCGGGCCCGCGATGCCGTAGCGGACCTGCATGCCGGCTGCGAACTCCGGCAGGTAGACCCAGTCGTAGCCGGTCGACCACGGGCTACCGAACGCGACCGTGTGGTACGTGGCGAGCACGACCACCCACGGCAGTGCCCCGACCGCGAGCCATCCCGCGCTGCGCAGGCCCTGACGCCACCACCACCACGCCGCGGCGACGACCGCCACCGGCGCTGCGGTGTACTCGGTGGTGACCGCGAAGCCGAGCGCGCAACCGATGACGATCGCGATGCCGAGCGAGGCGCGACGCACGGGGGTCAGCAGCAGTGCGGCGGTTGCGACGAGCAGCAGCGCGCCGCAAGCCTCGTGGCCGTACAACGCGGTCGCGTAGGGCAGCGCCGGGGTCGCGAGCGCCAGCGTCAGCGCGCATGCGTTGGCGACCCGCACGCGCTCGCCACTGGCCCGGTAGGCCAGGGCCCACGCCGCGAGTGCGCCCATCACCGCCAGCAGACCGACGCTGCCGACGCTCGCGAACCACAGCGCGAGTCGATGGCTGCGGTTGTAGACCACGCGATCCCCCGGCTGTCGCTGCGCGAGGGTGGGGCGGCGTCCGGCCGTCGCTTCGCGGGGATCCTGCGGGATCACGCTGGCGCCCGGGGCCTCGCCGCCGGCCACCACCCGCAGCGCGAACGCGATCGCGTACGGCACCGTCGCGGCCAGCGACGTGCCCGGGGCCTTGTCGCAGTAGAAGTGGCCGTCGCGGTAGCTCTTGTCGCCGGTGGTCTCGTGATCGGGATCGATGATCGTGGAGCCGCGCTCGACCAACGCGCGGGTCAGTGCGAAGCGCGAGTTCTGGTTCCACGCCGGTGCCGGCACGAAGTACGCGTAGGTGCCGACGAGCAGCAGCGCGAGCTTGAGCACCGTGGCGCGGTGCCGCGAGAGCGGTGCGAGCAGGTCTCGCACGGCGAACTCGCCGGTGTCGTCGCTGGGCCCGCTCGCACTCACGACGCCGCGGGGCCGGCCTTCGCGATCACGCGGGCCGCGAGGGCCTCGCGCGCGCGCTCGGCGGCCTGCGCTTCGGGGGCCTGCGCCAGCCGCTGCAGCATCTGATAGGCGTCGTCGTAGCGACGTGCCGGATCGCGATCGAGGTTCTTGCGGAGCACCTCGCCGAGCTTGGGCGAGAGCCCCGGCACGCGCCGCGCCGGCTGCGAGATGTCGAAGCGCGCGAGTGCGTCGCGGGTCGCGGCCGCATCGGCGCCGGCCAGGCAACGCTGGCCGCGGAGCAGCTCCCACAGCATGACCGCCAGGCCGAAGAGGTCGCTCTTGGCGTCGGCGACGCCGTCGAGGCGCTCGGGCGCCCAGTAGGCGACATCGCCGGCGAAGCGATCGTCGTGCTCGGGGGCGAGCCAGCGGCTGCGCGCGGCGCCGAAGTTCCACAGCACCACGTCGCCGCTGCGCGAGCACAGCACGTTGCGGGGCGAGAGGTCGCGGTGGACAGCGGCCAGCGAGACGATCTCGCCGCCGTCTTCGATCTCCAGCTCGTGGAGGTGGCGCACCGCGTCGACGATCTGCGCGAGCACGTAGACGGCGAGCTCGCGGTCGAGCGGGGCGCCGGTGCTCTCGCCGCCCGCGAGACCGCACAGGCTCGCGAGATCGATGCCGTCGACGCGGTCCATCACGATGTACGGGACCCCGTCCTGTTCGCCCGCGGCGTGCACGGTGGGGATCGAGGGGTGGTTCAGCGCGCGCAGCAGGCGGCTCTCGTGCTCGAAGCGAGCGCGCCGCGCGTCACCCTCGGCGCCACGGCCAGGCTCGAGCAGCTTCACGAGATACGTGGCCTCGGCGGTCGCTGGCTCGTCCTCGTGGTACGCGAGGAAGACCTGGTTGCCGCGCTGCTCCACTCCCAGCGGCGCGACGAGGCGGTACCTGCCGAGGTGTTGCAGCTGCATGCGTGTACGGAGTGTGCAATGGGCGGCCGTCGGCTGTCCATCGCGTCCGGTCGACGCGCGAACTGGGGTAGGGTGGAGCCAGTGGACGATCGCGACCCGGTGGGTGGCCCGGCGCATGGCACTGCGGCAGCAGCGACGGTGACGCCGCTGGTGGTGCTCGGTGCGGGCCTCACCGGGCTCTCGACCGCCTATCACTCCCGACACCCGAGCTTCGTGCTCGAGTCGGCGTCGCGCAGCGGCGGCAAGGCCAGCAGCGATCGCCGCGACGGCTTCACGTTCGACATCACCGGGCACTGGCTGCACCTGCGTGATCCGAGGGCACGCGCGCTGGTCGAGCAGCTGTTCCCCCTGGGAGATCTCGTCGAGATCGAACGACGCACCGGCGTGCACAGCCACGGCGTGATGCTGCCGTACCCGTTCCAGGCCAACCTCTACGGCCTGCCGCTCGAGATCGTGCACGAGTGCCTGGTGGGGCTGTTCGAAGCCCATCGCGACCGCGAGCCGTTGCCACCCGGGGCCACGCTGCAGCGCTTTGCGGAGCATCGCTTCGGGGCCGGCATCGCGCGCCACTTCTTCGTGCCGTACAACACCAAGCTGTGGGGCGTGGCGCCCGATCGGCTCGATAGCGGCTGGGTCACGCGCTACATCCCCGTGCCGGAGCCCGCGCAGATCATCGCCGGTGCGATCGGGCTCGCGCAGGAGGGGCTCGGCTACAACGCGCGCTTCCTCTATCCCCGTGCCGGTGGCATCGACGCGCTGCCCTCCGCACTGCACGCCCGGCTCGAGCAGCGCGCACCGGGCTGCGTCCGCGTCGGTGCGAAGGTCGGCGCGATCGATCCGGTGCGTCGCGTGGTCGAGTGCGATGGTCGCTCGCTCGCGTACGGCAAGCTGGTCTCGACCATGCCGCTGCCGGACTTGATCGATCGCATCGACGGCGTGCCCAGCGAGGTCCGCGAGGCCCGCAGCGCGCTGCGCTCGATCGCGTGGCGCTACCTCAACGTCGCGACCCGCACGCCGACGCCGCGGCCGGAGCACTGGATCTACGTGCCTGCGCCGGAGCTGCCGTTCTTCCGCGTGGGCTCGTTCAGCAACGCGTTGGCGGCGATGGCACCGCCGGGCTGCGGATCGCTCTACGTCGAGCTGACCGATCGCCGCGCGGCGCCCGACTTGCCCGCGGTCATGCAGGCGCTGGTCGGTGTCGGCGCGCTCTCTGATCCCAGCGATGTGGTCTTCGCCGAGCAGCGCGACGTCGAGCACGCCTACGTGGTGTTCGACGACGCGCACGCCAGCGCGACTGCGACCATCCACGCTTGGCTCGCGCGCTATGACATCCGCAGCTGCGGTCGCTACGGCGCGTGGGTCTACAGCTCGATGGAAGATGCCCTGCTCGACGGCATGGAGGCGGCTGCGTGGGCGAACACGTGAACGACCAACCCGAGGTCTCGATCGTCATCCCGGTCTACAACGAGGAGAGCATCCTCGAAGCGAGCGTCGTGGGTCTGCACCGCGAGCTCCGCGAGGCTGGCGTCGTGTTCGAGATCATTCTCGCCGAGAACGGCAGCCGCGACCGCACGGTCGCGCTCGGGGCCGAGCTGCACGCCCGGCTGCCCGAGGTGTCGATGTTCAGCCACCCCGAGCCCAACTACGGCGGCGCGCTTCGACAGGCGATCTTCCGCGCGCGTGGGCGCTTCGTGATCTGCGAGGAGATCGATCTCTGCGACGTCGATTTCCACACCCGTGCGCTGGCGCTGCTGCGCGCCGGCGAGGCCGACATGGTCGTCGGCAGCAAGGCCATGCGCGGCGCCCACGACCACCGGCCGTGGCGTCGCCGCGTCGCCACCCGCGTGTACAACGGCATGCTGCGGCTGACGGTCGGCTTCCGCGGCACCGACACCCACGGACTCAAGGCGTTCGTGCGCGAGGTCGTGACACCCGTCGCGGCGTCGTGCGTGGTCGAGCACGATGTGTTCGCCAGCGAGCTGGTCGTGCGAGCCCATCGCGTGGGCCTGCGCGTGCTCGAGGTGCCGGTGCACGTCGAAGAGAAGCGCGCGCCATCGATCCGGCTGCTGCATCGCGTACCGAAGGTGCTGCGACACGTCGGCCGCTTGATGGTCGCGATCCACGGCCCCGCCGGTCGCGGTGACGACGGGGGCGGACGGCGGTGAGCCGCCGTCGCACGCTGGTGAGCGTCGACCTCGACGGCATCGGCTGCTACCACGCGATCCATGGCCTGCCGCCGCCATCGCCGGGTGAGGCCGGCATGGTGCTCGAGCGGTGCCTGCCGCGGTTCCTCGCGCTGTTCGACGAGCTCGACGTCCGTGCGACGTTCTTCGTGATCGGTCACGAGCTCGAGGCGTCGCCGCAGGGGGCCGCGGTGCTGCGGGCCGCGCTCGCGGCTGGCCACGAGCTCGGCAACCACAGCCACGCGCACGCCTACGACCTCTCGCGTTGGTCGGCGCACGCGCAGCTCGAGGATCTCGCGCGTTGCGACGCGGCCCTGCGCGCGATCGGGGCCGATCCGATCGGCTTCCGCGCGCCGGGCTACAGCCACGACGCGCGGCTGCTCGCGAGCGTCGATGCGCTGGGCTATCGCTACGACACCTCCGCGCTGCCGTCGCCCACGTACTACCTCGCCAAGCTCGGCGCGATGGCGCTGCACGCCCTCGCGGGGCGGCGCTCCCACTCGCTGGCCCGCGGTGCGGGGTCGTTCCTGGGCCCGCGCGAGGATCATGACATCGCCGGCACCGCGCTGCGCGAGCTACCGATCAGCGCAATGGGTCCGCTGCGGCTGCCGCTGGTGGGGACCTTCCTCCTCGCCGGTCCGCGGTGGCCGCGACAGGCGCTGCGCGAGGCGTCGCTGGCGAGCGCGCGCGTGCACCTGGAGCTGCACGGTCTCGACCTCGCCGACGAGCGCGACGACGCACTCTCGCCGACGCTACGGCGCGTGCAGCCGGAGCTACGGACGCCGCTGGCGATCCGGCGCGAGCGGCTGGCGAGCTGGTTGCGGGCCCGCGGTGGCGCGGTGGCGCTGCGCGATGCGATCGAGCGGGTGTGATCCGCCCGCGTTCACTCGACGTCCCCCTGGGCCTCGGCGACGCGGTTGCGCTTGCGCGTCCGCGTCATCGAGCTCTCGCGGCGCACCGCCATGGTCGCGAGGCGGTCGGCGTCCTCGTTGCCGGCGAGCCCGGCGTGGCCCTTGATCTTCAGCATCTCGAGACGGGGGAACTTGCCCAGGACCTCTTTGATCTCCGCGATGAGCTCGAGGTTGGTCTTGGCCTTCCAGCCCTGCACGAGCACGCCGAGGCTCCAACCGCTGTCGGTGTAGAGATGGATCTGGCGATCGGCCTCGTCGTCGCGCAGGTGCTGCAGGCCGCGGAGGATCGCCGTCAGCTCTGCGATGTTGTTGGTGCCGCTGCCGATGAACTCCGACAGCTCGAGCACCTCGTCGGGCCGTTGCAGCAACACGCCGACGCCTGCAGGGCCCGGGTTTCCCGAGCACGCGCCGTCGGTGTAGATGATGATCGCGTCGTCCTCGGGCGGGGCAGCGGGGGTTTCGCGGAGCACGGCGTTGGCTCCAGTGGTTTCCCGCGCGTTGCCACCCATCTCTTCGTCGGACACGATCTCGCCGCCGGCCTCGACGAGGTTCTCCGGACTCGCGCGGTAGGACTTCGCGGTCCCGAGGCGGTAACGCAGCTCGACGCGTCCGCGGTGGACGATCGGCTTGCCGCTCGCGAGCACGCGGACGTACACCGCCTGTCCCTTGAAGTCGTACTTCTTCCACGGCATGGCGGAGTCAGGCTACCAAGGCTGGCGCGCCCACGGTGCAGGGAGGCCGCGATCGGGAACACCGTTTCGCACGCGGGCGGGTCGGCCGCGAACCGAGGTCCCTCGCGCGGATGCGCCAACAGGGGTCGAAAACGTCCGCCGGAGCGCATTTCGAGCGTCGGCGCACGAACCTACGGTGGACCGCCCGAGACGGTCTTTGATCACGCCGGTTGCAGCCTTCTCGGGTGCCGGCGGATCGAGGAAACGCGCGCCGGGGGCCCACGCTTTCCAGTTGCACGGCCCAACCCCCTCGATTAGAACGGTCCCCCATGAAGCGGACGTTCGTCACCACCACCTTCACGCTGGCCCTCCTGGGCGTCGCTGCCTGCAAGGGCGGCGGTGCCGACTCGGCCAAGCTCATCCCCGACGCCGCGACCATGGTCGGCGGCATCGATGTCAAGGCACTCGTGGGCTCCAAGGCCTACGCGGACAACAAGGAAAAGATCGAGACCGGCGAGTTCAAGGAGATGGTCGACGCGGCCACCGCTTGCAACCTCGGCACCGACAAGTGGAAGAGCATCGCCTTTGGTGCGGATCCCACCAAGAAGCAGTTCGCCGTGATCATCTCGGCCGACGGCATCGGCAAGGACGAGAACCTCACCTGCATCCAAGGCAAGATCAAGGAGAAGCAGGGCAAGGATCCTTGGACGGTCGAGGAGAAGGACGGCAAGAAGACCCTCACGATGGACGACGGCGTCGGCTACATCGTGAACGAGGGCTCGCTCGTCGTCGCCAGCAAGGACTGGGCGGGCGCCGTGAAGGACCTGATCGACGGCAAGGGCAAGTCCGTGTTCGACGGCTCGCTCAAGGAGACCATCGGTCGCGCCAACACCGGCAAGCACATCTGGTTCGCCGGCACCCTGCCCGCGGACATGATCAAGGGCAGCCCCGCCGACGGTGCGAAGGACGTCGCCGGTAGCCTCGACCTGTCGGGTGGCATCGCCATCGACGCGTCGGTCGGCTTCGCCAGCGCCGACGAGGCCACCAAGAAGAAGGATGAGCTGCAGAAGCAGTTCGAGGGCGTCAAGGGCATGGCCGGCACCGTGGGCGTGCCGCAGTCGGTCGTCGACAGCGTCAAGATCGACGCCAGCGGCAACGCGGTCACCGTCTCGGCCAAGGCCAGCGACGACGACCTGAAGAAGATCAGCGAGACGGTCGGCAAGTAGTCCGCGTCTGCTCGCACGCTCGCTGGCCCCGCTTCCGGCAGGGTGCGCGGGCAGAACGCCGGGGGTAGCGCCCCCGGACCCACGAAGGGCCCCCGCAACGGGGCCCTTTCGTCGTTTCTCGCGTCGGGGATTCCGCGGGTGCGTGGCGCGCTAGGGCGACCTCCGCCGCCGATCCACGGGGCTTCCCAAGCGCGCCGGGGTGGGCCACACTCCGCGCCCGGCCGAACGGTTCGGCCGAACTTCGAACCAACCCCACGCGGCGTCGCGCGAGCGACCCCGCACCTTCCTCGTAGCTGCGGGCTCCAGCGTGGGCCCGATGGCGGCGACGACCGAGGTCGACCATGCGAAAGTCTCCCCAACAGATCGTGAACGAGCGCTACGGCGACAAGGCCAAGCTCATCGACGCCGTCATCGGCCTGATCGAGGCCCGCGGTGGTGAAGAGGCCGACGCGCACAAGCGCCGCCTTCGCAACGTGTCCAACGCCAAGCTGCTGCACCTCGTCGCGCTCGGTGAGCGCGTGAAGGAACTCGGCGGGCGCGACGCCATCGTGAAGAAGATCGTCGAGCTCAAGGGCCAGCCGAAGGACCACGAGTACGCCGACAAGCTGCGCCGCCTCTCGCTCGGGCGCATCGTCGACATGCTCGGCAGCCTGCAGCGTGCGGCGAAGCGCGACGGCGCCAAGGCTGCGCCGCCGGCGAAGAAGCCGGCCGCCAAGAAGGCGGCCGCCAAGGCGCAGGCCAAGGGCGCCTGAAGCCGTCGCAGGGGGCGCACGCATCGACGCGTGCGCCGCCGTCGACGGAGGACATCGGCGTCACGACGCGTCGCACGCTGCGTGACACCTGGGCGTGCTCGCCGTGTGAAGACGCAGCCTCGCGAGCGTGTGGCGCCGTCGCGTCGACACACCACGGAGACGTCGTGGTTGATAGGCTGCGCCGCGGACCCGCAAGGGTGGCACTACCCCGCATCGCGGGTCCGCGAAGGACTTTGCCATGACCCGACTCGTCTCGATCCGATTGCATTGGCTGGCCCTCCTGGCGCTGTCGACCGCCTGCGGCGACGACGACGCGAGCGCGAGCTCGAACTCCGGCACCGACTCCGAGAGCGAGACGGACGCGAGCTCGAGCGGCGAGCCCACCACCATCACCACCGCCGACTCGTCCGGCGGTGCGTCGAGCGACTCCACCGGGTCCCAGTGTGGAAACGGTGTGATCGATGACGGTGAGGCCTGCGACGGCAGCGAGTTCGGCGGCAACACCTGCGAGAACCAGGGCTTCCTCGGCGGCGCGTTGATGTGCTCGCCCGATTGCCTCGGGTTCATGACCGATGGCTGCCAGGGTGCCATCTGTGGCAACGGCACCATCGAGCTCGACGAGCTGTGCGACGGCGACGACGTCGGCGACGGCACCTGCGAGGCCGAGGGCTTCGTGGGCGGCACGCTCGGCTGCAACGCGACCTGCGACGGCTACGACACCGCCAACTGCTCGAGCTGTGGCGACAGCGTCGTGGACGACGGCGAGGACTGCGATGGCACCGAGCTCGGCGACGCCACCTGCGTGTCGCTCGGCTACGACGAGGGCACGCTGGCGTGCGCGACGACGTGCGCCTACGACGAGAGCGGCTGCATCGCGTACAGCTGTGGCGACGGCGACATCAACGGCGAGACCGAGGAGTGCGACGGGGCCGACCTCGGCAAGGCCAACTGCGTGGGCGCGGGCTTCGGCGACGGCGAGGTGACGTGCACCGACCGCTGCCTGCTCGACTTCACCGCGTGCTGCGGCGACGGCACGCAGGGTGGCGCCGAGGTCTGCGACGGCAGCGACTTCGGCGGGCTGACCTGCGCGGATCAGGGCGCCTTCGACGGCGGCACCCTCGGCTGCGCCGAGACCTGCGACGGGATCGACATCTCGGGCTGCACGCTGTGCGGCGACGACTCCGCCCAGGGCACCGAGGCCTGCGACGGCGCGGACCTGGCCGGCAACGACTGCACCACCGTGCCGGGTGGCTTCGTCGGCGGCACGCTGACGTGCGCCAACGACTGCGGCTTCGACACCAGTGGCTGCAACTTCTGTGGCAACGACGTGCTCGATGCCGGCGAGGAGTGCGACGGTGCGGCCGCGGCCAACACCGATTGCATCGGCTTGGGTCACACCGGCGGCGTGCTGACCTGCACCGACGCCTGCACCACCGACGACTCGACCTGCACCGACTTCCCGGTGCCCAGCGCCGGCGATGTCGTGATCACCGAGATCATGCGGGACCCGACCGCGGTCGCCGATCCCAGCGGCGAGTGGTTCGAGCTGCACAACCCCAGCGCCACCGAGAGCTACCAGCTCGTCAACTGCCAGGTCTCGGACGACGGCAGCGACTCGTTCGTGATCGATCTCGACCTGGTGATCGGACCGGGCCAGTACTTCAGCTTCGCGCGCTCGCTCGGCCCGGGTTTCTCGCCCGACTTCGTCTACGACAACATGTCGCTCGGCAACGGCGACGACGAGCTGGAGCTGTTCTGCGGCGGCGTTTCGGTCGACCGGGTCGCGTGGACCGACGCAGAGTTTCCCGACGTCGCCGGGGCCTCGATGCAGGTCGACCCGAGCAGCACCGCAGCCGTCGCCAATGACGATGGCGCGAACTGGTGCGCCGGGACCTCGCAGTACTTCATGGGTGACCTCGGGACCCCGGGCCTCCCCAACGACACTTGCACGCCGCCGACCTACACCGTCGACTTCTGCAACCTGCAGTTCCCGGTCGCGATCACCGACCTCGAGGGCGCGCAGGTCGATGTCTATGGCCGCCTCTACGTCGCCGGGCTGACGGATCAGAGCAGCGTGAACGACCCCGCGGTCAACGTGATCGGCTACGTCGGCTATGGTCCTGACGGCAGCGATCCCGCGACCGACGCCACCTGGGTCTGGACGGCCGCCACGCCGAACGCCGGCTGGGTCGGGGTCGGCGACCCCGACGTGAACAACGACGAGTACGTCGCGACCATGTCGCTGCCACTGCCCGGCAGCTACGACTACGCGTTCCGCTTCACCGGTGACGGTGGCACCACGTTCACGTACTGCGACGGCGGTGCGGGCAGCTCGAACGGCTACGCGGCGGTCGACGCCGGTCAGATGACCACCACGCCGGCCGGCGACGCCGACGTGCTGTTCTTCAGCGAGTACTACGAGGGCACCAGCAACAACAAGGCGGTGGAGATCTACAACCCCAGCGCGCAGTCGGTGAACCTGGCGGCGTGCTCCGTGCTGCTGTACGCCAACGGTGGGGCCGTGCCCACCACGCTGCCGCTCTCGGGTCTGGTGCTGCCGGGCGACGCGTTCGTGGTCTGTCACGGCAGCTTCGTGCAGCAGGCGCTGTGCGACACCACCGCGAGCCTCAACTACAACGGCAATGACGCGCTCGCGCTGTCGTGCGACGGCACCACCCTCGACGTCATCGGGCAGGTCGGGTTCAACCCCGGCGCTGAGTGGGCCGGCGGCGGCACCGGCACCCTCGACGAGGACCTGCGACGCAACTGCAACGTCACCGCCGGCGACCCCAACGGCGCCGACGCCTTCGACCCCTCGGTGGAGTGGACCGGGTTGCCGATCCTGGCGGCGAACATGCAGCCCGAGAACGTCGACGATCTCGGCGTGCACTGCGACTGACGCCGTCTCGTCGAGGAACCCCGCCGCGCGCTCGCTCGCGCGCGGCGGTGCAGAGCGCCCGCCGTTGGCCGTCACCCGGCCTCGCGCGGGCGCAGTTGTCTCGCCGCCGCCAAAGCTGGTAGTTCCGAGGGATGTTGCGACGTCCGCCCCTCGTCCGCGCGCGTACTCGACCATGGCCACTGGCCACACTGGTGCTGGCGTGGGCCTGCGGCGACGACGGCGGGGTCGTGCAGGACAGCGGCGGCTCGTCGAGCACGGGCGGCGGCGAGGGCACGAGCACGGCGACGACAGCGACGACCACGACCGTGAGCGGGGCCGACTCGAGCGAGGGTGGCTCGACGTCGTCGACGACCACGACGGATGGCAGCTCGAGCGGCGAGGTCGGTTCGACGGGCAGCGGTTCCAGCAGCTCCGAGGGTGGCAGCAGCTCGAGCGGCGCGGATACGTGCGGGAACCAGGCGATCGACACCGGCGAAGACTGCGACGGCCCCGCGCTCGGTGGGCAGGACTGCGTGACCCAAGGGCAGGGCGGCGGCACGCTCGCATGCGCGGCCGACTGCACCTTCGACCTCGGTGCGTGCACCGAGGGGCCGGTGTGCGGCGACGGCCTGCTGGGCGGCGACGAGACCTGCGACGGCGCGGCGGTCGGCGATGCCACCTGCGTGTCGCTGGGCCATGGCGGCGGCGTGCTGGGCTGCAGCGACGACTGTGCGGCGTTCGACGAGAGTGGCTGCGCGCCGCCGGAGTCGTGCGCCAACCTCGTCGACGATGATCTCGACGGCGCGGTCGACTGTGCCGATGCGGACTGCTTGGCCGACGAAGCCTGCGCGCCGATCGAGTCGGTGATCGACTGCGACCCGGTGCTGTGCACCTTCACGACCGGCGGTGGTCCGCACGGGGGGGACCTCTGCAGCTGCTTGATCCCCGGTGGGCGCCATCCGACCGGCAACGATGTCGCCGACGCCAGCTGCTTCGGCGGCAGCCCAGGTCGCGATCTCGAGTGGGTCTACGACACCACGGGCTACCTCGCGTACGCGGTCAGCACCTGCGAGGCGCATACCGATGACAGCTCGATCGCCAGCTACGATGGCGATCCGGGGCTCGGTGCCACCGAGCTGGCCTGTGGCGAAGATGCGCCGAACGAGGCCGACTACTGCAGCGAAATTCTCGACAGCGGCGACGCCGGGCCCGCCCAGCTCACGTCCACGCCCGCCGGCGACGCGCTGTACCTCGTGATCGACGAGTGGAATAGCGGCAGCTACTGGGACAACCTCCACCAACGCACGATCGATCTCGAGCTGTTGCCGTTGCTGGACGCCGAGGTCTGCGACAACGGGTTCGACGACGACGGCGACGCGGCGGTCGACTGTGACGACGACGAGTGCGATGTCCCGCTGTGCTCGCCGACCGAGACGTTGATCGACTGCGATCCGACCTTCTGCACGCTGACGGCCGGCTCAGGCCCCAACGGCGGCGATCTATGCCACTGCGTGCTGCTCGGGCCCGCGCACCCGCAGCTCGACGACTTCGAGATCGGCAGCTGCTTCGGTGGGCAGCCCGGCCGCGAGCTGCTTTGGACGGTCGATCTCGGCAGCTACTCCGCGTTCACCGTCACGACCTGCAACGTCAACACGCAGGACAGCTCGATCGCGGTGTTCGACGCCGATCCGCAGGGCGCAGGGGTCGAGCTGGCGTGCAGCGAGGACGCCTCGGGCGAGGCGAACTATTGCTCCGAGATCACCAGCAGCGGCGACGGCGGTGATCCGCTGCCGACCGACGCGCCGGAGTCGGGTGAGCTGTGGCTGGTGGTCGACGAGTGGAACCCGGGAAGCTACTGGGATGGCGTGTCCCCGCGGACGATCGACCTCGAGCTGATCCCGTGAGCGGGGCGGGCCCGGACACGGAGCAGGGTGTCCGGAAGAACGCTTCGCGTTCTTCCGCACCCTGCTAGCGCTCGACCACGATCGCCGTCGTGCTGGTGTTGCCGGCGCCGTCGCGGACCTTGAGCACCACGCGGTGTGAGCCCTTGCGGAGGTCGTCCGGGAGCACGATCTGGAAGGCCTCGCTGCCGCTGTCGAAGAGGCCGTCGTCGGGGCTGGCCTGCCGCATGGCGCCGCCGTCGATCGAGAAGCTCACGTCGTGCACCCAACCGCTGGCGTCGGTGGCGATGGCCTTGATGCGGTTGCCCGCGACCGAGGGTGTGGTGACGGCCGGACGCTGGCGATCGACCAGGAATGGCGCGCTGCGCAGCTCGTCGGTGCGCGCGCGGGTGGTGCCGTTCGAGGGCTCATCGCTGGCGACCACCGCGATCTCGTAGACGCCGTCCGGCACGCTCGAGGTGTCCCACTTGAGCTCGCGCTTGGTGACCAGCTCACCCTCGGGGTTGAGTCCGATCCACGCGTCGTTGCCGGCGCCCTCGGGCCGCACCCGCACGTCGTAGACGAGGTCGTCCTCGTCGCGCGCGTCGACCTTCCACGAGATCGTCACCTTGGGCTCGGTGTCGGCGTCGTCGAGGTCCGGTCGCGCGACCTCGACCTGCGAGAGCTTCGGCGCGAGGTTCTCGGGGGCGTAGAAGGTCTCGACCGCACGCAGCTCGGCGTCGGCGGCTGCGAGCACGACCTCGAGCTGGAGGTGACGACGGTGGGGCAGGGCCGAGAGGTTGCCGCGCAGCGTGCCGGACTCGCGCGTCAGCGGGATCGATCGCCACGCGCTCCAGCGCTTGTCCGGCTCCTCGGAGGGGCCGCTGCGCGCACGCAGCTGCAGCGAGCCGCCGCCGCGCAGGCGCACGGTGCCGAAGCTCGCCGGCTGCGAGGTGTCGAGCACCTCGCTGACCCAACGGGCCTGCTTGGCCTTGGCCGCCCCGAGCTCGTACACGGCGGCGCCGTGGGCCGCGGTCGCGATGACCTCACCCTTGCCGCCGCGGCACAGCGCCGTGGCCTGGCGCTCCTCGAGGTCGGCCACCGTGGCGACGTCGCGGACGCCGCGCACGCGATAGATCTTCGCGTCGTCGGATGACGACACCAACACGGTGCCGACGTCGTCGAGCGCGAGCGCGGCGGTGAAGTACTGGTGGTCGCGCTCGAGCCAGGTCTCCCAGGTGGCCTCGATCGCGCGCGAGAGGTCCCGCTTGGCGCCGAGCTCCACGTGATGGACCTTGGCCGAGGCCTGGATCGATCGCTCGCCGTCGAGCGACCCCGCGGGCGGCTGACCGACCAGGCTGGTGCGATCGAGGTTCTTGGTCAGGGCGTCGAGGCTCGACAGCTTGCGGTCGGTGAAGGTGTTGACGACCGCGACCATGCCGGTGCGCGTGAGCGCGAGCGCCCGCACCTCGTCACCGGGGAAGTCGTAGAGCAGCTCGCCGCCGAGGTCGGCGCCGACGCGGTAGAGCTTGGCCTGCGGTGCGACGCCGACGACCACGTCCTTGCCCAGCACCGCGAGGCTCAGCAGGTCCTTCTCTTCGACGTCGAGCACGACCTTGGGGTCCTTGCCGGCGGTGGTCATCGACCACAGCTCGCCCTTGGGTCCGGTCGCGGCCAGCAGCTTGCCGTCGTGCAGCGCGAGCGCCCAGATCTGCTCGACCTCGAGGGTCGCGAACGGCGAGACCTTGCCCTTGCGATCGACCCGCACGAGCTTGCCGCCGGGCAGGGTCGCCGCGACGACGTCGCCGCCGGGCAGCTCGACCATCGCGGTCACGACCACGCCGTCGAGCTTCGCGAGCGACTCGATCACCAGGCCGGCGGTCGCCGACTTCGCGGCGTGCTTGTCCTTGTCTTTGTCCTTCGCCGCGGATGCGTCGTCGCCGTCGTCCTTGTCCTTCGCGGCGCGCTCGGGCTTGCGACCGGGCTTGGCGCGCTTGCCGGGGACGATGCGCTGGATCGAGGCCGCGTCGGCGGTGCCGACCAACACGCCCTGCTTGGTCGCCAGGCACGAGAACGCCGCGGTGCCGGGCAGCTCGCCGCGCGCGGGCTGGTAGCCGACGGTGACGCGGCCCGAGCTCTCGATGGCGGCGCCGTCGGTCTCGCCCTTGTCGAAGTCGGCGTGCTCGGTGACGTCCCACGTGCGCGTGCCGCCGGCGTGGGCGAGCGCGGGCAGTGCCGCGAGCGCGAGGGCTGCGACGCAGGCGGGTGCCGGGCGCAGGCGTGAGGGGGAGCGGAGGTCGTGGCGCATGGTCGGGGTCATCGGGTGGATTCGGGCGCCAGCACGTCGACGCGGAGGGTGTGGATGCCTTCGATGATGTGCTTGGTCGGGATGACCCGTCGCGCCAGCTGCTTGAAGCGCACGGCGTCGCGGGTCGAGCTCTGATCGGCGAGGGTCTCGAGCACGCTGTCGGGCAGCTCGTGCAGCAGCCCGTGCTTGGTCGAGAGACCCTCGTGCTCGCGGTAGATCGATGCCACCAGCGCACGCGAGGGGTAGCTCGACGCGATGGTCGTCACGAGGTCATCGAGGTCGCCGGGCAGCGGGCGATAGGGGCGGACGTAGTCGCCGCCGGCGATCTCGATCTGGATCTGCTCGCCGGCGGCGTCGTCGGGCACGCGCAGCGGCAGCACCTGGGTGCGCTCCTCGCCCTTGTACGAGCGCATGGTCAGCTCGAGCTCGATGACGTCGCCGGCGCGCACCTGGGCGTCGCGCAGGCGCAGGCTCTCGATCGACTCGAGCGGCGCACCGTAGTCGAGCGTGACCTCGTGCGAGACCTTGCGGATCGCACCGACCTCGAAGGGGTTGTCGAGCACCGCGGCCAGCAGTGCGATGCTGCGGCTGCTGGCGAGCGTGCGGCCGATGACGCCCTGCGGGAAGAACACCTCTTCGTCGAGCTGGACGTCGCGCGGGCCCGTCGAGGTCTCGATCGACAGCTGGCTCTTCACCTTGACGACCACCTCGGTGGCGTCGCGTGCGGCCTCGTCGACGCCCTCGGCCAGTACGACCGCCACCAGGTTGGGCGTCAGGTTCACGCCCACGGCGACCTGGTTGTCGTAGCGACGTGGCGGGAGGTCGCGATCGGGGCCCTGGATCAGCGCCGAGATCGGGATCATCGGCGCGCGCAGATCGGTACGCAGGGCGATCGCGGCCTGTCGGTCCTGGTACATCAGCCCCTGGATCGTCTTGGGCGACGAGAGCTTCACCGAGCGCTCGACGCTGTTGAGGATCGTGTGCACGCGCGCGTCGGCGATGGGCACGTTGGTGGGGCCGTCGTTGAACATCGAGTGACCGAACGCCAGCAGGCGGTCGCCCTTGGGGCCGACCCAGGTCACGGTGCCGTTGCCGGCGACCGAGCTGTCGCCGCGCACGAGCACCACCGAGACCGAGTCGCCGGGCTTCCACGTCTTGGGTGTCGCCGCCTTGGCGGTGTCCTCGGCGCGGCCGCCCGCACCACCGCCGCGCACCGGCTGCAGACCGAAGCTGTCGACCAGCATGCGCGTGGCGCCGTTGCCGAGCCCCGACACCGACAGCGGCACCGTCAGCGGAACCAGGCCCTCGGCGGGGTCGAGCTCCTGCGGGCGCCGTCGCGGCGGCAGCGGATCGGTGCGCAGGCCCAGCATCGCGTCCGCCCACGCGGCCGCGCCCTTGCGGGCCCCGCCGGCGGCCGGGTGCGGCAGCACGTCGGGTCGATACGGCAGCGCGCCGACCTCGAGCATGTTCGAGATCGGCGTGAGCGCGCCGACTGGATCCTTGTTGAAGCGCCAGCCGTACGACAGCGCGCCGACCAGCTTGCCCTCGATGTAGATCGGGCTGCCCGACATGCCGCCGACGATGCCGCTGTGCTCGAGCCGCGGATCGTTGGCACGGAACAGCACCGCGTCCTGGTGCGGCAGGTAGTTGTCGATGGTGTCGATGACCTCGATCTCGAAGCGATCGGTGCCGGTGCCCGAGAACACCGTCACGGCGTAGCCCTTCATGCCGGGCTTGATCGAAGACACCGGCAGCGCATCGCCGGCATCGTCCGCGGCACGCTTGCCCTTGGCGGGCTTGGCCACCGCCTCGCCGTCGCCGGTCTGGAGCGCGAGCGCCGACGCCAGCGACAGCGCGAGCGCGAGCCGCAGCGGCCAGCGCGGCGTCGCACGATTCGAACCATCAGGTCTTGCCATAGCGGGACAGCGCCTTCTTCATCGTGCCCACCAGATCGTCCTGCGGGCTGTAGTAGTAGACCGTGCGACTGCGACGCTCGTTGACGAGCTCCGCATCGGGGCGACCGTCGTCGGGCTTCACCACCAGCACCCGCGGCACGTAGGTGCCATCGGGCCCGAAGCCGTTGGCGGCGGGGACCTCGTCCTGATCGACATTCACCATCACGAAGCGCTCGCTCAGGTCGACCAGCTCCTGCTCGGAGAACTTGGGCTTGAGCTCCTTGCACTTCGGGCACCAGCTCGCGTGCACGACCAGCAGCATCGGTAGGCCCTGGGCCTTCGACTCCGCGAGGCCCTCGTCGAAGCCGCGCCATGCGATCGCGTCGCCGAAGCCGTTCGAGGGCGCGGTGGCCTGGCGCTTGGGCGTCGCGGCCGGCGGCGCATCTTCGTCGCGCGGGCGCTCGCGGCTTGCGTGCGGAGGATCGACGCAGCCCGCGACGACGGTCGCGAGGGCCAAGAGGGTGCCCGCGCAAAGCGGCACCGTGCGGGCGACGAATCGGTGCAATCGGCGAAATCTGGCCATCACGGCGAGGGCGTTCACGATATCACTTGCGGGCCGCCCATGCCCGCCCGCCGCCGCGGTCCCGAGCCACCCACCCGAGCACCGCGCCCGTCGCTGCAGGCCGCGCGAGCGGTCGCACGGGGGGGCGTGCCGCCTGCCGCCGTGGGCGTGTGCGGTCGCGGCGTGCTCGGCGTGCTGCAGGCGCGCCGCAAGCGGTTCTTCGCCGACGTCGCGACAGCCGAAGGTGCGCACGTGGTCGCCCACTGCCCGAATACGGGACGCCTGGCCGGGCTGCTGCAGCCGGGCGCGACGGTGGTGCTGCAGGACCGCGCCGCGCCGCGCCGGGCGTTGCGCTACACCTGGGTGCTGGTGCAGTCGCGGCCGGACCCGCAAGCCGAGCCCGCCTGGGTGGCGATCGAGAGTGGCATCGCACCGACGCTGGTGGAGCAGGCGATCGTCGCCGGCGTGCTGCCGGGCCTCGCCGGCTTCGCGTACCAGCATCGCGAGCTCGCCTACGGTCCGCCCAGCTGGGGCCGCGATCCGCGGGCCAGTCGCAGCCGCATCGATCTCGTCGGGAGTGACGACGATCGCGGATGCACCGCGGGGCTGCTGCACACAGGGGGCGGCGACGCGCGCTCGGTGTGGACCGAGGTGAAGGCCACCACGTTGCGGGTCGATCGCGCGGGGGTCCGCGTGGGCGCCTTCCCGGACGCGCCGACCGTCCGCGGACAGCGACAGCTCGAGGACCTCGAGGGCGTCGTGGATCGAGGACAGCGCGCCGCGGTGGTGTTCGCGGTGATGCGGGAGGACGTCGATGCCTTCGCGCCGGCCGACGACGTCGATCCGGCCTATGGGCGGGCGCTGCGGCGCGCCCAAGCCCGCGGTGTCGAGCTCCACGCCGTCGCCGCCCGCATCACCACGACGGCCGAACGAGGCGGGCTCGCGTTCGCGATCGCGTTGACGCGTCCGCTGCCGCTATGGCTGTGACGCGCAGCGGCGTCAGGCGCCGCGCAGCTCGGCGAGCTTGCGCTCGAGCGCCAGCACGTCGGCCTGTGCCTTGGCGTAGTTCTCCTCGACGATCTTCTTGCGGCCCTCGAAGGTCTGCAGGTTGCGCGCGGGATCGGGGCCCTTCTCGATGCGCTCGCGCATCCCCGGCAGGCGGTCGTAGAAGGTCTTGCGATCCTCGAGGGCCTTCTCGGCCTGCTCGAGCTTCTTCTCGTACCAGGCGATTTCCTCGGCGGTCGACTTGAAGGTCGGCGGGCCCTCGTCGCGCGGCGTGGTGTCGGGCGCCATACCCAGGCTCGGCAGGCGCACCGCCGGGTTGATCCGCCCCGAGCGCGACGGCGGTGTGGCCTCGTCGTAGGCTCGCGGCGCGACCCCGCCGGCAGGGCCCTTGGCGGCTGCGACCGTGCCCTTGTCGTCGTCGGCGCGGCTGGCCGCGTTGCCCTTGCGCTTGGCCCCCGTCTGGCTGTCATCCGAGCGCGGCCAGGCGATGATCGCGACGACGATTGCAATCACCACCGCGGCACCGGCGATGATGGGCCCCGTGCGGCGGCTCGACTCGTTGGCCGCAGGGCCCGCAGACGACACCGACTTCGACGATTCCAACCCGTTCGAATCCATGACCCAGGCAGTATACCGCAGCGAGCAAGCCGACGCGCCGCCGGCCTTCATCGACATCCCGCTGGTGGTCGATGCGAACTGCGATGGCTTCCGGCTCGATCGGTTTCTCACCGCGCGGATCCGGCGGCTCTCGCGTACACGCATTGCGTCGATCATTGCCGCCGGTGCGGTGTCGTCGCCCGATCGCCCCGGGACCAGTCTGCGGGCTGGGACACGGGTGCGCCTCGGTCAGTTGGTGGTGTTACGTCGGCCTGCGCCGGTGGAACCACCGGCGCCGATGCACGCCGACGTGCTGCACCGCGACGACGATCTGCTGGTGCTCGACAAGCCCGCGGGCCTCACGGTGCACCCCAGCGCGCGCTACCACCGACACACGCTGACCGCGGTGCTGCGCGCGGCGCTCGGCCCCGACCACGGCTGGGAGATGGCCCATCGCCTCGATCGCGAGACCTCGGGCGTGATCGTGTTCGGTCGCCACGGTCGCAGCGCGAGCGCGCTCAAGCGCGCGTTCCAGGGCCGGCAGGTCGACAAGCAGTACCTCGCACTCGTGCGCGGCGAACTCACCGCAGCGGCGCGCATCGACGTGCCGCTCGGCCCCGCGATCGACTCGCGCGTGCGCATCAAGATGGGTCCGCGCGCGCTGGCCCAGGGCGGCATGATCGCGCGGACCGACGTCGAACCGATCGCGGCCGGTCGCTTCCGCGACGAGCCCATCACACTGGTGCGCGCACGGCCACGCACCGGACGCCAGCACCAGATCCGCGTGCATCTGGCGGAGCTCGGCCACCCCGTGCTCGGCGACAAGCTCTACGGCATCGACGAGCAGGCCTTCCTCGATGTCGTCGATCACGGACGACTGATGGACGACCTCGCCGGCGATCTCGGGCTCGCGCGCCAGGCCCTGCACGCGTGGTCGCTGGCGCTGCCGCACCCCGAGCACGGCGGCACGGTGAGCTTCACGGCGCCGTGGCCGTCGGAGCTGGCGGCGATCCTGCCGCTGCCTCCTCGGGCAGCGGCGGCAGCTGAACCACCTCGCCCACCAACACCTTGAGCGCGACGGTGGCTCCGTCCTTCACCTCGAGCTTGACCTGCGCGATGTCGTGGCCGGGCGCGAGCACGAGTCGACGATCGGGCAGCACGATCTCCTCCACGCCGGGCTCCTGCCGCGACAGGCCCAGCCGCGCCGGCCCCTCGGACCACACCAGTCGCCGTGCGCGGGCGCTGGGATCGACCTCGGGCAACAACGTGTAGCTCGGCATCGTGGGCGCGGCGTCGACGGCGTCGCGCTGCTTGCGATCGTCGACGAGCCACCACGCGGTCGCGAGCACGCCGGTCACGATGACGCTGATCATGCCCAGGCGCAGCCAGCGGCCCGCGCGGTAACCATCGAGCCCTCCCGGGGGCGCGCCGGGTGGGGGCGCGTCGAGCAGCTCGTCGAGCCCGCCGGTCGTCGGTGGCTTGCGGGCCGGGGCCGCGCGTAGCTGGTCGTCGTCGGGTGCGGCGGGTGCAGCGTCGAGCTGGTCGATCGCGCGTCGCGTGGCGTCGCTGTCGTCGGGCGCGGGCATCGGTCTAGAACGCGCCGCCGCGGTTGGCCTCGTCGATCAGACGCGCGCCTTCCATCAGCAGGTGGGTGGTGGTGGCCTGCACGGTGTCTTCCATGTCGACCTCCATCGCATTGAAGGAGAACGCGCCGGCGCGCCACGTCAGCATCGTGTAGACCGACGCGCGTCCATCGAGCTCACCGCGCGCGTCGACCCGCGCGCTCACGACCTGGCCGGTACGCAGGAAGATGCGACCGATCTCGCCGGACTCGAGCTCCTTGAGGGTGATGACGCCGTCCTTGCGCTCCATCTCCATCATCACGAGCAGGCTCGACAGACCCAGCTGCTCGAGCCGACCACTCATCGCGGTGGTGCGACGCTGCGCGGGGAACGAGCCCGAGGGCGTGAGATGGCCGGGCTGCTCGATCGCCGGTGGCCCGAGGCGTGGACCCGCCGGCGCAATGCCGGGCTGTGGCCCGGTCGGCGCGGCCTGGGTCTGCGCGTGACTGCCGGGGTGTTGCGGCACGGGGGTGGCACGCGGTTGGGGGGCCACAGGTGGTGGCGCCGCGGCGGGTGCCTGCGGTTGCGGAGGCGCAGCGGCGGGCGCAGGCGCCTGCGGCGGGTAGTACGGCGGCACGGGCGGGGGATAGCCGGGGGCCGCCTGCGGCGGGGGATAGCCCGGCGGCGGTGCGGGGTAGCCCGGCGGATACGGGTACCCGGCGCCCTGCGGGAATCCGGGGTAGGGCGGATACGGCTGCGGCGGATAGCCCGGCGGTGGCTGTGGTGCGGGATAGCCCTGCGGCGGCGGATACGGATACGGCGGGTAGGGGGCCGCGCCCTCGCGTGGTGGCGCGCCGCCGACCGGCGCGTGGGGCTGCGGCGTCAGCTCGTGGCCGCCGTTGGTGGGCGGCACGCTGGGGTAGGTGCCGCTGCCGGTCGCCGGGTAGCTGCCGTTGCCTTGATGGTTGGCGAGCGCCGAAGCGACGCGCTTCTCGAGATCGGAGAAGCGAAACGGCTTCGCGAGGTAGTCGTCGGGTGAGAGCCCGAGCTCGCGCAGACGCGCCTCGTCCTTGCCGAGCGCGGTCAAGAAGATCACGGGCACGGTCGCGAGCGCGGGGATCGTGCGCAGCTGCTGCACGAAGGTCCAACCGTCCATCACCGGCATCATCACGTCGGAGATGATCACGTCGGGTCGAACCGCGCGGGCGCGCTCGAGCGCCTGTCGACCCTCGCGCGCCGTGTCGACGACGTAGCTCTTCTTCTCCAGGGTGGCGCTGACCATCCGGAGGATCCACGGATCGTCATCGACGACCAGCACGCGCGCGCCCACAGTTGGGCAAGCCTAGCAGTCCCGCTCGCCGCTGACCAAGGGGGCGTCGGGGCGGGCGCTGGCGGGGGCCGGCGCGGCCTGGGCGCGTCGGCGACGGCCCTTCGTCGCCCGCGGTCGCGGGGCGCTACGGCCCGCTGCGCACGACCTCGCGGATCCAGCCGCGCTGGTACCAGCCGGGGCGAACCTGTGCCCACACGACGTTGGCGACCAGGCCGAGCTTGTCGCGCGCGAGCAGGGCCGCGCCGCGGGCCTGTCGCAGGCGATCCGCGACCGGATAGTGCGAGGCGTGCTTGGGCGAGAGGCTCACACCGAGCGCATGGCCGGCGGCGCGCAGGTACTCGGAGAGGAACACCGACGGCCGTCGCTCGGCGCACGACAGCAGCGCCATCGAACGTCGACGCGCGGTCTCGCCGGAGTGCCAGTAGTCGAACAGCGCCAGACGGATCGCGCGTGCGCCCGCGGTCTCGCCGCGAAACGCCTCGTAGATCGCGTTGGCCAGGGCCTGCCGCGTGGGCACGTAGCGATCGTGCTCGCTGCGGTAGCGTCGCAGCGCAGCGTCGTCGAGCCAGGCCTCGCCGAGCGGTGCGTGCTCGCGCCGCTTGGCCTGCTCGCCGAGCGTCTCGGCGTCACGCAGGCACATCGTCATGCCGCTGGCGGTGATCGGGTGCGAGCAACCGGCGGCGTCACCGACCAGGGCGAGTCCCGGCATGACCGCGCGCGGGGCCGGCAGATCGACGGTCGGCGCCATCTCGAGCGGGCCCTTGCGCGCGAGGATCGCCTGCGCGACCTGGCCCGACAGCGGCGCGGGGATGAACGGCACGAACGCGCGCAGCAGGTACTGCTTGATGGCCTCGCCCTTGACCGGCAGCTCGCGCGGCAGGTCGAAGGTCAACCGCGTCACCACGGTGCCGTCGGCCTCGCGGAGGATCGGATAGGCCAGCACCGGTCCCCACGCGCCGAGCATCACGTGCGCGTAGTTGGGCGCGGGGAGCTTGGCGCCGCGCACCTCGACACCGGCGGTGAAGCCGATGGTCTCGCGCGCATCGGCGATGCCGGCGAGCTTGCGCGTGGAGCTGCCCTTGCCGTCGGCGGCGACGACGAGGTCGCACGCGACCTCGCAGGTCTGCCCGCCGTTGTCCTCGAACACCACGCCACAGATGCGGCCTTCGCCGTCGCGCCGCAGCTCGCACGCAGTCAGGCCCTCGATGAACTCGATGGGGTCCTTCGCGATCTCCTTGCGGAGCGTCCGCACCAGCACCTTGTGGTGCACCGAGAGGCCCTGCGGGCGCTCGTGGGTGACGTTGGCGTAGGCGAGATCGACGTAGCTGGCGTCGGCGTGCTCGAACACCGCGAAGCCGTCGACCTCGATCGCGCCGGCCGCGACCAGCGGCGCGTGCAGGCCGAGATCGTCGAGCACCTGCGCGCCGCGGGGATGGATCCACTCGCCGGAGAAGCGCGGGTGCACGCCCGGGTAGCGATCGACCAGGAGGATGCGGCGACGATGGGCACCGTCGGCGCGCACGAGTGCACGGGCGGTGGCACAGCCGGCGAGGCCGGCACCGATGATCACGACGTCGTAGTGGGCACAGGCGGGTTTCATGCGCGGAGCTCCGTGACCTGGGATTGCAGCGCTGCGAAGCGACGCAGCGCGGCGAGGGATTCCCGCGCCGGGGCGCTGGGATCGATGGTGTGGGGCGACAGCCCGAAGCCGCCGCCGTCGCCGTGGATGGTGGCCGCGCTGCCCTGCGCGAGCTCGGGGTGCTCGGCCTCGATCGCGGCGATGAGGTAGCGGGCGGCGCGTTGCGCTTGCACGCACACGTGGCCGAGCTCGAGCAACGCCCGCAGCGCCAACGCGGTGTCGAGCAGCGAGCCGAACGAGCCGTCCTCGCGCTGACGATTGCGGATGCGACGCTCGGTCTCGTGGCGCAGCGGATCGTCCTCGGGCAGCAGCGCCGCCGCGGCGCGGGCGATGGCGCAGCTGGTCGCCAGCGGCGGGGGGTCGCGCCACGACAGCGACTGCCGCAGGAACGCGATGCCGCGGGCGATGCGGTCGTCGCTGGCGCCGAAGCCGGTCGCGGCCAGGCGCACCAACGCGTCGGCGGAGAGATGCACGTGCACGCCGTCGCCGGCACGGCCGTACGCCAGCAGATCGCCGTCGGTCCACGGCAGCTGCTGCATGAGCACCTCGGTCTCGCCGCGTTCGAAGCGAGCGAAGCCGCCGTTGCCCTCCTGCATCGCGAGCACGATCGCGGTCGCTCGACGGGCTGCCGACCACGCCGCGGGCGCGCCGGGATCCTCGGGCCGCACCGCCGAGAGTGTGTCGAGCACCGCCAGCGTCGCGCCGAGATCGAGGTGCGCACGGGCGCCGGGCTCCATCGGCCAGCCGCCCGCGGGTGCGTCGGCGCGGGCCTTCCACGGGCCGTCGTCCTGCAGCTGCTCGCGCACCAGCCACGCGAGATCGGCGGGCTCGAGCTTGGTGCCGAGCACCGACGCCGCCACGCCCATCGGCGCGGCGAGCAGACCCTGTGCGAGCCCGACCTCGCCGCCGGCGATCGTCACCTGTCCACGGGCGCGGCGCAGGTAGGCGAGGCCGCGGGCGATGCGGGGATCATCGGAGCGTGCACCCATCACCCGCAGTGCGATCAACGACAGCAGCGTCGGGCGGGTCGAGAACCACCCGCCGTGCTCCTGCTGCGCGGCGTCGATCCACGCCTGTGCGCGGTGCTGGGCCCACTTGGGCAGCGGTCCGCGTGGCAGCTTGCGCGAGAGCTTCACGGTGCGATCGAAGGCCTGCAGGAGATCGCCGGCGAAGCCCGGTCGGGTCAGACGCGGTGCCACGAGTGCCTCGCCGGCGCGTCGCAGCAGCAGCTCCGAGGCATCGGCGAGGTGCAGCCGCGCGGGCGCCCGCGCGATCAAGAGGTAGGGCGTGAGCACGCCGCGGGCCCACGGCGAGAAGCGGGCCGGCGACAGCGGCACGCCTGGCGGCAGCAAGAACAGCTCGCTGGGGATCGCCGGCAGCCAGCTCCACTCGATCTGCCCGGCCATCGCCAGCCACAGCCGCACCTCGAAGTTGGCCCGCTGCGCGCCACCCAGGGCCTGCACCACGCGCACGGCCTTGACCATCGCGTCGGTGTTGCGGTCGTCACCCGCGTCGGCGAGCGCCCAGTAAGCCAGCGCGGTCAACGAGAGATCGGGGCGGCCGTGCACGTCGAGCCATGCGCCCGAGTCGTGTTGGCTGGCGCGGATCCATCGCGTGAGTCCGTCGCGCTCCCCGGCGGTGAGTCCGTGCAGCAGCCGGTCGGCCAGCAGCACCTCGCAGCTGGGGCCGACGTCCGGCACCTGCAGGGCCCAGCGTGGCTCGGGTCCGCCGTCGTCACCTCGCGTGATCGCCCGACGCACGCGGGCGCGCCATGGCGCGAGCCAGGCGTCGAGCTGCGCGAGCGCCTCGGCGAGTGCGGGTCCCCGCAGATCGACGGCGGAGCTCTTCACGGCGGGGGACGGCGGCGTGGCGGCGGGCGGAACGGCGGTGAGCATGGTGGCAGGCGTCAGGGGTCGACGGTGCCGCGCGGCAGCCGCGGCGCGGCAAGCTATCACGTGGTCTAGCGGCGGTCGGCGCAACGTCGGCGGCGATTGTGATCCCCGTCACAGCATCGCGAAAGCCACCGCAGCATGCGAATCGCCGCCGGCCGCGAAGGCCGGCAACCCCGCCCCGGCCGGACCTGCGATCCACGCACCGGCACTGCGCAAGGCCCTGCGCACGATCGGGCGGTGAAAGTGGAGGGGCGTTCCCGCATCTGCGATGCTGTGCTCACCGAAGATGACTGCCCTCCGCCTTGCCCTGTCCGTCGTCGCGCTGTCCCTCTTCGCCGGGTGCGCCGAGGACGAACGCATCTTCACCAACGGGTACGTGAAGCTCCGCTTCGTCCGCGGTGAGTCGCAGACCACAAACCCGTATGTCTCGACGACGCGCGTGACGGTGTCGATGGACTACCAGACGTGCCTGCAGGACTACTACGACGCCGATCCCGACCAGCGGCAGGACGGTCGCGATGGCGAGCTGGTGTTCGGCCCCGCGGATCTCGGCGGCGAGGGCTGGCAGGATCGGCTGTGCGAAGACCTCGAGTCGTCGCAGGCCGCGTGCTCGATCAACAAGATCACGCAGGAGCTCGAGATGGGCATCCCGCACATCACCGTCGAGTACGACCTGACCGCGCCGGAGCTCGAGGGACGCGTGCTGCTGTTCGGCCCCCTGCCGACCTCCGAGACCGCCGACTGCGCCGACCCCGAGGTGCGGGTCTCGTCGTCGCTGCCGAGCGGCTACAACGGCCCCGGCGATCAGATCTGGATCGCGGAGAACATCTCGCCGACCAAGGCCTACACGAACCAGGGCGGCGACATCGTGATCAAGTCGAAGGTCAACTAATCGTGTGCCCGTGACCCGGTACGCGTGGTGGCTGCTCGGGCTGGTGATGGCGTGCGAGAAGCCGCCGGAGCCGGTCGCCAGCACGCCGCCACCGGTGGTGCCGGTGCTGCCGCAGCCGCAGTGTGACGGCTCGATTGCGCCGGCCGCCGCGGTGGCCGAGTGGCGTGCCGCCGATGGCTGCCCGATGTGGCTGTCGGCGCAGGGGGAGCGGCTCCATCTGGCCGGCAGCTCGCGGACGCCGGTGCCGGTGGTCGAGGGCGAACCGCCGCTGTGTCGCGTGGCGGCGTGCCGCTATGAAGGGGTTCAGACCGCGCTCGGGCCGATGATCGTCGCGACCGAGCCGGGCGCGCAGAGCGAGGTGCCGGTCGCGGTGCACGTGGGCTTCGTGCTCGGGATGCGAACGCTGGTGTTCGTCGATCTCTGGGCGGCGGCCGGCGACAGCGTGGTCGAAGACATGACGATGTTGGGGCCCGCGCACGCGCTGTCGCCGATGCGGTGCGGCGCGAAGCTGGGCTTGTTCGCGCGCGCGCGCCTGCCCGACGGTGAGCGGATCGAGCCGCCGCCAGAGCTGCTCGCACGCCAAGGCGTGGTCGACCTCGGCAAGCCCGCGCTCGCGCTCGAGCCCGGCAGCCCGGCCGGCTGCGAGGCCATCGCGCTGCCGCTGCCGTGATCGCCTCGCCGCGGGCGAAGGGCGGGCTCAGCTGGGCACGAAGCACGCGCCGATGAACTCGGAGCCCGGCGCGGGCGCCTCGAACAGCGTGTTGCAGGTCGCCGGCGCCACGCAGCTGTCGGCGTCGAGATCGCAGACCGACGTGCAGCAGTTGTCGGCCACGCACTCCGGCACCAGCGCGCCCGGCAGGCACACGTAGCCCTGTCCGCAGCCGGCGTCGCCCTTGCTCGTGCACGGCTCGGCCTGGCCACCGACGTCGTCGGCGTGGGGGAAGCTGCACGCGAAGCGATCCTCGGTGCGTCGGCACGACAGCGGCGGGATGCAGTCGCCGTTGAACGGCGAGCACTCCTGGGCGCAGTACTGGATCGCGTGCTGGTCCTCGGCCAGGCACACGCCCGATGGGCAGTCGCTCGACTTCAGGCACAGCGGCGTGCAGATGCCGTCGCCGTCCTCCGGCGACAGGCACGCGTAGCCGGCGGGACAGCCGTCGACGCCGGTGCCGAGCGCGGGCGTGCAGCTGCCGAAGGGATCGAGGTCCTCGTCGTCGATCACACAGGTGTATGTGGGGTCCCCGGCCTGCAGCACGACGGTGCACTTCTGATCTTCGCTGCATCCGCTCTGCAGCACGGGATCGCAGTCGAGCTCCGTCATGCCGCCGTCGCCGCTGGTGTCGGCATCGGACGCGGACGCGGACGCGTCGCTGTCGGTGTTCGGACCGGTCTCGCCGCCGCTGCTGCTGGCGTCGCCGGCGGTCACGCTGACGCTACCCTCGCCGCCCTCGACATCGAGGCGCTGGCAGGCCGTGGCCGCGATCATGCCGAGCGAGAGTGCGAGGCGTGCGGGGAGTTGCATCGATGAAGCCATGAATGCGGGGCAGGCTAGCGCGTGCGGCCCTGACGGGCCACCCACGCAGGTAGCAGTCAATGCTCGAGCCCGGCCCCGGCTTACACCCGCCGAGCCGGGCGCGCTGGAGCGCGACCAGAGGCGGAGGGGGCGACCCCCCGCCACGCCGTCGCCTGTGGCCCCCGACCTCGCGTCGCGCCGCTCTGCGATTCCGTAGCGCGTTGCGGCGGCCGCAGGCTTGCACGATGGTGCAGCGCATGTGGTTCTCGCGTCCCATCCCGCTCGTCTTCGTCCTCGTTGCGTGCGCCGGTGAGCCCGGCGATGGCGATGACCCGACCGGGGCCGCGGATGCGTCGGGCCCGTCGACGGCGACGTCCACCGCCGCCGACGCGAGTGCGAGCGCGAGTGCGACCGCCGCTGCGAGCACCAGCGCGGGCGCCACCACCGACGGCGGTAGCAGTGGGCCCGGCACCGACGACGCCAGCGGTGGCACCGGAGGTCCGTTCGAGCCCAACCCACTGTTCGCCGATCTCGCCGACGAGACCGTCATCGATCTGGGGCCCTTCGCCTGCGAGCCAGTGCCCGGCGAAGAACCCACGCTGTGCATCCGCACCACCGACTACAGCGGGATGGTCTACGACCCGCATCGCCATCAGATGCTCGCGTTCGGCGGCGGCCACTCCACCACGATGACCGATGCGATCCACGCCTTCGATCTCGCGACCGCGACGTGGAGCGACCTGTATCCGCCGACGGCGTGTGACGCGATGACGGCGGCGAACCTCGACGCCGACGCGGGCGCGTGGACGATGGGGCGTGGGCCCTACCCGCGGCCGGTGTCGACGCACACCTACGACATGCTGGCCGTGTCGCCGATGATCGACGAGTTCCTCGTCATCAGCCGCAACTTCTCCGGCGGCTACTGCAATGCGGTCGGCAACGACATCGGCGGCAAGATCGCTCACTTCGATCGCGCCGGCGGCAGCTGGTCGTTCTCACCGATGGCGCAGGGCGCCAGCTACGATCTCGGGGTCAACCTGCCCGGTTCGGAGCCCGACCCCGTGTCGGGCCGCATCGTGTTGTTCGGTGGCGGTGGCCTCGCCAGCTACGATCCCGCGACGCGGGTCTACACCCAGCACGTCGACACCTACGCCGGCGACAACGGCAATCTCGGCAGCCTCGACGGCATCGGTTACGCCAACCACCTGGTGTACTTCCCGCCCGACGATCGCTTCTATTTGTTCGCCCACGGCAGCCAGTCCGTGTGGGCGCTCGCCTACGATCGTGACGCACCTGCGCAGTCGGTCGCAGAGCGACTCGATACCAGCGGCCCGAGCCCCGGAGACGAGCTCGGCTTCGACTACGACGCCCGCAACCATGTCATCGGCGGCGGTGTGCGGGACGGAGTCTTCTACGCGTTCGACCCCTTCGACGCGACCTGGAGTTCGCATGTGATCCAGGGCGGCAACCCCGGCACGCTCGCCTTCCACGCGCTCGCCTACGACGCGGTCGACAACGTCTACGTGTTCATCGGCTCGCCGGACTCGGGCGCGCACACGTGGGCGTTTCGCCTCGCGAACTGACGCCCGAGTGGTTCGGTGCGCTCCTCGGTGATCTCGAACGCCGCCACCGCGATCGGATGCGTTCGGATGGACTGATGGCGCACTGCGTCCCGCTGTCGCCGGTACGCCGTTCGAAAAAATCGCCCGGCATCGACACCGCCCGGGTCACATTCGACCGTCTCGGGGACTCGGTCGGCATGCGTGACGACATCATCCCGTCCTCGAAGGCTGCTTGCGCTCTTGGTGATCGGCAGCTGTCATGCGACGGCGCAAGGCGACGACCTCGCCCCGGCGGGCGACGCGTCGAGCGGCGAAGATGCGGTCACCGACGCCGGGCTCGTCGCGGGCGGATCGACGCCGGCGACCTCGGCCAACATCGGTGCGGGCATCCGCATGGCCACGTTCAACGCGCAGTTCCTGCCGTCGAAGTTCGCCGCCGGCACGCTCGAGGAGAATGGGGATCACCTGGTCGAGCGGATCATCGCGGCGGACTACGACTTCATCGTGCTCAACGAGGTCTTCGACGCCGACCTCCAGGAGATCCTCACCGACGGGCTCGCGGAGCGATACCCGTACTACGTCGAGTACCTCGATGCGGGTGACCTCGAGGACAGCGGACTGGCGTTGTACTCGAAGTTCGCGTTCGATCCGCTGCCGGAGCCGGTGTTCGCGATCGACCCGCGGGACTGCGAGGCGAGCGGCGCGACGATCCACGTGGTGCCCGCGGACCCGAACACGGTGCCGTACGACTACGACCAGGACTGCGAGAGCGTCGGATTCATCGAGTTCGACGCGTGCAACGACGACGACTGCTTTGCCAGCAAGGGTGTGGGTCTGGTGCGGCTGCACCACCCCGTGACGGGCGAGAGCATCAACGTGCTGTTCACCCACACGCAGGCCAGCTACATCCCGGCCGGACATCCGCACGAGCAGGCGGAGATCGCAGACGCCAAGGACTGGTTCTCGACCCGCGACGCGCAGCTCGACGACGCCGAGCGGCTGCTACGCGGCTCGATCGGTGATTCTGCGGTCGACCGCGAGCTAGTGTTCATGCTCGGGGACCTCAACATCGACGGTGACCTCGTCGATCCCGACTACGGCGACAACTACACGGTCTACAACATCGAGAACCTGCACGAGTGGGTGTACCAGTTCGCCAACGCCGGTTCGTTCTTCACGGACGTGCTGCACGACGCGTGGGCGTTCGAGAACGCACCGGTGGATCCGAGCGGTCACTTCGACCGTGGCATCACCAATGTCACGGCGTGGGGCGGCCAGTCCGACGGCGCACGCCTCGACTACATCCTCACCAAGCCCTCGGCCGGGTGCGCCCAGCACATGACGCTCGCGCGCAACCTCGACTGGGGCGCGCCCTACATCGAGACCGGCATGGGCCCGGCCGGCATCGGCAGCGGTGGAACCGACGAGATCTCCGATCACGTCGGCGTGAACCTCGACTGGAACGTGCGCACCACCGCATGCAGCCCCGCGACTGCGGTCCTGCTCGATCCGGCCCCGGGTCAGCTCCACCAGGTCACCCGCACGCTCGACCAACCGGGGACGATGAAGTGGTTCCGATTCGACGAGCCCGGCACGTACTCGTTCGAGCTGCAGACCTCGTCGGGGGCCGAATTCCGCGTCTACGAGGCGATCGATCTCACGACCCCGGTCGTGAACTACAAAGCAGAGACGACCGAGCTCCACTTCCGGCGCGACGACTTCGTCGGCAAGGAATTCCGCATCTCGAGCGCGCCATTCTACGTGCGGGTGTTCCATCCCGATCGCACGCAGACCAACGTCGAGTTCACCCTGCGCACCGTGCAGCACGACTGCCTCACGATCGACACCGCGTGTGCTCTGCGGCCCGGTGACGCGCTCGCACACGACCTCCCCGCGAACCCGACCGGCGGGCTCGGCAACGAGGCGTGGTTCGAACTCTACACCGAAGCCACGCCGCAGGATCTCACGCAGGACCTGACCTTCTTCGTCCACGGCATCCCCGACACGGCGACCGATGGCGGGTTCCAGCTCGAGCTGGTGGACGCGGACGGGGTCGCGATCGACAGCGACGAGATTCTCGAGCCGGCGTCGGGTGGCGTCGGGCTCGCGATCCGCAAGTACGAGCGCCATGAGATCAAGCAATACTTGAGGCTGACGCGCAGCCCGCCGATGAGCGCGCCCTATCCGTCGCGGTACAATCACTTCGCGATCGGGTGGACCACCGACCTCTCGATCTTCTTCGGGTCCGCGCAAGGTGGCCAGAGCCTTCAGCTGCGGTGCCTCGAGGAGAACGACGGCGTCGACCTCGACTACGACGACGAGATGTGGCTCGCCTTCGTGAAGCTCGGGGCGAGCGAGATCGTGAGCGCGACCTTCATCGGTGACTTCGACGCCGGCAACAAGGCGCCGATGGACGCGATGCTCGGCGGGCCGATCTACTTCACGGATGCCGATCCGCTCGTGCTCCACTTCTACGAAGACGACGACTTCCTCAACGGCGACAACGACGAGTACGAGCGCAGCATCGCGACGCTCGATCGTGCGACTGCGGGTCCGGTGGCCGAGACCTTCGTGTTCGAGCCCGGCGGTTCGGGGCTCTACCAGTTCCGCTACAACCTGACGCACGGCTTCGACGAGTAGCCACGCGCTGGGGCGCCGCTGCCCGAGGTGCCCCGGTCTCGAGCCCGCGGGGCGCTGGACAGGCGGGACCGAGCTGATCGACGATCGCGGGCATGCAGCTGCTGCGCGCGCACGAAGCCACGCAGGTGCCGTGGAAGAACGGCCTCGGTGTCACCACCGAGCTCGCGGTGTGGCCGCGCGGCAGCAGCTTCGACCGCGACGACTTCCGCTGGCGGCTGTCCGCCGCGGCCGTGGAGGCTGACGGCCCTTTCTCGCGCTTCGACGGCTGCGATCGCGTGCTGGTCGTGACCGCGGGTGCCGGGCTCGTGCTGGACCACGGGGGCGCCGCGCCGGCCGCCACGATCGGTCGGCTGCAACCGCACGCGTTCGCCGGTGAGTGGACCACCACCGCGCAGCTGGTCGACGGTGCCGTGGTCGACTTCAATCTCATCCATCGGCGTGATGTGCCCGCCGAGCTCGCCGTGTTCGCCGGTGACGATCGCCCCGTTGAGGAGGACCTCGCGCATGCGCACGTGTTCGTGCACCTGCTGCGGGGCAGCGTCGGGCTCTCGCTCGCCGGTGCCACGGCGCAGCTCGACGCCGGTGACAGCGCGTGGATGCAGGGCGCGCGGGGGTCGCAGCGCCTGCGGCTGTGCCCGCGCGACGCGGAGTGGTTGATCGTGCGCATCGGCTGAGGCCCACGCGTCCACCCGCAACCGCACGTGCCGTCCCCGTGAGCGCGCGGGGTGCCGCCCACGAACCCGCGGCGGCCGGCCGCGAGCTCCTGCAACGGATTGCGCCGGAACCTCGCGCACAGTCTGCCGTCGCGTGGCGGAGCCGCCATGCATCCGCCTTCGCCCGACGCTCGCTATCATCCGTACTGCGGCGGGGCGGCGATCGTTCGTCGGTCGACGGCAGCCGCTGCGAGGGGGCGAGATGGGACGCATCGAAGATCTACCGCGGGTGGCGAACGCGAGCTGGCTCGGGAGCTTCGGCCGCACGACCGCCGAGCGCCTCGCGATGCAGCGCGAGGTCGCAGCCGCGAGCTCACCGCTGGTGCGCGGCCGCATCCTGCACCTGCCGCTGGTGCTGCCGGCACAGCCCGAGGCCTGCCACCAGGTGCTCGTCACCAAGGCGAAGAGCTTCGAGAAGTCGCCGGGCCTGCGGGTGCTGCTGCACGATCTCGCCGGGCAGGGGTTGTTCACCAGCGAGGGTGAGCTGTGGCGTCGGCAGCGACGGTTGATGGCGCCGATCTTCACCCCCGGCGCGCTCGGACAGTACGCCGAGGCCATGCGCGCCACCGCGGCGCGGGCGGCCGACGCGATGCGGCCGGGGGCGTCGATCGACCTGGCGCGCGAGACCACGCGCATCGCGATGACGGTCGTGGGTGCCGCGTTGTTCGGCGTCGACACCTTCGACGAGACCGAAGGGTTGGGGGCGGCGCTGACCACCGCGTTGGGTTGGGTCAACGGCGTGCTCGCCTCACCGGCGATCGTGCCTCACGTGATCGCGCTCGATCTCACCCGTGGGCTTGCCGCGCGCAGTCGCGGCGGGGTACGACGCTGGGCCGAGCGCATGCACGCGCGCTTCGAGTCGCCGTTCTTGATCGGCGGCTCGCGCAGCGCCGAGCTGCGCGGGGCGGTCGCCGTGGTCGACCACCGAATCCAAGAAATGATCGGCGAGCGTCGTCGCGAGGGCCTGGGTCGCGCGGACCTGCTGACGCGGCTGCTGGCTGCGCGCGACGCCGACGAGGGCGGCACGATGACCGACACGCAGGTGCGCGACGAGGTCGTGACCCTGTTCGTGGCCGGCCACGAGACCACCGCGACCAGCCTCGCGTGGGCGCTGTACCTGCTCGCACGTCACCCCGACGTGCTCGCGCGGGTGGTCGCCGAGGCCGACGCGTTCGGCGAGGGCCCGATCGATCACTTCGAGCCCGAGCGACTCGACCTCACCACCCGAGTGTTCCGCGAGACCCTGCGGCTGTACCCACCGCTGATGATGTTCCCTCGGCGCTCGCTCGAAGCGGTCGAGATCGCCGGCACGACGCTGCCGCCGCGGACGCTGGTGTTCGTCAGCGCGTACGCGCAGCACCGCCGCGCCGACGTGTGGCCCGAGCCCGACCGCTTCGATCCCGATCGCTTCCTTCCCGAGGTCGAGGCGCTGCGGCCCAAGGGCTCGTACCTGCCGTTCAGCGCGGGGCCGCGGTTCTGCATCGGCATGCACTTCGCGATGATGGAGGGGCCGATCGTGCTCGCGACGTTGCTGCGGCGGCTACGCTTCGAGATCGATCCTGCGCTCGACATTGCGGAGGACGACTTCGCGACCCTGCGGCCGCGCGGCGGAGTGCCAGCCATCGTGCGAACGCGGTGACCCCCGCCCACGTCGACGTGGCGGGGTGGGAGCGCGCCCACGGTCGCGCCCCGGCGCTCGACCGGTCGCGTCGCGGTGGCCGGCCCGGACGCGAGCAACGCGCGAAGCCGGTCGTCGCGACCCACGGCGGGCCGCCGCGGGCCTTCGACCACACGTCGACACCCACGTGTCGTTTCGGCCCAGCGCGCCGCCCGCCACCCGAGGGATTCCGATTGGGTTAACACGACACGCACCTCGGCGACGGCGGTTGCCACGGTGGGAGGGGGCGTGGCACAGAAGGCATCGACCGCCATGCGATTCCCTCGGACATTCGCCGTGCTCGGGCTCTCGCTCCTGCTGCCCATCGCCTGCACGACGCTCAAGGCCGACGAAGAGCACGAGGAGGCGAGCGAGCACGAAGGCGGGCATCCCATCGTGCTGACGAGCCCGCTGATCAAGGACGTCGTCACCACGCAGGAGTACGTCTGCCAGATCCACTCGCAGCGGCACGTCGAGATTCGAGCACTCGAGGAGGGCTACCTCGAGGAGATCCCCGTGAAAGAAGGGCAGAGGGTCAAGGAGGGCCAGCTGCTCTTCAAGGTCGTCGCGGTGCTGTACAAGGCGCGGCTCGACGCGGACAAGGCCGAGCTCGAGCTGGCGGAAATCGAGCTGCGAAACACTCGCAAGCTCTTCGAGAAGAAGATCGTCTCCGACCAGGAGGTCGCGCTCGCCAAGGCCACCCGCGAGAAGGCCAAGGCCAAGGTCGATCTGGCCAGCGCCGAGCTGGGCTTCACGCGGGTGAAGGCGCCCTTCGACGGCATCATCGATCGGCAGTACCAGCAGCTGGGCAGCCTCGTCGAGGAGGGCGACATCCTCACGACGATGTCGGACAACAGCTTGATGTGGGTCTACTTCAACGTGCCCGAGGCCAACTACCTCGAGTACGAGATGCAAGAGGGCGCGGTCGATCCCAACAGCCCTCAGCAGCTGAAGCTACCCGAGGCCAACATCGAGCTCCGCCTCGCCAACGGCAAGCTCTTCGATCAGACCGCCGGTGACACCGTCACGGTCGAGTCGAACTTCGACAACGAGACCGGCAACATCCAGTTCCGCGCCGACTTCCCCAACCCCAAGGGGCTGCTGCGCCACGGTCAGACCGGCACGCTGCTGATTCATCAGAAGCGCAAGGATGCGGTCGTCATCCCGCAGCGTTCGACCTTCGAGATCCTCGACAAGCAGTACGTCTACGTGGTCGGCGAGGACGACATCGTCCACCAGAAGGCCATCACGGTCGCGCACGAGCAGGACGACATCTTCGTGGTCGACACTGGGCTCGCGGCCAACGATCGCATCGTCATCGAAGGTGTTCGCCAGCTGCACGACGGCGATCACATCAAGTACGAGTACAAGAAGCCGGAAGAGGTGCTCTCGCACCTCAAGCACCACGCCGAGTAGTGCTCGCGCGGCGACCGGCCAAAGCCCGCCCCGACTCCCGCACGTCTGTCACATGTTCACGAAGATCCTCTACCGTCCGGCGCTCGCGCTCGTGACGGCGATCATCATCCTGTTCCTCGGTGGCTTGGGCATCGTCCGGCTGCCGATCGCACAGTTCCCCGATGTCGCGCCACCGACGGTCTACGTGAGCATCGCGTACCCCGGCGCGAGCGCGAACGTGCTGGTCGACTCGGTGCTCATCCCGCTCGAGCAGTCGATCAACGGCGTGCAGAACATGCGCTACATGGCGTCGAGCGCCACCAGTGCGGGCGAGGCGACCATCGCGATCTACTTCGAGCCCGGCACCGATCCCGACATCAACGTCGTGAACGTGCAGAACCGCGTCAACATCATGCTGAGCCGCCTGCCGCCCTTGGTGGTACGCGAGGGCATCCTGGTCAGCCAGGTCGTGCCCAGCATGCTGATGTACCTGAACATCTACAGCACGGATCCGAACACCGATCAGAAGGACCTCTTCAATTACGCGAACGTCTACGTGATGCCGGTGCTCAAGCGCATCCAGGGCATGGGCATCCCGCGCAACCTCGGCAACCGCAACTTCGCGATGCGCATCTGGCTGAACCCCGATCGCATGCGTGCCTACAACGTCTCGGTCGAGGACGTGATGAAGGCGTTGGCCGAGCAGAGCATCATCGGCTCGCCCGGTCGACTCGGTCAGGCCACCGGCATGACCTCGCAGTCCAAGGAGTACGTGCTCACGTACATCGGCCGCTACAACAAGGCGCAGCAGTACGGCGACATCATCCTCAAGGCCAAGTCGAACGGCGAGATCTTGCGGCTCAAGGATGTCTGCGTGCCCCCCGACGAGGCCGAGCACGGTGGCGAGATCGACGCGACCGGTCCGCCCGCGGAGCCCGGCGCGCCCGCGGCCCATCCGACGCCGAAGAAAAAGCGTCAGGGCATCGAGCTCGGCTCCGAGTTCTTCGACATCTACTCCGACGTCGACGGCCACCCCGCGGCCTCGATCGTGCTCAAGCAGGCGCCCGGATCCAACGCCGCCGAGGTCATCGAGGAGGTCAAGAAGACCCTCGACGAGCTCGAGAAGTCGTTCCCGCCGGGCATGAAGTACGAGATCGCCTACGACGTCTCGAAGTTCGTCGACGCGTCGATCGAGAAGGTGCTCCACACCTTGCTCGAGGCGTTCATCCTGGTCTCGCTCGTCGTCTTCATGTTCCTCGGCGACGTGCGCTCGACGTTGATTCCCACGCTGGCGGTGCCGGTGTCGCTGATCGGCACCTTCGTCGGCCTGCAGCTGCTGGGCTTCTCGATCAACCTCATCACGCTGTTCGCGATGGTGCTGGCGATCGGCGTGGTCGTCGACGACGCCATCGTCGTGGTCGAGGCCGTGCACGAGAAGATGGCCGACAAGCACCTCTCGCCCTATCGCGCGAGCATGGAGGTGCTCCACGAGATCAGCGGTGCGATCGTCGCAATCACGCTGGTGATGACCTCGGTGTTCGTGCCGATCACCTTCGTGCCCGGCCCGGTCGGCGTGTTCTATCGCCAGTTCGGCGTGACGATGGCGACCTCGATCGTGCTCTCGGGCCTGATCGCGCTGACGCTGACGCCGGTGCTGTGCGCGATGATCCTCAAGCCCCACGCCCACGGCGAGGCCGGCCACGCCGGCGGCGGCAAGAAGAAGCGCCGGGGCCTCAAGGTCGTGCTGACGTACATCTTCGTCGGCCTGCCGCTGCTCGCCGGCCTGACGTACCTCGCCTACGAGCTGTGGGGACCGATCGGCTTCCTGCTGATCGTGGTGCCGTTCGTGCAGCGGCCCTTCAGTCGCGGCGTCGACACCGTCACCAACATCTACACCGGCATGCTGCGGCCGATCGTGACCCGCCGCCTGCTGACACTGCTCATCATCGGTGGGTTCTCGTTCGGCATCGTCGCCGCCAACGCGCGCATGTCGAGTGGGTTCATCCCCGGTGAGGACCAGGGCATCATCTACGCGGTGCTGCAGACCCCGCCGGGGTCCACACTCGAGTACACCAACGCCAAGTCGCAGGAGCTCGAGGCCATCGCCAAGGAGATCGATGGTGTGGTCTCGGTGACCTCGGTGGCGGGCTACGAGGTGCTGACCGAGGGCCGCGGCTCCAACGCGGGCACCGCGATCATCAACCTCCGCGAGTGGTCGACACGCGAGCTGACCGCGCGCCAGATCATCGAAGAGCTCGAGGAACGCACCGAGGAGATCACCAACGTCAAGCTCGAGTTCTTCGAGCCGCCGGCGATCCCGGGCTTCGGCGCCGCCGGTGGTGTGTCGCTACGCGTGCTCGATCAGACCCAGTCGAGCATCACGGACTACGAGAAGCTGGGCAAGGTCAACGACGCGTTCATGGCGGGGTTGGCGGAGCGCCCGGAGGTGAAGAACATGTTCACCTTCTACGCCTCCGACTATCCCCAGTACGAGCTGGTGATCGACAACGATGTGCTGATGCAGAAGGGCGTCTCGATCGACAAGGCGCTCGACAACCTCAACATCCTCATCGGCAGCACCTACGAGCAGGGCTTCGTCCTGTTCAACCAGTTCTACAAGGTCTACGTGCAGGCGTGGCCCGAGTTCCGACGCATGCCCGAGGACCTCGACGAGCTGTTCGTGAAGAACGAGGCCGGCAACATGGTGCCGTACTCGTCGTTCATGACGCTGCGCAAGCAGCAGGGCTTGAACGAGATCACCCGCTACAACCTCTATCCTTCGGCAGCGATCCAGCTGGTGCCGGCGCCGGGCTACTCGACCGGGCAGGCCATCCAGGCCATCCACGAGGTCGCCGAGGCGACGTTGCCCAAGGGCTACGGCATCGGCTGGGAGGGCCTGTCGTGGGACGAGTCGAAGAAGGGCAACGCGGCCATCTACATCTTCGTGGTCGTGGTGGTGTTCGTGTACCTGGTGCTGGTCGCCCAGTACGAGAGCTTCTTGATCCCGCTCGCGGTGGTGCTCTCGCTGCCGATCGGCATCTTTGGATCGTTCTACTTCCTGCAGGCCGCGGGCCTCGCCAACGATGTGTGGGCGCAGCTCGGCCTCATCATGTTGGTCGGCTTGCTCGGCAAGAACGCGATCCTCATCGTCGAGTTCGCGGTGCAGCGTCGCCGTGAGGGCGTCTCGCTCAAGGACGCCGCCATCGAGGGCGCCAAGCTGCGCTTCCGGCCGATCCAGATGACCTCGTTCGCGTTCATCGCCGGCCTCGTCCCGTTGGTCATCGCGACCGGGGCGGGCGCGATCGGCAACCGCACCATCGGCACCACCGGCGTCGGCGGCATGTTGCTCGGCACGGTCGTCGGCGTGATGGTGATCCCGGGCCTCTACTACTTGTTCGGCAAGCTGTCCGATGGTCGCGAGCTGCTCCGCGACGAGACCGCGCAGCCGCTGGGGGAGCGCTTCGAGCACGCGCCGTTCGTGCCCGTCGATCACGAGCCGGGGGCCGAGCACGGCCAACGTGGCCCCACCGCCGGTGCCCCCGCGTCACGTACCGAGGTGCCGACCGCGACCGCCAGCGCACGGACCGAGGTCGCGCCGATGCCGACGCCGTCGCGGACCGAGGTCGCGCCGGCGCCCGCCGAGGCCTCGCCGCCCGCCGACGACGCGACTTCGTCGACGGACTCGAACGATCCGAACCCCCACGAGCCGCAAAGCTAGCGGGTCCACCGCGGCCACGCGCGCGCATCCTGAACCGGAGCTGACCATCCGCCATGGCGAACGAACGTCCCATCCTCGTGGCGCTGCCTCTCGACGAGCAGACCGCCGACATCGTCGCGATTGCGGCCGAACTCGGCCGCCGCCTCGCGGCGCCGATCGTCGTGCTGCACGCGATTCCCCGGCGGCGCCTCGAGAGTGAGCGGGGCATCGACCTGCGCATCGCCGAGGCTCGTCACGAGCTCGAGCCGCACATCGCATCGTTGCGCGCGAACGGCCTCGTGCTGCAAGACGTGATGATCGAGCTCGGGCACCCCGCCGAGGAGGTCATCGAGGCGGCGCCGCGACTGTGTGCGCAGATGATCGTCACCGGCGGTGGTCAGCCGGCCACGGTGCGGCGTTGGGTGGTCGGTTCGGTGGCGGAGACCATCGTGCGTCAGGCCTCGATCCCGGTGTGGGTCGCGCGTGGGGTCTCGCCGGTGGGCCGTACGCTGCTGTGCCCGATCGACCTCACCGCCGAGTCGCGCGTGGGCCTCGAGACCGCGATCGACATGGCGAAGCGGTTCCAGATGTCGCTGTCGGTCATCACCGTCCTGCACGACGAGGGCTCCAATCCCCACCTCGCAAAGGACGAGGGGGCGATCCACGCCCAGCTGAAGGCGTTGCTGGCCACCTACGACACCCAGGGCCTGCAGGTTTCCATGACGGTGACGGCGGGCGACCCGGCCGAGGAGATCGTGAACGCTGCGCAGGACGCCGGGCTGTTGGTGGTGGCGACCCGTGGCTACGATCCGCTCGTGCGCGACTGGCTGGGGCCGGTCAGCTCCCGTGCGCTCAGCCACAGCACCTGCAGCGCGCTGACGATTCGCCACCTCGAGCGCGGGCATCACGAGCGCGAGCGCGTCATCTCGCGGCTCGCCGAGCTGCACGAGCGCGCCAAGTTGCTGCTCGCCGACGGCCGCGGCGCCGAGGCGCTGCCGATGCTGGCCCACGTCGCCGAGCAGGCCGCGACCAACGCCTCGGTGCAGGAGACGTATGCGCGCGCGCTCGAGCAGGCCGGGCGCGCGGTCGAGGCCACCAGTCGTCACGAGCTCGCGGCGCTGATCCGCAGCCGGCTCGACTGACGTCCGCGCGCTGGCGCAGCTGCCGGTCGCCGATCGGCTCGGTGTGGTGCGCGTCGCCGGCACGCGGCTGCGGCAGCGCGTGGGCGCGAACGAGGCGGCCTACGCCGTCGTCATGGCCGCGGCGATCGCCCACGACGGCGCGTACAGGATCAGCTCGAGGTCGTACAGGTCGGTGAAGAAGGCCTGGCGATCGGGTCGACGCACGTAGGCGCGGAAGATCGCGTAGGCGACCGCGGTCGGTACGATCAGGCCGAGCATCGCCGGTGGGGCAAAGCCCGCGGCCAGGGCGAGCACGAGCCCGGCGACGCTCGCCCAGTGCACGAACTCGAGCAGGCGCAGGGTGGCGCTGCGGCCGAGCCACTGCGGCAACGAGCGAATGCCGGCGGCGGCGTCGTCCTCGACGTCACGCACGTCGCCGAGGTTCGCCGAGATGAAGAGTCGGGGGTAGAGGAACGCCGCGAACGTCGCGATCGCGGGGGTCGCATCCAGGCCGGCGTGGCTCAGAGAGACCGCGAGCAGCTCGGTCCAGCAGGCGCAGACGTAGAACGGCTTCAGATACGGCACGTCCTTCAGGCGATAGACGCGACCCGATGCCCGCAGCGGCAACACGTACAACATACCGAGCAGCGGGAACGCGATCGTCCACGCGAATGCTGCCAGCGATACGCTGGCTCCGAGCGCGAGCGCCAGCGCAGCGGAGGTCGCGACGCACACCCGCAGCACCGAGCCCCATCGCTGCGTGAGCGCGCGCCGCTGCGGCGTGCTGCGCCCCTCGGCGGGCGACGTGTCCGCGAGCCGGTCGAAGTTGTAGACCGCGAAGACCGATGCGAACACGGCGATCACGCCGGATGGCGCCGGGCTTCCGCCGGCGGCGAAGGCCGCGGCGACGGCAACGCTGGCGCCCCCGAGCGAGAGCAGCACGCTGAGCTGCATCGTCGCTTGGGCGACCGTGAGGAGCGGCGTCGTGGAGCGCACGGGCTGCAGAGCCCACCGGCACGCGATGTGACGCGCACTTCGGCGGCTCGTCGACATGGCGGCCCTGGTCGTGCGTGGGGTCCGAGCGGCGGCGCACCCAGCAGATGCAGCGCACCGCGGAGGATCGGGGCAGCGCGCCGTGACCGTGGCAGGACGTCGCCCACCACGGCCGTGCGACGGGGATGGGCCGGGGGCCCACGCGGACTTCGGGCCCATGCCCGACCATGGCAAGCTGAGAAGCGCACCGCGAAGGACCTCACCAAAGGTGCGTTGCGGCCGGGCGCCGGGCCTTCCCAGCTGCGTCGCGTAGCGCTAGCGTGGGACGACTCGAACATGACGCCGTCGCTCGCCCTCGATCTGGACCTGCTCCACCTGCTCGCCACGGCCGGCACCGACGCGTTGCCGCGCGAGCGCATGCAGCTGTTGCTCGGGCGCGAGCTCGCGCGCTTCGCCGCGGCGATGGAGGGCCACTTCGCCCACGAGGAGCAGGTCGCTGGCGATGCGAACACGGCCCTGGCCGACGAGCACGAGCAGCTGAGCGCGCGGCTGGGTGCGGTGCGCGACGCGGTCGCCCGCGCGTCGCTCGACGAGGCCCGTGTCGCGCTGGTCGAGTTCCTCGACGCGATCAGCGAGCACGAGCGCAGCGAAGCCGTCACCGACGGCTGAAGCGTCTGTTGCCGGTGCGCGCGCAGGGCCGGTGCGCGCGCAGGGCCGGTGCGCGCGCAGGGCCGGTGCGCGCGCAGGTGCCCCGCTCGCGCCCCTGGGGTGTTTCACGCCGACCCGTCATCCTCGGACGGTCGCACGACAATGGGGAGATGGGACTCGGAGTGAACGGGGCCCGAGGTATTGGACATGCTGGGATTCGAAGGTCGTCGCGCGATTGGCTTTGCGACGTTGCTGGGATGTGGGTTGTGGAGTGGATGCGCCGCGGACGGACTCGCGGTGATCATGGACGATGGCAGTTCGTCGGGCACGGACGCTGGCGCCACGCAGGCGGGTGATCCCACACCGTCGCCGACGGCGACCGACGGCGATGCAGCGTCCAGCAGCGGCGGCGAGTCGACCGGCGAGGACCCGGCCGCTCGCTGTGGCGACGGTGTCGTCGAGGGCGACGAGCAGTGCGACGGCTTCGATCTGAACGGCAGCAGCTGCGCTGCGATGGGGGCGGTCGGGACCCTGGCGTGCACGGCGGCGTGCACCTTCGACACCTGCGGCTGCATCTGGGAGGGCGAGGCGCCGTGCGGTCCGCCGGTGTGTGGCAATGGTTGGGTCGAGGCGGGCGAGGCCTGCGACGGCAGCATCGAAGGGGTCGATGGGTGGACGCCCACCTGCACCGATCTGCTGCGGACCCCGCATGCCGGCGAGCCGACCTGCGCGGGCGACTGCACCTACGACACCTCGGGTTGCACGCTGTGTGGCAACGGCATGCTCGACGAGGGCGAGCCGTGCGACGGGGACGCTGTGACGTGTGCCGAGCTCGGCCTCGGTCTCGGGGCCGCATCGTGCACGGACGAATGTGAGCTCGACGTGTCCGCGTGCACGCTGTGTGGCAACGGTGTGGTCGACGCGGGCGAGGACTGCGACGGCGATGCGGTGCCCTCGAGCTGCGCCGCACAGGGATTTGCGCTCGGCGACGTTGCCTGCGATGCCGCGTGCCACCTCGACGTGTCCGGCTGCAGCACCTGCGGCGATGGCATCGTCAGCGGCGCGGAGCCGTGCGATCCGACGGCGCCCGGGCTGTGTGCCTGCAGCGAGAGCTGCATCGAGGACGCGCAGAGCTGCGTCTCCGTGGCGATCTCCGAGATCCTGTATGCGCCTGCGGCGGATCCGGATGCCAAGCCCGGGCAGTGGATCGAGCTGCACAATCCCGGCGCGACCGCCTGGGATCTCCAGGGCTGCGTGGTCACGGGGGACCTCGCCATCGACACGTTCGACGTCGACGTATCGCTGGTGATCGAAGCCGGTGGCTACGCGACGTTGGGCTCCGGCACGCAGGCCGAGCTCGGCTTCACGCCGGACTTCCCGATGCCGATCGGCGTCGGCCTCTTCAACGACGGCGACATCGTCACGCTCACCTGCGACGGGGTCGTGATCGACACCGTGTCGTACGATGACATTGCGCCGTGGCCAGTGGTGGCGCCGGGCACGAGCATCGCGCTCGCAGTGCTCGACGCCAGCGCCAACGACGATGGCGCCGCGTGGTGCAGCGGAGCGACCGCCTACGGGCCGGGGCATCTGGGCACCCCGGGGGCACCGAACGACTGCCCGTAGTACTCAACGCCCCCGCACTTGGGCGGCGAGCAGCGCCTCGGTGCACGGCACGACCACCTCGGCGAGCACGCGACGACGCACCGCCGCTGCGGTGTGCGACGCGAGCAGGCCGGTGGTCTCGTCGCGGAGGTCGGTGGCGGTGTCGACCACCCGTGCGAGCTCTGCCCGCACGGCGTCGAGCTCGGTCGCGATCCGTGCGTGTAGCTCCGTGCCGCCGCTGCGCAGCGCCCAGGCCAGGATCCGGTACGAGAGCTCGGCGTGGCGCCCCTCGTCGTCGGCGATGCGCGCGAGCGTGTCGCGGATCGCCGGTGAAGCGACCCGACGCGAGGCCTCCGCGACGCACAGCGCAGCGACGGTCTCGTTGACGCAGCCGTCGCGGAAGCACTCGACGGCGAGCGCGGTGAGGCTCGCGGCAGGCGTGAGGGTGGCCAGCGGCAGCGGTCCTGGGCCCATCGGCGCGTCGGCGAACGCCGAGGCGATGCCGTAGCACTCCTGCGCATGACGAACCTCGTCGCGCGCGGCTGCGTGGGCATCGTCGACGAGATCCGCGGGGGCGCCGTGGACCATGAGGTCGATGGCGAGCCGGGCGAACGCTGCGACCGAGGCGTGCTCGAATGCGGCCTCGCGGGCCCAGCCGACGGCCGCCTGCGCGCGCGTCGACGGCGACCACGACGGCGCACGGCCGAGCGCGATCGATCGCGACCAACCATCACGCGCACGCGTGGCGGCGGTGACGACCTCGCCGGCCTCGCGCAGCGGACGTCCGCCGGGGCTCGGCTCTTCGCATCCGCCGTTCTTGGTCTCGAACGTGTTCGGCGGACAGCGGTGGGCCGTGGCCACCATGTAGCAGCATTGGTCGTCGAGGGCGCGCTCGAAGGGGGCATCGTCGAGGGGATCGGGGGCGCCGTAGGGGTAGAAGTGACGGGTGCGAAGCGCGACCGGGCACTGCTTCGCGCCCGGCGCGGGGAACTTGGTGGAGACCGGTCCGGGCACACACAGCTCGTACGCCTTCATGCCGTCGGGCACGCGCGCACGCGGCTGCGCGCGACTCTCGATCGGGTTGCAGCGCTCGTAGCAACAACGCGGCGCTTCGGGCTGATAGCTGCCCGAATACGCGTAGCTCGTGGTGGCCTCGCGATCGAAGGTGAACGACGCCAGCACGGCGTCGTGGGAGCCGACCCGCCAGCCGTCGATCATGTGTTCGGTCTCGAGGTTCCACAGCGAGAGCGCGTTGCGGGTGCACATCTCGTGGGGCGCGGCGACGGTTCCACCGGCGCCCTCGTACGCGAGGTCGACCAGGCCGCAGACGCGCTCGTGGATCTGATCGGGCTTGCATGCCCGCCGAGCTGCGCGCGCGGCCGCCGGGCGCGTGGGTGGGGGCGTGGCCGAGTTCGTCGGGGCGGTGGTCGTGGGGACCGTGGTCGGCTCGGGCTCGGGCGCGGGCTTGCAGGCGGGGATGGCCGGTAGACCAAGGGCAACCGCGAGGCGCAGGCGGAGCGAGGAGGGCGTCATCACGATCAGTCTATGGCGTCGCGTCGAGCTCTGCCCGCGGCTCGCGACCAACGCGACCGAACGCGTCCGCCGGTCGCGTCACCAGCCTGCTCGGGCGCCGCTGTGCGCTACCGCAGGGCGCCACCGGTCGAGAGCAGGCGCGCGGGGCCGGTGCCGTCGGTGAGTCCGAACGCGACCGCGGCGGGCCCCGTCGGCCCCGCGCGCACCAGCGTGGGCACCGGATCGTCGCTGACGCACCATAGCGACGCGTCGGCCGCGATCGCGTAGCTGACACATGCGGTTCGCGCCGCGGGGTCCTCGTCGTAGCTGCCCGCGCGCGTGATGCCGCTGGGGTGCAGCCACACGCGCTCGAGCGTGACGAGGTCGCCGTGGTGCATTCGCACCGCGGCGAGCAGGCCCTCGGGGCCCGGACGCGCGGCGACGTGGGCGATGCGATCGACGCCGGCCGGCGGGGACAACTCGACGCGCTCGCCGTCGACGACCGCCGCATACGACCCGGGTGCTCCCGGCGAATTGCCATCAGTGTGCACGAGCACGGCACCGTCGACGACGCCGATGAAGCGCCCGGTCGCGAAGCTGCTGCGGGCGCCGCCGCCTGGCGCGGCGACGGTGCGTTCGCAGGCGGTGTAGAAGCCGTCGGACCACGCGAGGCTGACCTCGCCGCGCGCGAATGCAGTCGCGGGGCAGTCGCCGTCGTCGCCCACCACGATGCCGAGCACGTCATCGGGCGTGGGCATCGCGGCGATCCACGCCGTGGCCTCGTCGCCCGAGGGCGCCAGCCAATCGTGCTGCAGGCGCAGTACTGCGGGTCGACGCGCTTCGCGACCGGACTGCAGCACGACGAGGCTGCCGTCGGCGGGATCGATGCGGCCGGGCAGCTCCCAGACGACGTCCTCGGGGTCCGCATAGGCGCAGACGCGATCGCGATCCTCTGCGTCGGTGACGACGTGCACGCCTGGGATCGTGCTCGCCCGCACGACGTAGATGCGGTTCGGGTCGAGCGGACCGCAGCGCTCGTCCGGTGCACCCGAGGAGGGACCGTCACCGCTCGCGCCGGACGCGTCGGTGTCCGCCTGTTCGGGGTCGACGACGGTGCCACACGCGGGCGTGCACGCGAGGGCAAGCGCCGCGGCGGTGATCACGACACACCCCGTGTCCGGTCGTGAGCCCGCCGAGGTCACTGCAATACCTCGACGCGCCCGACCGAGGCGCTGAGGAGCCGCAACCGCGGGTAGGTCTCGTCGGTGAGTTCCTCGCGCAGCTCGTAGACCACCTCCGCCGGTCCCGCGGGCGGCAGCCGTGCGACCACTTCGCCCGCGCTCTGCGAGCTCGACCCACCGAGGCGCCACAGTGCGCCGTCGCCGTCGAGGGCGTACTCGATGCCGTAAGGGATGAGCGTCTCGAAGTCGTCCTCGTAGGCGCCGAGCAGCTCGATCCCCTGGGCGGTGACGCGCGCGCGCTCGAGCGTGGGGACGTTGCTGCGGATCACCTCGACCGCCGCCGCGACTCCACCTTGATCCGAGCGCGCGGCCAGGTGCCGCACGCTCTCGACGCCGGGTGGCAGGGGCAGGGGCGTGAGGTCGTCGCCGCCGATCGCATACCCGCTGGGCACACTGTCGGTCGCGAAGATCGCGATGTCGTCGAAGATGCCGACCGGCTGCGGGATCACGTCGTAGTAGGCGCCGAGGTAGTCCGCAATTCGGTAGAGCGTGCCATCCGTCCCGCTCGTCACACCGAGGCACTCCCCGTACCACGCACCGTCGCTCCACACGAGCACGGGCGCGAAGTCCGGGTTGGCCGAACACGGCACGATGCGATCGAGCATGACATCGTTGAACGGTCGAAACAGCTCGCCGAAAAGCTCGGCACTGCCGACCGGTCGCCACTTGTCGCCCTTGCGTTCTTGATAGACGTAGAGCAGCCGGAACAGGCTGCCCGTTGTCGCCAGCCAGACGAGCGAACCGTCACCACCGTCGAGCCTCGGATGGACCACGTCGCCCGCGTATGCGGCCAGCGCGGTGACGCAGAGCTTCTCGGGGGCCTCCGGGTCGATGATCTCGCTCGTGTTGAACTGCGTGATGAGATAGACCCGCGCGGGGTCGAACGGCTCGCAGAACTCGTCCGGCGCGCCTGGCTCGGGGGCGGTTTCGCCGAAGACGTACTCGTGGTCGGTGGTGGAGCTGTCGGCGGACTCGCCTTGGTGCGAGGGGGACGCGCAGGCGAGCTGCGCGAGCAGGGCGAGCGCGCAGGCGAGCGGGAGACGTCGGGCGGCTCGCTGCGGGGCGTACGGATGGCGGTCTGCGAGGATGCCTGCGGGCGCTACACCAAACACCTCTGGAGTCCGTGCATCTGGGCGGGAAAACAGGGGAAGAGGGGGGCGAGGTTGCTTTGTGGTGGGCATTGCTGTTGAATCCTGACAGTGGTGTTGGTGCACCTCGGTGTGACCGGGATCGGCAAGGCTGCGAGGTCAGAACCATCGCGTAGCGGCGAGTACGTAGAGCCAGATGCACGTGATCGCGTGAGACCATCGTGCATTCGGAGCCGGTTGTCGGTCGTCACAGTCAACGGTGCGTGGCGCATGCTGGGGGCCTCCGCGCTTACGGCCCGTTGCCGGCCTTCGCGGCAATCTCGCGCTCGACCTCCTGCCATGTGTGAGAGAATCCTCGTTTGTTCGTGAAGGCAATCTCTTGCAGACGAAACAACGGTCGCATGTCGCCGTCGCGGACGTCGGTGTCCACAAAGCGGAGCTCAGTCAATTCAGGGAGTGACGAGATGAACTGCAGCGAGGGAATCGTGCCGCAGGAGTTGAGTCGGAGTGAGCGGAGTGTCTTGACGTTCGCAAGTGCGTCGTAGCTCACGAGTGCCCGGCAGTTGGAACACTCGAGCATCTGCAGACGCGGCCACGCCGACGCCGCAAGTGTCGTGAGCGACCGACAGTATGCCAGCTCCAGGCGTTCGAGAGCGCGCAGCTGCGCGAGACCGCGAATGGAGTTGATGCTCGACTGGATGAGACCAAGCTCGCGAACGCAAGGGAGCGCAGGGAAGTCGGAGAGGTCGCGGCTCTTCGGTCTGAAGTGCCTGAGGCGCAGTGAACGAATCGAGCGGCTCCGCTCGGAGATGTGGAACTTGGGGCCGCAGTCGCCGCGGTACTCCTCCAAGTCCGGGAACACATCAAGATCGAGCGCGAAGTCGGTCTCGCCGAGTGAAAGAAATCGGAGCTTTCGGAGTCCTAGAATCGCCGACGCGTCCAGCGGTCGGCCACCAGGTACGGTGACCACGCCTTCGACCTCGGGGATGCGCTCCAAGAATGACACATCGCTCGCGGTGTATCCGCGGACCGCATTGATGCCCACTCCGTCGACTGCATTCTCCTTCATGAATTCCAGGTGCGCGTCGATGTTCTCGGAGTCAATCCAGATGATTGTGTAGTCGCCCCAGCGCTCGATCGGTGGGGGGCATGCTCCTTTGGTCTTCGTCATTCCGGTGTCCACCCTCGGGTCAGCACGACTCGCACGCTTCGTGGCGCAGCGACGGGAAGGCGACTGCGACGGCATTGCTTTCAAGCCGTGCGAGTACGTCGTCGACGGAGTTCAACTGGACCGACGCTGGGATGTCGACTGCGTAAACCCCCAATGCGTCGGAACTTTCCGTGCTGCAGCCCAGGCGGCGGAGGTCGTCCAACACGGGCGCGAGTGTCAGCGATGGTCCCACGCGGAGGAGCCAGAGTGTGGAATGTTGCGACCTCGAGATGTGCTCCCAAGACACGACCCGGTTCCCCGTCGGCTCGAGTCTCGCACGGATGATGTCGCCGACCGAGAGGTCTTTGACGAATAGCGGTGCTGTCACTGCGGTGTAGCCCCCTGGAGCGAGCAGGAAAGGGAGGCACTCGACTGCGACGGGTGGCCAGCCGTCCTCGATCTCCAGAATGAACTCGAGGAATGCGGTGGTGCTTGCAGTCTCATTCTTCATCTGAGTTCACCCGTGTCACCCGTGGCGAGTCCATGCGTCTCAGGCGGAGCGGGGCCGCGTCGGGGGCGGGGGACGCCGTGCCTCCAGGCCAAATGCGGTTCGGATGATCTGGGTCACTCCGTACTCCTGGAACCCTACTTGGCCGGCGTCGACCTCATCGAGGCCGTAGATCTCGAGTGCCGTCCACGGAGGCGAGTGTGCATGTTCTCCGTGGTGCTCGTCTACGGCTTCGAGCACGAGTGCCAGCGTCTCGTCGCGGGAACTCCCCTGTGCCTCGAAGGTCGTGATGCCGCGGTCCGTTGGATCCGCTGGAGGGAGTACATCCATGTCCAGAAACAAGCTCGCCTCGTCGGCTTCACCCTTGCAGTATGCCGCACCCAAGTCGGCGACTCTCACGGCGCCCGCAGGCGGTCTCATGGCTGCGGTGCTACGATGACGAGCCGCATGTATCGGCCGTGCACACGAATATACGCGCAGTGTTCGAGTCGCAAGAAGAAATGATCCGCGGCACTGGCTTGCTGTTCGGTCATTAGCCACTCGTCGTCCAGATCGCCCGGACTCTTGTAGCCCATCTCGTCCACCTCTCGGACATCTTTGCAGCCGAACTGCGAGCTCAGCTCGAAGTAGTCGACGTCTCGGCACTCGAGTTTGAGGCGTGGAAAATCCATCGTGTTGGGCTCGCACGGAACGAACGAGATCACAATGAATCGATCTGGTCCGATATTCAACCCGCCGAAGCGGTAGAAATTGTGAATCTCATGCACCCTGCCGTCCATCAACAGTTCGTTGCTTTGTCCAACCACGAAGTTCTTGATCATCACGAGCGCCCTTTTTCGCGCGAGGGAGGATGTTGCGCCGTTGACCATTGACGGGTTCCGCTCCTACAGTCGGGCAGAGGCCGATGGTCCGGCGCAGTCGGGGTGTACCGTGCGGAGCGCGTGGTGGCGCTCGTCGTCGAGCGGCCGCGTCACCGTGGCTCACGTGCCCAGCTGCCGCCGGCGCAGTCACGGAAGGCGACCCACCCGAGTGGGAGGTCCGCAACCTCGCAGACGGTGGAGTCCAACGCGATGATGGCGGCGAGGTGCACGATCCTCCCGTGGGCAGGGTCGTTGGTCTCTCCGCACAGGAACTGCCAGCCGCCGTCATCATCGTCGTGGGACACCATCAAGATCGGCGCGCCTTCGAGCACATTCGATGTGGTGAGCACGCCGAGCTCTGGAGTTTCCGCGAACGTCATGCACCGTTCCTTCGAGAGCCTCGCCCATGCGCGGCAAGCACAGCGACGCGAGGGAGGCGGGGAGCGCGTTGGTCGAGTCTGCCTGCCTGCGTGGGACCTCGGGTATCTTACGACGGGCGCGCCGACTCGCACGCACGGCGGCCGCATCGGCCGCATATGGGCGCATTCAGGGCGTGCGCACGAAGTCCGCGCACGCGGTCACCAAGGCGTCGGTCGCATCCATCAACCGCCGCAGATCCGCATGCCGCTGAGCCCCGAGCCCGATCACCTCCGGCGCGGCCATCGGGGTCTCGAGCAGCACCTTCGCGAGCGGGGCGACCTGCACCGGTAGCGGTCCGGTTTCACCCATCGCGAGCCACCGCAGATGCTCGACATACGATCGCCCCCACACGCTCGCGATCGCGTCGGCGCGCTCGGGCTCGCGCTGCGCCCACGCGCACAACACCGCGTTGCAGGCCATGCCACCGGCGCGGCGGGCATGGGCCACACAGGCGCGACGCGACTCGAGCTGCTCTTGCGCCGCCGCGAGCTCGCGCCGGGCCGCCGCGAGCCAGGCGGCGGCGTCCAATCGCCACAGCCAGTGCTCCGTTGCGTCGTCGGTCATCGTCGGTCGCCCTCGGTTGCCCGACGCGCGACCGCGTCAGCCCCCGCTGCCGGAGCTGCCCGAGCCGCCGCTGCTCGAGCTGCCGCCGCTCGAGCCCGAGCCGCCGCTCGACGACCCACTGCCGCCAGCGCTGGTGCCCGAGCCCGAGCCCGAGCCGGCACTGCCGGAGTCCTCGGCGGTCGCGCTGGTGGTCATGCCAGGCTCGAAGTCCCGCTTGCTGCCGACGTCGAGGTACACCGGCGGATCGCCCAGCGAGGTGCCGCCGCCGTGCATGACGTCGCCGGCGATGCAGCGCCCGGGCGCGACGTTGATGTCACCGGTCACGCACTCGGTCTGGATCGGCGAGCCGTTCTGCGCGCACACCAGCCCGGGCCGGCAGTCGCTCTGGCACACGCAGGCGTCGCCCTCGCCCGAGCGACAGCCCCATGACAGGCCGACGCCCGCCGCGAACATCCACGCGGTGCGCCAGCTCCAACGCTTGATGCTGCCCGGCGTGCTCATGTCAGGGCTTTGTACTCGACCCGCACGACCTCGAGCTCGCGGGCGCCCTTGGGCAGGTGAAGGGTCACCGCGTCGCCGGCGACCTTGCCGATGAGCGCCCGCACGATCGGCGAGCGGATCGACAGCCGCCCCTTGTCGGCGTCGGCCTCGTCCTCGCCGACGATCGCGTAGACGATCTCCTCGTCGGTGTCGAGGTCGAGCACGGTCACGGTCGCGCCGAACGCGACCTTCTCGCTCTTGATGGTCGCGGGGTCGATGATCTCGGCGTGGCCGATGCGGTGCTCGAGGAAGCGCATGCGGCCCTCGAGGGCACCCTGGCGCTCCTTGGCGGCGTGGTACTCCGCGTTCTCGCGCAGATCGCCGTGCTCCCGCGCGACCTCGATGTCGCGCACGTTCTCCGGCCGATCGACCTCCTTGATGTGCTTGAGCTCGGCGCGCAGGCGCTCGAGACCAGCAGGAGTGATGGGAAAGGACTCGTCGGCCATGGGCCGCCGACGATAACAGGCCGGGCGAGCCGCGCAAACCCGGCCGGGGACGGCCCACAGGCGCGCGCCGATTCAGCGATAGCCGTCGCGGTCGACTGGCGCCGTCTCCGGCGTGAACGCCGGCCGGCGGTGCAGCTCCTGCAGCGACATCACCGGCGGTCGGCGGTCGTGCTTGATCTTCGCGATCGCCTCGCCGGCCGCGAGTGCGCCCGAGATGGTCGTGAAGTACGGCACCCGCTGCACCAGCGCGGTGCGGCGGATCGTGAAGCTGGCCGCACGATCGGCCGCGGTCGACGAGGTGTTCACGACCAGTGCGATCTCGCCGTTGAGCAGCGCGTCGACGATGTGCGGCCGCCCTTCGGTGGTCTTGTTCATGCGTGCGCAGGGCATGCCCGCGGCCTCGAGCTTGTCGGCGGTGCCGCGGGTCGCAACCAGCTGCAGGCCGAGCTCGAAGAACTTGCGCGCGGCCGCGACGACGATGTCCTTGTCCTCGTCGGTCACGCTGATGAACACGCGGCCCTCGGTCGGCAACGGCGTGCCCTCGGCGATCCACGCCGAGGCGAACGCGCTGCCGAAGTCGGCGCCGATGCCCATGACCTCGCCGGTGCTGCGCATCTCGGGGCCGAGGATCACGTCGACCCCAGCGAACTTGCGGAACGGGAACACTGGGATCTTCACCGACACGTGGTCGGGCACCAGCTCGCGGGCGCCGAGCGCCTGCAAGGTCTCGCCGGCGGCGACCCGCGCGGCGATCTTCGCGAACGGGATGCCGGTGGCCTTGCACACGAACGGCACCGTCCGCGAGCCGCGAGGGTTGACCTCGAGCACGTACACGCGGTTGCCCCGCAGCGCGTACTGGACGTTCATCAGGCCGATGACGCCGAGCTCGCGGCCGAGCGTGCGGGTGATGTCGCGCAGATCGTCGAGCACGGCCTTGGCGACGTTGACCGGCGGCAGCGAGCAGCTCGAGTCGCCCGAGTGCACGCCGGCCTCCTCGATGTGTTCCATGATGCCGGCGATCACGACGTCGGTGCCGTCGCCCACGGCGTCGACATCGAACTCGGTGGCGTGGGGCAAGAACTCGTCGATCAGCACCGGGTGATCCGGCGAGGCCCGGACCGCGTGGCGCATGTAGTGATCGAGCGCGGCCGCCGAGCCGACGATCTCCATCGCGCGGCCACCGAGCACGTAGCTGGGGCGCACCAGCACCGGGTAGCCGATGCGCTCGGCGACCGCGAAGGCCTCGTCGGAGGAGCGCGCGACGCCCCAGCGCGGGCACGCGATGCCGAGCCGCGCGAGCAGCTGGCCAAAGCGCTCGCGATCCTCGGCGAGGTCGATCGCCTCGGCCGGCGTGCCGAGCAGGCGGTAGCCGGCGGCCTCGATCGACTTGGCGAGCTTGAGCGGGGTCTGGCCACCGAACTGCACCAACACGCCGGCGATGGTGCCGCTCTTGGACTCGGCGTCGAGGATCTCGAGCACGTGCTCGCGCGTGAGCGGCTCGAAGTACAAGCGGTCCGAGGTGTCGTAATCCGTCGACACGGTCTCGGGGTTGCAGTTGACCATCACGGTCTCGTAGCCGGCCTCGCGCAGCGCGAACGCGGCGTGGCAGCAGCAGTAGTCGAACTCGATGCCTTGACCGATGCGGTTGGGGCCACCGCCCAGGATCACGACCTTGCGGCGGCCGCTGACCTCAGCCTCGTCCTCGTCCTCGTAGCTCGAGTAGAGGTACGGCGTGCCCGAGTCGAACTCCGCCGCGCAGGTGTCGATGCGCTTGTAGACCGGCTGCAGCTTGAGCTGCAGCCGTCGCGTGCGCACGGCCTCCTCGGAGACCCCGACCAGCTTGGCGATGCGGCGATCGGTCAGCCCGTTGCGCTTGGCCTCGCGCAGCTGCGGCAGCGCCGGCACCTGGCCGCGGGCGCCGCCCTCGAGCGCCACCTCGAGCTCGACCATGCGCGCGATGTGGTGCAGGAACCAGGGATCGATCTGCGTGCGCTCGTGGACCACCGACAACGGCACGCCGCGGCGCAGCGCGGCACCGACGTGCCACAGCCGGCGCGGGTGCGGCCGACCCAGCATCGCGATCAGCTCCTCGTCGTCGCAGCCGGGGTCGATGTCGAAGCCGTAGGTATCCTGCTCCATCGAGCAGATGGCCTTGCCCAGCGACTCCCGCATGGTGCGGCCGATCGACATCACCTCGCCGACCGACTTCATCTGGATCGTCAGGGTGTCGTCGGCGCCGGGGAACTTCTCGAACGCGAAGCGCGGGATCTTGGTGACGACGTAGTCGATCGCCGGCTCGAAGCTCGCCGGGGTCACGCGCGTGATGTCGTTCTTGAGCTCGTCGAGCGTGTAGCCAACCGCGAGCTTGGCGGCGAACTTGGCGATCGGGAAGCCGGTCGCCTTCGAGGCCAGCGCGCTCGAGCGGCTGACCCGCGGATTCATCTCGATCACGATCTCGCGACCGGTGCGGGGGTCGACCGCGAACTGGATGTTGCAGCCACCGGTGGTGACGCCGATCTTGCGCACGACCATCGCGGCGTGGTCGCGCATGCGCTGGTACTCCTTGTCGGTCAGCGTCTGCGCGGGCGCGACGGTGATGCTGTCACCGGTGTGCACGCCCATCGGGTCGAGGTTCTCGATCGAGCAGATGACGACGAAGTTGTCGACCGCGTCGCGCATCACCTCGAGCTCGTACTCCTTCCAGCCGAGCACGGACTCCTCGAGCAAGACCTCGCCGTCCATGCTCTCGTCGAGCGCGAACTGCACCCGCGACTCGAACTCCTCGCGGTTGTAGGCCACCGCGGCACCCGAGCCGCCGAGCGTGAACGAGGGGCGGATGATGACCGGGAAGCCGAGGTCTTCGAGGCAGGCGCGGGCCTCGGCGAGCGAGCGGCAGTAGTGCGAGCGCGGCACGTCGAGGCCGATCTCGATCATCGCCTGCTTGAACTGCTCGCGATCCTCGGCGCGCGCGATGACCTCGGGCGTGGCGCCGATGAGCTCGACGCCGTGGCGCGCGAGGATGCCCTGGCGCGAGGCCGCGACCGCGAGGTTGAGCGCCGTCTGTCCGCCGACGGTCGGCAGGATCGCGTGGGGCTGCTCGCGCGCGAGCACCTGATCGAGCACGTCGGGCTGCAGCGGCGCGACGTAGGTGCGCAGCGCGATCTCCGGGTCGGTCATCACCGTCGCCGGATTCGAGTTCAGCAGGACCACCTCGTAGCCCTCCTGCACCAGCGCCTTCACGGCCTGCGTGCCGGAGTAGTCGAACTCGCAGGCCTGACCGATCACGATCGGGCCCGAACCGAGCACCAGGATGCGCTTCAGATCGTCGCGGCGGGGCACGAGCGGGCGCGAGCCTGCCTCAGATGCCGCGGCGTGGAAAGGGGCATCGCAAAACCCCGTGCGAGCGCGCCGCGGGCACCGCCGCCCGATTTCATGCAGTCATGCAGCGACGACCGCAGGTCGCGGGCGCGCGAGCGTCGACGCGAGGGGGGCCGTCCGCCACTAGCGGCGCACGATCTTGCCCTTGCTCATCGCGTGCTCGTTGCCGAGGTTCGCGAGCACCGCCTCCTGATGGGCGGAGAGATCCCAACCGAGCGACGCGAAGCCGTCGAGGATGCGACCGCGCAGGCGCACCGAGTCCTCGTCCTTGTGGGCCAGGCGCGCGACGAGGTTGGGCTTGGCGGTCTCGTCGCCGATGTCGATCAGCTGCTCGACGCAGTAGTAGCGCACGGACTCGTCGGGGTCGTCGAGGTAGCGCAGCAGGATCCCGACCACGCGATCGTCGTCGATCTCGGCCAGGTGCGTGAGCAGCTGCAGCTTGGTCTTGGAGTCGCGGGCGTACTCGGGCGGATGCTTCTCGAGCATCGCGTCGATGATGTCCCACTCCTGCGGGCCGTTGGCGACGTCCTCGAGGATGCGCAGCGCCCACGCGACGTTGTCGGACTCGATGCAGAACTGCTTGAGCGCGGGCAACACCTTCTCGCCCTTGGCGGCGAGCTCGCGGTAGGCCCAGCCCTTCTCTTCTTCGTCCTCGATGCTCTTGGTCGAGACCACGGTGAAGCGCTTCATCAGCCCCACCCATGCTTCGAGCGAGCCGTCGTCGAGCAGCTGTTGCATCGCGTGGTAGCGATCGGCGGACTGCGTGTACGGGTTGGTGATGACCTTGACGAACTTGTCGACGCGGCCCTTGCCGCCGCGTCCACCACCGGAGAAGAGGTCCTTGAGGCCCACGGGATCGGTTCCTTCGCGACTGCACGAGTATCGCGCGACGGGGGGCGCGCTCTGACAGGGCGCGCCTTGGACGGCGAGATCGCGGCCCCGCAGATAACATGCTTTGGCGAACCGCGTGAGCGCGCGGTGCGCAAAGGCCCCGCGCGCGGAGGTCTGCGCCTCAGATCGAGGTCGAGCCGCTGCTGCCGGCGGTGCCGGTGGAGCCGCCGCCGGAGCTCGAGCCGCCCGAGCTGCTGCCCGAGTCGGCGCCGCCGCTCGACGACGCGTCCGCGCCCGAGCTGCTCTCCGAGGCGCCGCCGGTGGAGCTGCTGCCGCTCGAACCACCGCCGGTCGAGCCGCTGCCGGTCGAGCCACTGCCGGTCGAGCCGTCGCTGCTACCGGCCGACGACGAGCTGCCCGCGGTCGCGGTTGCGGTGGCGCTGACATCGGTCGCGCCGCCGAGCATGCACTCGCCGGCGTGGGCGGCGACGTCGGAGCCATCGGCGTGGCAACAACCATCGGACTGGCAGGTGTACCCGGCCGGACAGGCCGGCTCGCTGGCGACGTCGCAGGTGAACATCACCGTGGCCGCAGGCGCATCGAAGCACGCGGCCACGAGGCCGAGCCAGGTGGCCGCGAGCGGACGTGCGAGCAGAGCGAAGGATCGTCGTCGCATCAGAACCTCACCTGCAATCCGCCGCTGCGCACGTCGATGTGCCGCGCACTCGCGCGGGTCTTGCCGGCCCGCTTGGCCCGCACGCGACCGACGGCGGTCACGGTGACGCCGGCGATGATCGTCGAGACCCCGAGGATCGCCAGCGCGAGCGCGGCGGCGGCCTGCGAGCGACCCTTGCGGATGGTGTCTTCGTACTCGTCCTGCACGTCCGCGTAGCGGGACTGCGCGCCGGTGGCGAGGTCGTAGCGCACCGACAGCCGCAGCGCGCGGTCCTCTTGGCGCTCGGCGAGGCCGGCGATCACACCGGCGAGCGTGCTGGTCGCGACGCCACCGAACAGCGTCCACCAGCCGGCGGCCTCCATGCGCGTCATCGTCGGCGGCGCGTCGTCCTCGGGCGCGACCTCGCCGTCGACCGGCTTGGCCGGTGGCGGTGCAGCGGTGGGCTTCGCAGCCGACTTCGACGTCGTCTCGGTGCTCGCCGCGGCGTCGGTGCTCGTGCTCGCGTCGGTGCTCGTGCTCGTTTCGGTGCTCGTGCTCGCGTCGGGCTCGGCCGTCGCGTCGGGCTCGGCCGTCGCGTCGGGTGCGGCCGTCGCGTCGAGCTCGGATGCGGCGGCGGTGGTCGGCGCGCGCTCGGGTTGCATCGCTGCAGCCTGCTGCGGCGTCGCAGCGAGTCCGAGCGCAACCGCACACGCGACCGCGGCTCGGCCGGCGCGCTGCGATCGCAGCGAAGAATTCGTGGACGGTGCCCAGTGCATGGCCGCCGCGGATTGTAGACGACATCCCGCGCCCACCAAAGTCGGCCGTGCGCGCGGGCCCGCGCCGCGTTGACAGGGGCGGCAAAGCGGCCATGCTCTGCCGCGAGTCCGAGGAGTTTGCCGCCGCACGTGGTCGCCGAAGGTCTATCCACCACCGCTGAGCTGATCGAGGCGTTCCGCGCCGGTCGGCCCGTGATCCTCGTCGACGACGAGCACCGTGAGAACGAGGGCGACATCATCATCGCCGCCGAGCACGTCACCGCGGAGAACATCGCGTTCACGATCCGCCACACCGGCGGGGTCATCTGCCTGGCGATGACCAACGAGCTGGCCGATCACCTCGAGCTGCCGCCGATGGTGCAGCACAACGCGGCCAAGCGCGGCACCGCGTACACCGTGTCGATCGAGGCCGCCCACGGCATCGACACCGGCATCTCGGCCAAGGATCGCGCGCTGACGATCCGCACGACCGTGAAGCCGGAGGTGACCGCGGCGGACCTCGTGCGCCCCGGCCACGTGTTCCCGCTGCGGGCCCGCGACGGCGGCGTGCTGCGCCGGGCAGGGCACACCGAGGCCGGCGTCGACCTGGCGCGCCTGGCCGGCTGCAAGCCGGTCGCGGCGGTCAGCGAGCTGATGCACGACGACGGCACCATGATGCGGCTGCCGGCGCTGATGGCCTTCGCCAAGACCCACGACATCCCGATCGGCACCATCGCCGACCTCATCGCGTACCGGCTCGCCCACGACCGCTTCGTGCACCACGTCGCGAGCGCGCAGCTGCCGACGGCCGAGGGGCTGTTCGAGCTGCACGGCTTCCGCGACGATCTCGCCAACACCGAGCACGTGGCGCTGACGATGGGCACCATCGACGACGGCGCGCCGGTGCTGGTGCGGATGCACAGCGAGTGCCTCACCGGCGACGCGCTGCACTCGCTGCGCTGCGACTGCGGAGCCCAGCGCGACGCGGCCTTGGCCGCGATCGCAGCCGAGGGCCGCGGCGTGCTGGTGTACCTGCGGCAGGAGGGCCGCGGCATCGGCCTGCTCAACAAGATCCGCGCGTACGCGCTGCAGGACCAGGGCGTGGACACGGTCGAGGCGAACCTGCGGCTGTCGTTCCCCGCCGACCTGCGCGACTACGGCGTGGGCGCACAGATGCTCCACCACCTCGGGGTCCGCCGGCTGAAGCTGCTGACCAACAACCCGCGCAAGATCGTGGGCCTGTCGGGCTTCGACATGGAGGTCGTGGAGCGGGTGCCGCTGCATGCGGGGAAGAACCCGCACAACGAGCGCTACCTCGCGACCAAGGTCGCGAAGCTCGGCCACCTCGCGGACGGGTGAGGGCGATTGCCGCGGGCGCGAGGGCGGGAGCCGTCGCGGGCTCACAGGCAGGCGATCGACTTGCGCACGGTGGTGGTGGCCCCGCGCGCGTCGCGGACGATCGCGGCAATGAGCATGTGCGTCTACAACCTTCCGGGCCGGAATCGCGCCTGCGGCAGATGATTGAAAATGGTGCTGGTCTTCGCGTTCTATTGCCGGCCTTGGCGTAGCTTGTCACCAGCGAGAGCGGACTCGCTACTGAGGACGGAAGTGACGGGTAGAAGAATACGCGCGCGGAAGGCCTACGCGGAGGACATCAGTGCGTAGGCGCCCTCGATGGCATCCCAGACGAGGAAGTCGAGCCGACCGTCCTCGTTTAGATCGTACGCCGATACGATCTGTCTGTTCTCCTGGTCCCAGTCGATGTCGAACATCTCGAGATACTGGGTGGCATGTGTGACCTGTACGACGGCGACCATAAATCTCTGGAATACGACATCGTCCGTGCCGTCGCCGTCGACGTCTCCAAGTACCAAACTCGTAGCGGCGGCCAAAGGCGCCACATAAGGGGGGGTGAAGCTGCCGGGCGGATCGATGTCGGTCCAGATTTTGAGGGGGGCGTCGAATGTGCGGTCGCCGCGCGAGCGATGAAAGTAGAGATAGGACTCGTAGTAGGTCGAGCCGTCCTCTGATGCCGTGAGGACGTCGGCAAAGCCATCGCCGTCGAAGTCGCCCATGCCGAGCCAAGCATTGGGCGATGCTGCCGGAAACTGGACACCCTCGGCAGCGAAGCCTCCCGTGCCGTCGCCCCATTCAGCCGAGAATGCGAATACACCACCGAGATTTCTCACTTCGCAGAACCCAATGGCCGCGACATCAATCAGACCATCGCCGTCCATCTGGCCGGCGCCGATGCCAGCCTCTCCGCCCCCGCATGCGCCCGAGTGTGTGAGTTCGCCACCAGAGAACGATGGTGTCCCGTCCAGGCTCTGCACCAGTCGATGCACCCCGGGCTGCACGTAGACGGCAATTTCATCGAGCCCGTCCCCGTTCACATCGACGACTGTCATTGGGTCGAAAAGCCGTGCGACGTAGTTCGGACTTGGGGCCTCGACGACAACCGGCCCTCCAGGCCCGTCTGGACGCCACGGAGCAACCGCGAGCGTCCACTCGCCACCTTCATAGGCGCCCACCACCAGGTCCGAGTGGATCCCATCGAACATCTTTGCGGGCCATCGACCCCGCCAGAAGTCGAGGCTGGGCACGACGCCCCACGGCCGCACGTCGAATCCCGAACCGTTCCAGACTGCCAGAGCCATGGGGCTCCCGGCCTGCTGGCCAGAAAGCAGAAACGCGAGTTCGCCGTCGGAACCGAAGTGACCGGCTCGAGCCGGTTGCGCCCGCTCGGGGGCCATCGGCCCGTCCCCGAGCTCGCCGTTCGAGGGGAGCGAGAATTTCCGATAGCAGAACGGCTCGTTCGCAACATTGTCGGGGCAGGCGCCCGGTCCTGCGGTCGATGAACCATCCGAACTCCCGCCCACGGAGGTCGATGTCGACGTCATGCTCGCAGCCGACGTCGAACTCGCCGTCGCATCGGTGCTGGTACCCTCGGCCGACGCCGAGCCGGTGCCGTCGCCCTTGACGGGGCCGCAGGCGAGTAGCCCGAGCGTCAACGTCGCGGTGACCTTCGAACCGCACCGCTGAATCCGATCGCGGCGCTCACCCAAGCCGCACCTCACGATGCCGGAGGCCGGATGCCGGATGCCGGATGCCGGATGCCGGATGCCGGATGCCGGATGCCGGATGCCGGATGTCCATCGTCGACGAGCATCGCACGCGCACGCAACCGGCGTCGAGGCCGGTGCGAATGCACGGCGAGTACTGGCGTACCCGCGGCAGCAGGGCCACGGCCGTGGCCGCGGCCGACCCCGCCGCGCTACGCGTCGGCGAGCGCGGCGGTGATGACCTTGCCCTTCAGGATCTCGTAGTCGAGCGTCGCGTCGGTCAGGCCCAGCGCCGCGCCCATCGTCTTTGCGACCGACGGCAGACCCTCCTCGTAGGAGATGTCGCCGCCGTCCGAGGCTGCGCCGGTCATGCTGTCGATCGGGCGGGCGTCGAAGTCGTCGCCGGCGGCCTTGATGCCGCCGATGACGCTGCCATTGACGTTGCGGCCGATCATCATCGTGCAGTGGTGGCGCGAGTGATGCGTGCGGCCCTTGGTGCCGGTCTTCTTCAGCGTGCGGCCGAAGACGTTCATCGACGCGAACGTGACATTGTCCTGCAGGCCGTTGCTCTCGAGCAGGTTCATCAAAGTGGCGATGGTGCCCACGCCGCTGACGTGCTCGTCGATCTCGCGGGTGAAGCCCTGGTCGGCGTGGTTGTCGCTGCCGAACGGGATCGCGATCGCGACCACCGGCGTCAGCTTGAGCTTGATGAGCGCCACCGCGGCGTAGACCTGCGACATCGGGCTGTCGTCGTCGACCGCGCTCAGCAGATCGGCGGCCCCCTCGGACAGCTTGCGCACGTCGGCGCGGGCGTTCGAGTGCTCGTTGAGGAACTTGCGCTGCTCGGCGTTGCCGTGCTGGCGCAGCAGCAGGTGGATCTCGTCGAGCGCCTGGTCGCGCAGGCCCTGCAGATCGTTGAGCGGGCTGTCGCTGGCGACCAGCAGCTCCTTGAGCGTGGTCGGCTTGAGCTGCGGCAGCGTGCGGCCGTTGAAGGTCATGTTGACCGCGCCGACCGGCACCGGCGTGGTGCTGACGGTGCCCAGCACCGGTGCGAGGTACTTCGCGAAGATCGACGGGATGGTCTCGCTGCGGTACGCGTCGCCGAGCAGCTGCAGCACCTTGACGAGGTGACCGTGGACCTGGGTCTTGGTCGAGTGGTGCATGAACGACGCGCGGTCGAGTGCCCACTGCGGCAGCGTCGACCACACCTTGGCGGCGGTCGTCGCGGTCGCGCCGAGGGTCATGGCGGTCGCGGTCATGTCGGGGCCGCCGGCATGGACCACGCCCGAGACGCCGTAGGTGCCGGGCGTGTTGGCGTTGAACGGGTCGCCGAGGTCGCGCGCCGAGAGGATCATGTACTGCGCGCGATCGGGGTCGATCATGTCCGCGTCCTCGCCCTCGGCGTGGGCGAGCGGCTGGCGCAGGAAGCCGACCGGCAAGCCGGTGGCGACCGAGAGCACGCCCACGCTGGAGAGGCCCAGCGCGTTTCGGAGAAGCTGACGACGTTGCATCATGGTGGTGACTCCTACGAACTCGTGGGGGCGGGCGTCAGATCGCGGTCGCGGCGGCGGCCGACGACGCGCAGGCGGTGATGAAGGTGGAGCGCAGCGCGTCGACGGGCGTGACGCCCTCGTCCTCGATGGCGAGGTCCCAGTGGTCGGCGAGCACCTGGCGCAGGTCGTCGTAGCGGGCGTCGATCTTGGGGATGCCGATGATCTTCTCGACCATCGCGTCGAGCGCCTCTTCGCGCTGCGCGGTGCCGAAGATCATGCCGTCGCCGTCGCCGTACCAGCGCTCCGCGACGATCTGGCAGATGCGCTCGGTCGAGGCCACCGAGAACACGTCGGGGTCGGTGTTGACGAACGGCAGCACCGCGGCGCGGCCGTAGGACACCGGCGGTACGCCGTCGGACAGCGCGCGCAGGCGCTTGCCGATGGCCGCGGGCGCGTCGAGCATGCCCTCGAGGTTGCAGATGTCGGCGATGCCGAGTCGCTGGCTCATGCGCAGGCAGAAGCGGTCCTGCGTCACCGGCAGCACCATCGAGCCGTACTCCTCGCCGGTGCGGGTGCGGGTCTCGAAGGTGACGATGGGCGAGGTCAGCAGCTCCCGCAGCAGCGTGCGGAAATCGTAGTTCGAGTCGGCGAACACGCCCGCGATGCGGATGAGCTCGGGATCCTGCGGGTCGCAGGCATCCGAGTTGATCATCGTGCACATCTTCTCGGTCCACGCGCTCGCGAAGCGCTCGTGCGAGGCCATGGCACCGGCCAGGTCGCCGGCGCCGCTACCCTCGATGGGCTCGCTGCCGTCGAGCGAGAAGAACGCGCTGCCGGGGATGTCGGTCATCTCGCTGGCCGGGCGCGGCGAGCCGGCGTAGGTGTAGCTCTGGCGCAGGAAGTCGCGCAGCGGGTCGAGATCCTTGTGGCACGAGTAGCAGGGCGAGCCGGGCTCGGCGTGACCCTCGTCGACGGTCGCGCCGTCGGCGGGCACGAACACGTTCTCGGGGTCGAAGGTGCGGCCGAGGCCGACGATCAGCGCCTGGTTGGCGTTGACGCGGTGCTGGTTCGAGTCGTTGGTGAGCCAGTTGACCGAGAAGCCCAGCGTCGTGAAGTAGCCGACGCGATCGGAGTGCAGCACCAGTTCGTCGGCGGTGCGCATGCCCGGCACGTCGAAGAACGCGGTCGGGTCCTCGCCGGCGTCGGCGACACGCAGGGTCACCGGGCGCAGCTGCCAGTCGGCGTCGCTGAAGATCTCGGTGGCCGTGCCGCACTTGAGCAGGCCCGGCATCACGCGGAACATCAGCTCGAACGCGTCGAGCAGCGCGTTGCGCCCGGTGGTGGTGTTGCCCAGGGCGGTCTGGCAGCTGGCGTCCGGCGTGGTGTCCAGCCAGAAGCGCATGAAGTTGGCGGAGTCGGGGTTGAAGGTCTGGGCCTGCGGGATCGCGTTGCCGGTCCAACGCACGCCGACCTCGAAGCCGGCGTAGCGCTGCAGCACCCACGAGGGCAGATCCTTGCCGTCGTCACCGCGGGGGTCTGCATCGATGTACGAGAGCATGACCATCTGCGGCACGTTGAGCATGAACGTGCGCGTGGTGAGGATCTCGGTGAACGGTCGATCGTTGGCGACGATGTCCCAGACGGTGGCCGAGAAGCTGTCGGAGATGCTCCGCAGCATCCGCGCGCCGCCGCGGGTGTTCATCGCGTTGATGCGACCGGGCGTGGTGCCCATCATCTCGGCGAGGTTCTCGGCCGAGACCTGCTGCTGGAACAGCTGGTCGAACATCTCGAGCGACCGGGTCTGGAACTCGGGCGTCTTCATCCACGCGTCGACCATGCCGGGCAGGGTCTGCGGCTGCGCGAGGTAGCTGGCCTGCTCGTTGCTGGTCGGCGGCAGACCGGTGAGGAAGTCCTTCACCTTCGCGAGCGCCGCCTCGGGGGGCAGCGGCTCGAAGGGCACCTCGGTCTCGCCGTCGTCGCCCGCACCGTCGTCGGCCCCATCGTCGCCGCCACCGTCGTCGCCGCCGCTGTCGCCACCGTCGGCCGACGCACTGCCACCGGCGGGACCGCCGTCGGCGGCATCGTCCCCGCCGTCGGCGTGGGCCGCATCGTCGATGCCCTGGTAGCAGCCCGCGACCAGCGCGAGCGCGCCGAGCCAGGCCAGGCGCTGCTGCGCGGCCGCGTGGTGTCCGAGTTCTCGAGTGCGCGTCTTCATCGACCGTTCTCCCTGCAGCCCCAAGCCGGTGCCCGCGATCGAAAGGGGTGTCCCCGGACCCCCGCGCCTTGTCTGCGCCCGCGTCGAAATTCTTTGCGGGGTCCGGCGTACGGCTTCGCGACCAGGAGAATCGGGCCCGTGCGCGAGTCGCGAGCGCGCACGGGGGCCGGCGGGCTACGCTCTGGACCGGTGCCCAACGTCGAGCTCGCCGGCCGGACCCGCCCCACGCCGTTTCGCCACATCTCGCTGGGGACCTGGCGGACCGCCTACGACCCCTCCATCTACGGCAGCGTCACGCTGCGGATGGACGACGCGCTGCGCTACCTCGATCGCTTCCGCGCTGCGACCGGTCAGCGCCTCACGGTCACGCACATGATGGCGAAGGTCATGGGCGCGGTGCTCGAGGGCGTGCCCGATGCCAACGCGCTGCTCCGCTTCAATCGCGTGTACCTCCGGCGCGACATCGGCGTGTTCTTCCAGGTCGCGATCGAGGACCCGGCCACGGGCGCGATCGACCTCTCGGGGGTGAAGGTCGACGCGCCGCACCGGAAGTCGCTGCGCGAGATCGTCGCGGACTTCGAGGACGCCGCCGCCAAGGTTCGTGCCCGCGACCGCTCGCAGGCGCTCGAGCGCAGCCGCGGCGGGCTCCTGCGGATCCCCGCGCTGCTCATCGGCTTCGTGATGCGCCTGCTGTCGTTCCTCAACTACGGGCTCAACCTCGATCTGCGCTGGGCCGGCATCCCCCGCGATCCGTTCGGCGGTGCGATGGTGACCAACATCGGCTCGCTCGGGCTCGAGGCCGCCTACGTGCCGCTGGTGCCGTTCTCACGGGTGCCGCTGCTGGTCGCGGTCGGGGCCATCGAGGACATCTTGGTGGTGTGGGACGGTGAGCTCACCGTCGGCAAGGCCATGCGGCTGTACGCGACCTTCGATCATCGCGTGGTCGATGGCGTGCACGCGGCCAAGATGGTGAAGATCCTGCGCGCGTGGTTCGAGCGCCCGTTCGAGCACTTCGAGCCGATCGAGGCCCCCGTCGCGGCGATCGATCACTCGAGCGAGAGCTCGACCGCGATCGCGAAGTGATCCGAGGTGTACTGATCGTCGGGCCCGTAGCCCCACAGATCGGCGACCCAATCGCGCGCGCGCCACGGGCCGCCGGCGACGAAGACGTGATCGATGCGGCCGCTCGGGTCGTACGCTGGCGCGGGCGTGAGGTTGGTGTCGACGTGCCAGTCGTCGGCGAGCACGAAGGCGTCGTCGAAGCGCGGCGGCGCCCCGTCGACGCCGGTGGTGAGGATCGCGTAGGCCGGGTCGGTGGGCTGCGCGTTGAAGTCGCCGACCATCACCACCGGCCAGTCGTCGGCGAGTGCGGCGGTGCGGGCCAGCACCAGCGGTGCGCTCTTCTCCTGCGAGGGCGCGTTGTTGTCGAAGTGCGTGGTCGCGAACACGAACTCGGCCCCGTCGGCGAGCACGCGCAGGCGCGCCCACACCACCAGCCGTGGCAGCTGCGGCGCAGCGAAGCCGTTGGAGTAGGGCTCGTCGGGGTCGGGCGACAGCCAGTAGAAGCCGTGCTCGACCTCCTCGAACATCGCGCTGCGATAGAAGATCGCCGCGTCGGCGTAGTCGAGGCTGTCGGCGTCCGGGGCCGCCCACCAGATCGACGTGTACTCGGGGAGCTCGGCCTCGATCTGCGCGACCTCGGCGGCCGCGAACAGCTCCTGCGTACCCAACAGATCGGGATCGTGGCGCCGCACGGTGTCGCCGAGGTGCGGCACGCGGGCCGACCACGGCTCGTAGCCCGCCGGGGTGCAGCCCGAGCACATGACGTTGAAGCTCATCACGCGCCAGGGCCCGAGCGGGACCACGGGGCCGCCGGTGCTACCGCTGCCGTCGCCGCCCTCGCTGCTGCTGCCGTCGGCGTGGCTCGTGCCGCTGCCATCGGTGGTCGCGACGCTGCCGTCGTCGCTGCCCCCGCCGCTGCCCCCGTCGCTGGCATCGCCGCAGGCGAGCGGCGCGGTGAGGACCAACGCGAGCAGTGGGCGCGGCAGCGGGCAAGGCATCGCGCACGAGCATCGCGCGGCCCCGCGCCCAGGGCCAAGCGCGTGCGCGTGCGCGTCTACACACGGACCTTGGTCTTGCTCTCCGGTCGTGCGCCGGCCTTTGCGGTCGGGCGTGGCGGCGGCGTGGCCGTGACGGCGGCGGGTGGGCGCGGCAGGCTGGCCCGGATGACGAGCCCGACCACGATCGCGACCGCGGTGACGCCCCAGAACAGCCACGGTGCGCGCATCGACTCGAGGCCGTGCGCGAGGTTCATGCCGAACACCGTCGCGACGGCGGTCATGGGCAGGAAGACCGCGGCGATGAGGTTCAGGCGGTGGGCCGACTCGAGCATGTGCTGGCCCTGGCGCGCTTGATCCTCGGCGCGCTTGGCCAGGGTGTAGTCGAGGCCCTCGCGGGCGTTGGCGGCGAGCAACTCGAACGCGCGGGCGGCATCGAGGGCGCTGTCGCGGATCGTGATGAGCGCGTGGTCGCCCTCGACCGCGGCACGGGCGTCCTGCACGGCATCGGCGAGGTTCTTGCTCAGGCGCGCCAGCGGGGCGGTCTCGCGCACGAGCGCGTACCACTCGTCGGCGGTCGCTGCGTCGGCGATGCGGGCCTCGCAGGCCTCGGCCAGCGCGACGAACTGCTCGACGTGATCGCGCAGCGGCACGAAGGTCGGTGGGCCCCCCACGCTGCAGTCCCAGCGGCCGTCGGGCGCCCGCCAGAACAACACGGCGTCGCGGCGGCCATGACGGTTTGCACCCGGTGGCGAGTGCAGCACCAACAACACGTGGCCGCCATCGACCATGCAGCGCTGACGACCGGCATGGTTGCCCATGCGATCGCGAAAGACCTTGGGGACTTGCCATTGGTGGGGGATCGGGCTCGCCATGTCGCTTCGCGATCGTCGGCCAAATCCGCCGGTTGTGGCAGCCCCTCGCGGACGATCGTCGCTCCGGCTCGCCAACCGCGACCGACGATCGGCTATTTTCCCCCCGTGACGTCCGTTCGCCGCCCGAGCCCCGTCCTGCTCCTCACCCTCGCGTCGCTGTCCGCCTGCGCCGGCTCGATCGGTGGTCGGGGGCCGAGCGCAGCGCCGATGTCGAACGTGTACCTGCGCAACGCCTTCGACACCGATCCATCGATCTACCTGGGCCGCTTCGTGCCGGCGGCGGCGACCGAACTCGACGAGGGCTCGGCGATGCCGCTGACGTGCTCGGCCCACGTGAAGTACCGCTTCATCGAGGGCGGTGGCGTGAAGTTCACCGAGCACATGAACGTCACGGCCGAGCTCGCGGCGCGGATCGGTGTGCCCGCGGTCGCGAGCGCGAGCGGCTCGGCCGGGCGCAGCCGCGAGGTCAAGGTGGAGTACGTGCTGACCGGCAAGATGGTGGCCGAGATCCCCGATCCGATCGCGTTCGAAGAGTGCTGCAAGAGCCGCCCCGACCAGTGCACCGATCGCTTCATCGGCGAGTTCCTGCAGGGCACCGGCGCGGTCTATCGGCAGGCCGAGTCGCACGCCGAGGTCAGCGGCAGCGGCACCAACCCCACCAACGGCGTCAGCGGATCGGGGGCCGCGTCGCGCACGGCCTCGTGGACGCAGGCGATCGAGTTCCCCAACCCGGTGTACTTCGCGTTCAAGATCACGCAGACGCCGAACAACCGCGCCACCTCGAGCTGTGGCGCGTGGGTCGACGCGCCGCCGGTCGAGCCCGGCCATGTGTTCGTCGTCGGCAGCTCGCGCGAGGCGAAGACCGAGCGAGCTGCCCGCGAGCGGGCGCTGCGCAACGCGCAGTTCAAGGCCTTCATGTCGCTGGGCCCCGTCGCGCAGGTCGGCACCGACGGCAACGTCACCAACCAGGCCGAGGTCCAGGCCGCGCAGCAGTGGGCGATGGGCGTGCAGCCGCTCGAGATCTGCGTCGAGGTCGTGCGCGGCGGCAAGGCCCCGCGCTACCTCGGCCGCGTGCTCGGCAAGTTGCCCGCGTTCGTGCGCGGCACCGTGCCGCCTTCGGCCCCGGTCGGCAGCACGCCACCGACGATCGATCCGGAGATCTTCGCGCCCGAACCAGCGGACGACGACACGTCGTCGGCGGAGCCCGGCGCCGAGAGCTTCGAGTGACCGTCGCGCGGTGACGTCACCACGGCGCCGCTCGTCGTGGTCGCCGGCGCGAAGGCCTCGCCCAGCGGGCCGAAGAAGAGCGGCGCGGTGAGACCCATCCACGCGATGTGGGCGGCGACGGCCAGCGGTGGCCACAGGCCGCGCCCGCGTGCGCGGGCATCGGCGCCGCGTCGACGCCGACGGCGGGTCCGGGCACGATCGAGCAGCATCTGCAGCATGACGGCGGCGCCGTGCAGCACGAAGAACGCGGTCATCCAGCCCAGCCGCTGCGGCACGCGGCCGAGGCAGAGGATCACGAACAGCTCATGCATCACGCCGCTGCCGACGAAGGCGATCGCGGTCGCGCGCAGGGGATGGCGACGACCGCCGACCTGCGCGAACACCTGACGCGCGATGAACCCCGCGACGATGAGGTTCCAGCGCCGCGCCCAGAACTCCCGCGGCGAGCGGGCCAACGGCGGGCTCGCGAAGCTCTCGTCGACCGCGACGCCGAACGCCATCACCACCGCCGAGCCGAGATCCGCGATCGTCGACCCGGCCAGCCACGTCAGCCACAGCGCCCAGAAGGCCTCGGTCCAGGGGTCGCCGTGTACGGCGGGCACGTGCTGCTCGAGCAGCACGAGCGCGGCGATGCACGGTGCCTTGGCGAGCGCCCGCAGGCCGCGATGCATCGCGCCGTGCCGCGACCGGGCACGGTCGTCGTCGTCGCGCGGCCAGTGCACCTCGGGCGGGAGCAGCAGCCACAGCAGGTAGTGCCACGGGCTCGACCACGCGCGCGCATCGGCGGGCCGACCGTGGCCCAGCGTCCAGCAGTGCATCGACAGCGTGATCGCGAAGACCGACAGCGGCAGCCGCAGCCACGGCCACGACGGCGGCACCGCCCACGGCAGCAGCGTGCAGCCGAGCACCGCCGTCCAGGCCGGCCGGGTGTGCGTGCGCACGCGCGTCCAGCCCCACCACGCCACCCACGCCGCGACCGCGAGCGGGGCCAGCACGGCGATGGCGAGGGTCGGCAACAAGGCGGTCACGGCATCATCGCAAGTGCACGAACGGCGCGCTCGCGCGCGCGCAGCAAGGGCGAGCGAGGTGGGCTCGGGGCTTGCTACACTGCCGCGCGCAAGGGGGACGGTCGGCAATGGGACGATGGCTCGGGGCAGCAGCGTGGTGCGTGGCGGCGATGGCGTGTGGTGGTGATCCGACCGGTGAGGGCAGCGGCGGTAGCGGCAGCGGCTCGGGCGGCAGCGCGGGCACGAGCACCGCGTCGACGAGCGCGGGCACGACGGCCGGTACTTCCGCGAGCACGACGGTGGCGGACTCGAGTGGCGGCGCGTCGACACAGGCCGGCTCGTCCTCGGGCAGCGACACCGAGGTCGGCATGCCCAAGGGCGAGGTCCGCTTCGTCGCGCTCGGCGACGCCGGCGAGGGCAACGAGGCCCAGTTCGCGGTCGGCCAGACCATCGCCACGGTGTGCGAGGAACGCGGCTGCGACTTCGCGCTGTACCTCGGCGACAACTTCTACGATGTCGGCGTGGACTCGAGCATGGACATGCAGTTCGAGACCAAGTTCGAGCAGCCCTACGCGCCGATCGACTTCCCGTTCCACATCACGCTCGGCAACCACGACTACGGCCTGCTCGGCAACGACTGGTCGCGCTCGCAGGCCCAGATCGACTACTCGGCCGCGAGCGACAAGTGGTCGCTGCCGGCGGAGTACTACGGCTTCCAGGTCGAGCACGTGCACTTCATCTCGCTCGACACCTCGCAGCTGTTCTGGTCGCAGGATCTCGAGGCCCAGCGCACGTTCCTGCGCGCCGAGCTCGCCGCGGCGTCGGACGGATGGACGATCGCGTTCGGGCACCACCCGTACATCTCCAACGGCGATCACGGCAACGCGGGCAACTACGAGGGTCTCGGCGGCCTGATCGGTGGCGACGCGGTGCAGGAGTTCTTCGAGGCCGAGGTCTGCGGCAAGGTCCACGTCTATCTCAGCGGCCACGACCACAGCCGCCAGTGGTTGGTCTCGCAGTGCGGCACCGAGTTCATCGTCTCCGGCGCGGGCGCCAAGCTCACCGAGCTGCCGCACCGCGACGACAACCCGACCCACTGGGAAGACGTCGCGACGCCGGGCTTCTTCTGGGTCGAGGTCGTCGACGACAGCTTCACCGGCGTGTTCTTCGATCGCGACGGCAACGCCCAGTACGAGCGCACGATCACGCTCTAATGCGCGGTCGCGAGGTCGAAGACCTCGCCATCGGCGGGCACCACCGCGCGCCAGCCGAAGCGCTCCTGCAGCCGCCGACGCATCGCGTCCGCGGCCGCGGGCTCGCCGTGCTGCACGAACACCGCGCGGGGATGGATGCCGCTCGTGGCGACGTGCTCGAGCATCTCGGCCCAGTCGGCGTGGGCCGAGAGCCCCTGCAGGTTCACCACCCGCGCGCGCACGGGCACGTAGTCGCCGTGGATCTTGAGCTCGTCGACGCCCTCGGCGAGCGCGCGTCCGCGGGTGCCGGCGGCCTGGAAGCCGACCAGCACGATGGTGTTGCGCGCGTCCGGGGCGAAGCGCGTCAGGTGGTGCAGCACGCGGCCACCGGTGGCCATGCCGCTGGCCGAGATCACGATCATCGGCCCGCCGCGGCCGTCGATCTGCTTGCTCTCGTCGGGGCTGGCGGTGGTGCGGGCGATGCGTTGCATGGCATCGCACTGCTGTGCACTCAGGCGATGCTCGTCGCGGTGATCGAGGAAGATCTGCGTGGCCGCGATCGCCATCGGGCTGTCGAGGAACACCGGCACCTCGGGGATCTCGCCGGCGTGCCGGAGCTGCGCGACCAGGTGCAGCAGGTGCTGCGCGCGGCCGACCGCGAACGCCGGCACGACCGCCGCGCCGCCCTTGTCGAAGGTCTCGCGCAGCACCTGGGCCAGCTCGGTCGCGACGTCGCCCTGGGGATGACGGCGGTCGCCGTAGGTCGACTCGAGGACCAGCGCGTCGGCGGCCGGCAGCGGTGCCGGCGGGCGCATGATCGGGTCGTGCAGGCGGCCGAGATCGCCGGAGAACACGATCGCGGTGTGACCGTCGTCGAGCCGCACCGAGGCCGCGCCGATGATGTGACCGGCGGGGTGGAAGCTCGCGTGCAGGCCATCGGCCACGCGCACGTTGGCCCCGGTCGCGATCGGTCGCAGCAGCGACAGCGCCGCCTCGGCCTGCGCGCGCGTGTACAGCGGCAACGCCGGGTCGTGCTTCGACCAGCGGTGACGGTTGGCGTGGCGCGCCTGCTCCTCCTGCAGCCAGCCCGAGTCCGGCAGCAACACCTGCAGCAGGTCGCGCGTGCCGTGGGTGCAGTAGACCGGGCCACGGAAGCCCGCCACGTGCAGCCGCGGCAACCATCCGCTGTGATCGATGTGCGCATGCGTCAACACGATCGCATCGAGCTCGGCGGGCTCGAACGGCGGCTCGGCCCAGTTGCGCAGCCGCAGCGACTTGAGGCCCTGGAACAGGCCGCAGTCGACCAGCACGCGCGCGCGCGTGCTGGTGACGAGGGTCTTCGAACCGGTCACGGTGCCGGCGGCACCGAGGAATTGGATGCGCATGCTGGCAGCGAGGCTAACAGACACCGGCGGTCGGAACGAAGCGCGCCGATGCGGCTGAGGCGGCCGACGGCCAGACGATCGGGGCCACGAACGCGGCGCGTCCTGTTCGAATGACTTCGACAGACGGCGCTGGCGGGCGTACGTAGACGGACCTAGCCTTGACGATCGCGGATGGGAAACGAGTTTGAGATGCGCGTCGCTCACATGCCCCATGCGCCCGCGCTGTGCCTCGGTCGGGCAGGCGCGCTCGTTGCAACGGTGCTTGCCGTCGCATGCACGACCGGCCCTCGTGCGGTGGACGATCGGCGCGACGTCGGGCATGCGAGCGGAGCCGGGCCGAAGCCCTTCGGCCATCCGCCGGATCCGTTGCCGCCCGAGCGTCCGTCCGAGTGCCTCGTTGACGCAGACTGCATGCCCGTCGGCTCGGTGCACCCATACGTCTGCGGCGTTCGTAGAGAATCCGAGATGATGTGGCCCGTGGAGATGGTGATCGCGGGCACGCTCGACATGGATGTTCCCGGCACTGGCTGCCTCTGTCTCGAGCGCCACTGCGCCATCCGAGTGAACACCTGCGAGCTGCTTCGCGACCGTCACACGCCGAACTGGGAGCTGCCGATTCGCGAGTGGTGCGATGGCGACGAGCTTGGTCCGCGGCGCTCTGCACCCATCAGGCAACCGCCAGACCCCGCGCCTGGCGGTCCATGACGCGTTCGAGACACCGGCGGTCGATCACCCCGGCCAGATGCAGCGGTACACCGTGCCGGTGAGGTGTCGGCAGTCCATGCCGTCGGGGCAGGTCGCGTTGGCGCTGCAGTCGAGTGCGCATTGATTGCCGCCCGGCCCTGCGCACTCGACCGTGGCGGTGCCGGAGGTCGGCGGTGGGCACATGCTCGCGTCGCCGTCGCAGTTCTTCGCGCACCAGGAGCCGCCCTGGACCAGCACGCAGTCGCTCTGCTCGGGCGGACATGGGGGCATGGCGGTGGGATCGCAGGCGGGGTAGGTCGCGTCGCCGGCGGTGGGGTCGGAGTCGGTGGTGGGATCCTGCGTGGTCGAGCTGCCGTCGACAGCGGTGGAGCCGTCGCTCGAGGCGGTCGTGGTGGCGCCGGTGAGGGTGAGCGAGACCGGACCATCACTGCCGCTGCTGCTGCTGGGGCCGCTGCCGGCGGTGCTCGTGGTGCCGTCGGTGTCGGGCATGAACGCCGGGTTGGGCTCCTTGCACGCGACCACGAAGGCCAACGTGGCGCCGATCATCGGGCCGCGCGGCAGGTCTCGGACAGACGGACGACGCCAGCTCACCACGACGATCTTGCACCCGAAGTCGCACGCCACGCCAGGGGCTCGGCACTGGCGGCACGCACGATTGCGAAGTTGCGTGAAGTCGACCGCGATGCGGGCCCCGACCGGCGGCGCCGGCGTGGCCGAGTTGGTACAGTCGTGACGACGCATGCGACGATCGACGGACATCGCGACGGGGGCCACGGGGTCGGGGAGCGCCGCGGGCACGCGGGGGCGCCGCGGCGTGCTGCTGGCGGTGTGGGTGCTGTCGGCGGGCGCGGGATGCTTCTCCGAGTCGCCCAGCGACGACGGCGGCGCGGCGGCGTCCGACGACACGGCCGCCAGTGACGACGGCGACAGCGACGGCTCCGGGGACAGCACCGGCACCGGCACCGGCACCGCCACGGGTCCGCTCGACACCGGCTCGAGCGACGCCGGCGCGGACGCGAGCCAGGGCAGCAGTGGCGGGGCGATGCCGAGCTGCGGCGACGGCGTGCCGGGCGACGGCGAGGCCTGCGACGACGCCAATGACGATCCCCTCGATGGCTGCAGCAGCGACTGCAGGCTCACGCCCCGTGCGGTCGAGCTCATGGTCGCCAATCCACCGCCACCGGTCGGCATGAGCGGCGCGGTGGGCTTCACCGACAGCTGCTTCGTGATCGCCGACGGCGTGCCGCGGGTGCTGCGAGGTCTGAACGGCAAGCTCGGCGGGGTCTCGGACCAGAACTCGTGGACGGTCAGCGTGGCCGGGGGCTGCTCGCGCCTGACGCTGGCCGCCGAAGGTGGCGTGCACCTCGAGATCGTCGACGACGCGACGGTGCTGCCCGAGCGCGGCTCGCAGACGCCGGAGCTGGCCAGCTATGCGATCGCGTGTGCGCCGGGCGACGTGCCCGTGGGGCTCACCGCGAAGGTCTACAGCGGCGACCACATCGTCGATCTGCGGCTCGCCTGTGCGACCCCGACGCTCGACGCCGACGCACCCGGCGGCGTGCGACTCGATCCTGCGCCACCTGGCCCGTGGACCGGCGCGGCCGGCAGCGGCGGCGGCGAGCAGGACGCGATGTGCCCGATGGGCGCCATCATGACCGGCATCCGCGGCGATGCCTCCGAGGACGCGCACGCGGTGTGGGATCTCGGCCCGACCTGCGCCCGCGCATCGATCGTCTCCGGCCCACCCTGAAGCCGTCCCGCTTCGGGGGGCGTTGCTGCGCGTGCGCACCACCGTGCTACCGTGACGCACGACGATGGCGTTGGTCGATCTCTACGCCGATGGGCGCGTGCTGATGGCCCACGACGACGCGCTGTTCCTGTGCGCGTGGGCCGACGCGCCCGAGATGACGCAGATGCGCGCGCTCGGGGACCACGGTCGCCGCGTCGAGGCGAGCCATGGTCCGCTGGCCCTCCTCAACGTCGCGTTCTCGGGCGTGCCGAAGTTCTCCGACGAGGTCCGCGCGTGCTCGGCCGCGTACACCCGCGACGCGGCGCTGTTCGCCCGCTCGCGCGCGCACGTGGTGCTGCTGCCGGGCTTCCGCGGGGCGGCGGTGATGGCCTTCATCAACACGTTCCTGCTGGTGGGACGGCCGCCGCGGCCGACCAAGGTGTTCCGCGCGGTCGACCCCGCGATCGAGTGGACCGCACGCTTGCTGCCCAGCCACGACGACGCGGCGATCTCCGCTGCGCTCGAGCAGCTGCGCGGGCGGCTGCCGCTCGCCGAGTGAGCCCCTGCTAGAGCGGCTCGATCGCGACGCCCTCGGCGATGCGATCGCTGGGGTGCATCACGATCACCTCGCCGGGGGTCACGCCCTCGGTGATCTGCACCGCGGTGGCGCCGCGGCGGCCGACACCGACCTTGCGGCGGGTCGCAACACCGTCGGCGATCACGAACAGCGCCCAGCCCTCGTCGTCGCGGACGAGCGACGCGGTCGGCACCGTGACGGCATCGTCCTGCTCCCACACCACGATGCTGGCGATCACCGCATAGCCGTCGCCGAGCTGCTGCCAGCGCTCGTAGGGGTCGTCGATGCTCACGATCACGTCGACGCGTTGCTCCTCGACGCCGAGGCTCGAGACCTTGGTGAAGGCCGAGGGCGACACCAGGCGCACGTGGCCCTGCAGCGGCTGCTCGCCGCCCCAGCGCTGGATCTCGACCGCGTCGCCGGGCTCGATCTCGACCGCGTCCGCGGTCAGCACGTCGACCACGATCTCGAGCGCGTGGGGATCGGCGAGCTCCATCAGCGGCGTACCGGCGGTGACCAGGCCCTCGCTCTCGCGCAGCACTCGCAGCACGGTGCCGACGATCGGCGAGTGGATCTCGAACTGCTCGGTCGAGCTGCCGCCGGCGCTGCGGGCCAGCGCAGCCTTGGCGGTGTCGACCTCGAAGCGCGCGACCCGGGCCCCGAAGCGCGCCGCGTCGAGCTCGCGCGCGGCGGCCTCGGCATCGAGCTCGGCGGTGTCGATCTCCTCCTGGCTGGCGGCGCCGTCGGACGCGAGCTTGCGCAGGCGCGTGAGCTGCCGGCTGGTGAAGGTCTTGCGCGTCTCGGCCCGGCCGACCGCGGCGCTGGCCTGCCTGGCGCTGGCCTCGGCGACGTGCACGCGGGCCTCGAGCTCCGAGTTGGCGCGCGCGTCGAGCAGTGGTGGGGGGATCGGCTCGATCAGTGCGACCGTCAGCCCCTCGGTCACCGCGTTGCCGGGTTCTAGATCGATGCGCGCGAGGTTGCCGGTCAGCGGTGCGGTGACGATGTGGCGGTCTTGCACGCGGGTGCGGCCGTCCTCGTCGATGGTGACGCGCAGGCGCTCGCGCGCCACGCTCGCGCTCTCGACCCGGATGGGCTTGGTCCGCAGCGACGCGGCCACACCGGCCGCGGTAGCGACCCCGACGGCGGCGGCAATGGTCCACTTGATCCACTTCATGGGCATCACTCCCGGGTCTTCAGCACCTCGACCAGATCGAGCCGGTCGACCTTGCGGCGCACCGACAGCGCCGTCAGCAGCCCCGCGACCACGACCACCGCGGTCGCGAACAGATAGGTTCTGGGCGAGATCATCAGCGGGAAGCGGAACAGCTCGGCGTCCACGCCCTGGATGACGCCGAGCGCGAGCGACCAGCCCAGCAGCCAGCCCAGCGGGATTGCCAGCAGCAGCTGCACCCCCAGCTCCCCGAGCAGGATGCCGGAGACCTCTGCGCGGGTGAACCCGATCACGCGCAGGGTCGCGAGCTCGCGCGAGCGCTCGACCAGAGTGATGCGCGCGCCGTTGTAGACCACGCCGATCGCGATGATCGACGCGAATCCTGCCAGCAGCACCGTCGTGGTGGTCTGCATCTTGGCGGTGGTCTCGTTGAAGATGTCGAACACCGCCGAGCGCAGGCCCACCGACGCGACCGCCGGCACGCGCTTGAGCTGCAGGTAGGTCGCGTCGCGCAGGTGGGGGTCGACCGCCAGCAGGGCACCGGTGACCCGCGGCCCCTCGCCGAGCAGGCGGTGCAGCGCCGCCATGCGCATGTAGCCCGACAGGCCCAGGCGCTCGTGGCTCAGCCCCGCGACCTCGACCTGCACGGTGTGACGCCGGCCCTCGAGCACCTCGACGTCGACGACGTCGCCGACCTGCAGGTCGAGCCGATGGGCGAGCTCGTCGGTGAGCACCAGACCGCGCTCGGGCATCGTCACCGGTCGCAGGTCGTCGCCGAGCAGGCGTCGCAGGCGGGGGTGCTCGGGCATGCCGACGATGGCGGTGTCATAGCGCGTGTTGCCGACGTGCAGACACACCGGTGCGGCACGCTGGCCCTCGACCTCGAGCACGCCCGGCAGCGAACGCAGCTCGCGCACGGCGTCCTCCGAGAGCGCGATGCGGAACGCGACCTGCACGTCGTAGCGCTGCTCGCGTTGGAAGGCGACGTCCATCACTTCGACGAGCGCGTCCTGCGAGAAGCTGCCAGCGATGATGATGGCGATCGAGAACGCGATGCCCAGCGACGACAGCAGGCTGCGCAGCGGATTGCGGGCGAGGTTGCGCGCGACGATGCGGGCGGGCTGCGAGAGCACGCGCTCGAGCGCGCGCGACAGCGGGCCTCGATGGTAGCGGGCCGGCAGCGGCGGGCGCATGGCCTCGGCCGGCGGCAGCGCGATGACCCCGCGGACGGCCGCCAGCGCCCCGACCACGCCCGCGACGGTGCTGATCGCGATGGCGGTCAGCGCGGTGCCGCGTTCGAGCGCGAACGCGAGGTTGGGGAAGCGGAAGTACTGGCGGTAGAGCCCCACCATCGCGTCGCCGAGCCAGCCACCGAGCGCGATGCCGATGGCGCTGCCGACCGTGACGACCACCAACGCCAGCTCGGCATAGTGGACCCCGAGCCGGAGGTTGCCGTAGCCGAGGGCCTTCAGCGCGGCGATCTGTTCGCGCTGTCCGCCCACGATGCGCGAGAGCACCGCGTTCAGCAGGAACGCCGCGACCCCGAGGAAGATCATGGGCACCACCTGCCCCATCGAGCGCAGCTGCTGCAGCTCGTCGGCGAGGAAGCGGTGCGAGCTCTGCAGCGAGCGGCCGTGGGCCGAGACCCCGCCCCACGGCGCCAGCAGGCGATCGACCGCCGCGATGACGGCGCGTTCGCTGGCACCGACGCCGAGCGCGAGCGTGACGTCGTTGAACGCGCCCCGCATCGCGAACGCGTCGGCGAGCACCTCGTGGTCCATCCACAGGATCGCCGCGCGCTTGTCGTCCGGCCATGGCGAGCCCGCCGACACCGAGTAGACGTACTCCGGCGACAGCGCGATGCCGACCACGTGCAGCTGCTCGCGTCGGCCGTTCATCACGCACCACAGCGCGTCGCCCGGACCCAGCTGATGCACGTTGGCGAAGGCCTCGTTGATCAACGTCTCGCCGCTGCGTCCGGGCTCGGGCCAGCGACCCGCCCGAAGGTGTAGACGGTTGAGTCCGTCGGCGCGCGCGGGCATCGAGAGCAGCCGACCGGTGGCTGGCTCGGACATGTCGGGCAGATCGAGGGTGACCGACTGCACCACGCGGGTCTCGACCTGCGCCACGCCGGGCACTTCGAGGATGCGGTGGCGCAGCGACGCCGGCGCGGTGCTGGCGGTGGCCCAGACGTCGGCGAAGGCCGAGGCCGCGTAGTAGCTGTCCTGCGAGCGCGCCAGCGAGTCGTACGCGCTCAGCATCGACACGTAGCTGGCAACCCCGCTGGCGAGCACCATGACGATGGCCAGCAGCTGCAGCCGCAGGTTGCCGAGCTCGCGCAGCAGCTTGCGATCGAGCGCCCTCACCACTCGATCTCCTCGGCGGCGGCGCGGCGGTCGTTGGTCGTCACTTGCTGGGCGCGACCGTCGGCGAAGGTGATCACGCGCGAGGCCATGCGCGCGATCGCGGCGTTGTGGGTGATGATCGCGGTGGTGGTGCCGAGCTCGCGGTTGACCCGCTCGAGCACCGCGAGCACGACCTTGCCGGTCACCACGTCGAGCGCGCCGGTGGGCTCGTCGCACAGCAACACCTCGGGTCGCTTCGCGATCGCGCGGGCGATCGCGACCCGCTGCTGCTCGCCGCCCGACATCTGCGCGGGGAAGTGGTCGACCCGATGGCCGAGGCCGACCATCGCGAGCGCCTCGTCCGGCGTCATCGGGTGCGTGCAGATGTCGGTGACGAGCGCGACGTTCTCCCGCGCGGTGAGGCTCGGGATGAGGTTGTAGAACTGGAACACGAAGCCCACGTGCTCGCGGCGGTAGCGGGTGAGCGCGGCTTCGTCGGCGCGCGTGAGCTCGTCGCCGCGGTGCCGCACCGAGCCGCCGCTGGGCTGGTCGAGCCCACCGAGGATGTTGAGCAGCGTCGACTTGCCCGAGCCGGAGGCCCCCAGCAGCACCACGAACTCGCCCTCGAACAGGTCGAGATCCACGCCCCGCAGCGCGTGCACCTCGACCTCACCCATGCGGTAGACCTTGGTCAGACCGCGTGCGGACAGCACGGCGCGCTCGGGCATCGGCGGGGTCGCGGTGCTCACGGTCGGGCCGAGCATGACAATGAAAGCTGGCTTGCACACGGCAGCCCCGCGGGAATTGCCGCCCGACGCAAAGCCTTCGCGCGCGGGGGCTCGGCGGCGGGCGCCGTACCGGGGGCGCCCTTGCGGTTGGCCCCTGGGTGCGGCGTCAGGGGGCGTAGCGACGAAGCCACAGATCCGAGGCACCCAGGGCGGTGACCGCATGGCCAACGACGATCACGTCGTCGTCCTCGGTCACGACGACCGCGCGCGCGCGGTCGTTGCCGCTGGCGTCGCCGTCGTAGCGATCGGCCCACGCTCGCGTGCCCGTGACGTCGTACTTGGTCACCGTGATGTCCTCGAGGTGGGCCAGGCTCTCGACGTAGCCCACGGTCACGAACGCACCGGTGCCGTCGACAGCGATGCCGTGGATCTCCGAGATCTGATCGCCGGGATCGACCCACCGCTCGAGCTCGAGCCCGGCGCGATCGAAGCGGGCCCACATCGCGCGCAGGCCCACGTGGCCCCCGACGAGCAGGGTGTCGTCGTCGGCGACTGCGATCGCCTGCGCGAGCTCGTCGACGGTCGCGGTGCCGAGCCGCGCGTGCCACAGCCACGTCGCGCTGGTGCCCACCGGCGCACCGAGCTCGCCGATCCACGCGTCGGTCCTGCCATTGTTGTTGGTGGTGACGACCCCAGCGGCATAGATGTGCTCGTCGGCGTCGACCACCCCTGCGCGCACCTCGTCGGCACGCGCATCGATGCCAGCCAGGCTCGACCACGCTGGCGTGGGGCCCCCGAGTGGGTAGCCGCGCACGAAGCTGTCGATGTCCGTGTCGGCGCCGCCCTTGCCGAACACGACCACCTGGGTGCGGTTGGCCCGCAGCGCTGCGGCATAGGAGCGGTCGTCGCCGTGGGCGGGGCTGTCGGCGCGATGCAGCCACAGCTGCTCCACCGCCCCGCCGGGCTCACCGCCCTCGATCGCGTGATCGAAGTAGGCTCCGATGAGCTGGTCTTCGCGGCGCGTGCTGGTGTCGGCCCAGCGGTACCAGCCGGCGCCGTAGATGTTCGCGGCATCGTCGATCACGACCGCACGGGCCTCCTCGGGCTGCTCGGTGGAGTTCAGCCACTTGCGCAGGAGGCTGCCGTCGACGGCATCGAAGCGCGAGAACCACGCGTCGCCGCTGTCGCCCGCGGAACGGCCGGCGGTGATGATGTTGCCGTCGGGCAGCAACGCCAGCGCGAAGCCGTAGTCGTTGCCGCCGGCGTCGCCCTGCTGCAGCGTGGTCCACCGCACGGTGCCCGACGGTACGCAGTCGACGTTGCAGCCGTCGGCGTCGACGAGGTTGCCGTCGTCGCAGATCTCCGTGTCCTCGAGGTAGCCGTTGCCGCACGCCGGCACCACCGGCGTGCGCACGGCCGGTGGTCCCGCGTCGACCACGGCGCTTGCGCTGCTGCTGCTGCCGTCCTCGAACGCGGTGTCGAAGCCGTCGTCGGCGGTACTCGACGATCCGCCCTCGCTGCCACCCACCGTGGTGCAGCGGCCGGCGAGCGGCGGCGACGCGAAGCGACTATAGCGAGCGCCGGACTCGCACCGCAGGTCGGCGAAGCTGCAGTACCCGCTCGGCTCGCAGCGACCCATCGCGCCGCCGTCGCGGCAACTGCCGTCCTCGACGCACTGGAACACGCCGTCGCGTAGACACGCGGGGCCACCCACGCTCGCGAGCGCGCCGACCAGCGCGTACGTCAGCGGTGTGGACGACGGACGCATCGCGCCATGGTCGCGGATCGGCCGCGCCTGTGACAAGCGTGGTCGACCGGGAGTACGCTTTTACGGCGGATGGTGACGGGGGACGGCGACGGCAACGCGGCCGACGACGGTGAGTTCGCGCTGCTGCGGGCGTGGCGGGGCGGTGACGAGACCGCGGGCGGACAATTGTTCGCGCGCCACTACGCGAGCGTGCACGCCTTCTTCGCGCGGCGGCTGCCGGAGGGCGCCGACGATCTCACGCAGCGGACCTTCCTCGCGTGCGTCGAGGCGCTCGATAGCTTCCGCGGTGATGCCAGCTTTCGCGGGTTCTTGTTCGGCATCGCTCGCAACCAGCTGCTCAAGCATTTGCGAGCCCATGCTCGCTTCCAGTCGATGCTCGAGCGCAACGTCGACGACAACCTGACGCGGACCTCACCTTCGGCGATGGTGGGGCGTCGCCAGGAGCAACACCTGCTGCTCATCGCCTTCGCGCAGCTGTCGGGTGAGCTGCAGCTCACCGTCGAGCTGTTCTACTGGCAGGGCCTGCGCACCGGCGAGGTCGCCGCTGCCACGGGTGTGCCGGTCAGCACGGTCACGACGCGTCTCGCGAGAGCGCGGGAGCTGCTGCGCTACTACGTCGACCAGCTCGGCGGGCCGGAGTCGCCGCGCAGTGCGCTGCTCGCGGATCTCGAGGGCTGGACGCGATCGCTCGCGGATGCCCACGTGCCGACCAAGCGCCCGCGCTAGCGGCAGCGCCCGCCCGCGCGCGGGGCGTCGACGGGACGGCTCGCCTTGCGACCGGCGGCGATCGTATGCTGGGGCCGAGGGATGCAACCGCTCGGCGAAGTGACGCTGCGGCCACGCGTGCTCGCGCCTGGCACGACGATGGGGCGGTACACCATCGTGCGGCGCATCGGCTCGGGCGGCATGGCCGAGCTCTACCTGGTGCGTGCGCGCGGCATCGGTGGCTTCGACAAGCTGTTCGCCCTCAAGCTGGTGCTGCCCCACGTCGCCGACGACCCCGAGTTCATCGCGATGTTCCTCGACGAGGCGCGCCTCGCTGGCACCCTCGATCATCCCAACATCGCGCACGTCGTCGACATCGGTCGCGTGGGCGATGACCACTTCTACGCGATGGAGTACGTACACGGCCGCGACCTGCGGTCGATCCTCAAGACCGCGCCGCCGGGCCCGATGCCGCTCGAGGTGGCGCTGTCGCTGGTGTTGCCGGCCGCAGCCGGCCTGCACCACGCCCACGAGCGCTGCGGCCCCGACGGCGTGCCGCTGCAGCTGGTGCACCGCGACGTGTCGCCCTCGAACCTGCTGGTCACGTTCGACGGCGTGGTCAAGCTGGTCGACTTCGGCATCGCGCGGGCCGAGGCCCGCTCGAAGGCCACACAGGCCGGTGTGGTCAAGGGCAAGCGTGGATACATGTCGCCCGAGCAGTGCCGTGGTGACGTCGTCGATCGTCGCAGCGACGTGTTCGCGCTCGGGATCCTGCTGTGGGAGCTGACGGTCGGGCAGCGACTGTTCGTCGGCGATCACGACTATGCGGTGATGAGCAAGATCGTGTTCGGCATGGTGCCGGACCCGCGACAGCTGCAGCCCGACTATCCGCCTGCGCTGGCCGAGATCGTCATGCGTGCGCTGCACCGCGATCCGGCACAGCGTCCCGCGACGGCGCAGGCGTTGGGCCTCGAGCTCGAGGCCTTTGCCCACGCCGCGCGCCTGCGCGTGGGTCATCACGGGCTCGCCGAGTACATGCACGGGTTGTTCGGCGACGAGCCCTATCCGACCTTCGGCAAGGGCAGCATGGGCGCCGGTGCCGATGCGGCCCCCGTCGACGAGGACGCCGCGACGCGCATGGCCGCCGAGCTCGCGCCGCGGCGAGGGCCCACGCGTGCAGCGGTGGTCGTCGCGGCCGTGGCCGCGGTCGGTGTCGTCGCGGCGATGGGCGTGGGCGCGCTGCAGTGGTGGCGCTCGACCCAGACCGCACACTCCACGGCGGCCGCGATCGCCAGCGAGCCGGCGGGCGCCGACGCGATCGAACCCGCACCGACCGAGCCCGCTGCTGCGGCCGAGCCCGCGAGCGCGCGAGGGCTCGCGGTGCCCCCGAACGACGCGCCCGAGCGCGGCGTGGTCGCGGGCGGCATGGCCGGGGACGGTGCGCACACGCCCGACCCCGCCGGCGCCGACGCGGTGTTCGGCGATGATGCGGTGGTGGACATCGAGCTCGCGCCCGACGACGTCGAAGACGACGCCGCGCCACCGCCGATCTCGTCGGCGCGCAAGGTCAAGCCGCGGGTCCGGGCCGCCGCCGGCACGCGCCCGAGCGTCGACGCGCCGGTCCCCTCGGCCGCCGGTCCGCACGCGCCGACGCCCTCGCGGCCGAACGCCCTGTTCCCGCCCCACGACTGACGGATGTCCGCGCACCTGCTCGCCGTGGCCGTCGCGCTCGCGCCGGCGCCGACTCGACCCTCGCTCGATCCCGCCGGGATCGCCGACGACGACGGCACACCGTCGCGACCCGCGGCCGCGGCCGCCGAGGAGGCGCTGCACCACTTCGAGGCCGGCGACTACCGGGCGGCACGCACAGCGATCGCGCGCGCATACATGATCGAGCCCTGGCCGGAGTTCCTCTACGCACGCGCGCAGATCGAGCGCGCCGACGGCCACTGCGACACGGCGGTCGAGTTCTATCGGCTCTACCTCGACGCCGCGCCGCCGGCCGCGGGTGCCCGCGCAGCGCGTGAGGCGATCGCGGCCTGCGGTGAGCAGCCGCCGGCGAGCGGGGACGACGACGACGCAGGCACCACCACGCCGCCGCAGCCGACCCCGCGACCGCGTCCGGCCGACGATGCGCTCGGGCTGTCGTTGGTCGCGATCGGAGGGGTGGGGCTGCTCGTCGGCGCTGGCCTCTACGGCGGCATGGCGAGCCAGCGACGGGCCGCGATCGGATCGACCGAGCACGGCGCCTTCGCGCAACACCTCGATCGTGCGCGACGCTTCAGCGTCGCGGCGGCGGCGTTGGTGTCGGTCGGTGCGGCGCTGCTCGTGGCCGGCACCGTGCGACTCGCGACGCTCGGTCGCGGCGCGCGGGCACAACGTCGTGCCCGACGCACGACGGCGTTGCTGCAAGGAGTGCTGTGGCGATGGTGAGCCCGCGTTGGTTGTGGCTGGCGTTGATGACGGCCGCCTGCGACAAGACCGAGACCCCCGACCTGCCACCTGCGGAGCTCTACGCCGAGCCGGTCACGGTCGCGGGGCGCTGGCACGGCGAGATCGCGGGCGTCGCGGGGGACTTCGTGGTCGACGAGCTGGCGCCCATGCGCTACCGCGGGCTGTTCGCCGCCGATGCCATCGAGCGCCGCTACGTGCTCAACATGACGCACGTGCAGATCGCCGGCCCCGACGGCGAGCGCAAGGCCTCGAACCTCGTCGAGTTCACCTGGCAGGACGGCCGTGGCGATCGCGGAGCGGGGTGGCTGCTGGTCAACCGCGACAGCTCCGCGTTGACGGGTTCGTTCGGGCGCGGCGACGGCAGCAACGCCGGCGCCGGCGACTGGACCTTCGTGCGCGAGGGGCCGAAGGCCGACCCGCCCGCTGCGATCGCGGCCGACGGGCAGCGCTAGCAGCTGGTGCCGCGGGCGCCGACGGGCGGCCTCCCGCGGCCGTTCCCGCCACGGCGCGATGCGGACCGTCGGCGCTGCGTGCATGCGACCAGCAGCGCCAGGCCCCACGCGCCGGCGCGACCACGTGTGTCGCTCGTGCAGCCGCAGCCCGGCGCCGCATCGCCGCCGCCGAAGCCCCCGGTGGTGACGGTCGTGCCCACGCCGGTCACCGCCCCGCCGGTGTCGTTCCCACCACCGTCGCTCGAGCTGGCGGCCTCGCCGGTGGTGGTCTCGGCGGCGCCGGTGCTGGTGTCTGCACCACCGCCGTCGGACGAGCTGCCACCACCGCTGCTGCTGCCGCCGACCTCATCGTTGCATTCGTCGAGACCGACACACACCACGACCTCTTGCATGCTCACGTTCGCGTCGGCATCGGTGGCCGTCACGCGCAGTGTCCACTTGCCGGCCGGGATCGCCTGCAGGTGCCACGAGTGCGGCGGCACGTCGTCGTCGAGGGACTGGCCCGCTTCGACCACCTCGAGCGCGACGGCGACCCCACCGAAGGCGTCGTCGACGGTCGCCGCGATGGTGAGCTCGGGATCGACGATGGCGTAGTTCGTCGGTGCGGTGATCGTGACCACCGGCGGGCCGTCGT